>JBPCXR010000234.1:0-8045 GCA_051027215.1 Pseudomonadales bacterium | reverse complement strand
GCACACTTCCGCAGTAACGGCAACACCTGGCAACTGAACCCGATTCGGCTCGAGCTGGGACCCGGCACGTTGGATGCGAGCCTTGTGGTTGAAGAGCGCGCGGAAGGTTCTTTCGTAGAACTCGCGGCAATTGGGCGCGGAGTGCAGATCCAGGGCAGCGACACGCCGTTGATCAACATCGATGCGCAACTGCGTGGGTTTGGTACAAGCTTGCGCGAACTTGCCGCCAGCGCCAACGGTACATTCCGCTGGCACGCCAGTGAGGGCCGCATCTACGATTGGGGAGGCGGGTTCCTGTTTAACGATCTGGCGATGCAGGTGATACCCCAGGTGATTTCTTTCAGTGAACCGTTGTCCGAAATTAGTCAGCAATGCGGCGTGGTCGCGCTTACCGTCAAAGCCGGCGTCGCCGAGGCGGACGTAGCCGCATTGGAATCGAACACCTTCACCATCATTAGCACTGGGCAGGTCGATTTTGGAACGGAAACCATCGACTTTGGATTTCGTACTAAGCCGGTTGGTGGTTCCGGCTTGAGCTTGTCGACTCTGGTGAATCCCTACGTCAAGGTTAGTGGAACGTTCACCAATCCCACTTGGCGGATCAACCCGTTGCCCACTGTGGTGACTGGGGCTGCCGCGGTGTTTTCGCGAGGCGTGACCGTTGTCGCCAAGGGTGTGTGGGATCGCTACCTTTCCTCCGGCGACCTATGTAGCGCTGCGCTGGAACAGATTGGGGCGGAACCCAGCTTTGGCGAGATGGAGGCCATTGTGGCGCCATAGGCGAGCGTGCACGAATGTGTGGCCGTTCGCCATCTTAAACCCATCAACTCGGCTGACTTAGTTCATCCACTTGAACAGGGCCGATGGCACAGCGGGAATGACATAGAAACGCCAGCTCCACTTAGAACCAATCACATCGTCGGGTTGAATTGCGGAATAGAATGCTTCCAGTCCGATCCGCACGGGCACCTTGCCGAATTGAAAGGTCTTGTTGATACCGATGCCGATGGGCACCGTCCAGACGTTTTCGCTGCCGCTCTGCTCCCAGTTCGCCAGGACAACGGGCGCTGCGCCGATTGAGGTCGTTTCATTAAGACTGTAGAAGATAAAATATTGCAGGTTGGTCAGGTTGACGTCGCTGGCGTCGCTATCGCCCGCGTAGTCCCAATACTGCTGCACCAAAGCGCCGATCTTCCATTTTGGTCCCATATACACGCCCAGCGCAGAGGGCCCGGCCGTATACTTATCCCCGCCTAAGACGTCTCTGGCTGCCGTAGGGAAACCGAGATCGAAACCGGCGCCCCATAGGAAGGTGCCTTCCCCCATCTTGATACCTTCTGACGGTGAGAACAATCCGTTGTAATAGGTGTCGCCAAAATTCGTCGTTCGTCCATCGAAGAGATCGATGGGCGCTGGAGCGCCATTAGACGGCGGCGTTAATCCTGAGCCGGGCAATGTGCTTGGGTTGAAGTCGTCGAGATCGCTTTGATCAATCGGCGCGGATGCAACGTTATAGATGATGCGATTGATCAGGTTCCAGTTGTCGTTAAGGCGTTTGGGAAACTGAATGATGCCCATAAAGTTACCCTGGATGGCCTCTTCGCCGTTGGCCGGGTTCTCCATTCTGTAGCTGTCAAATTGGTTGAACAGCATGGCGACATTGCCGAGCGGGTTATCCATGAGTGCGGACATTTGTCCGATTGTTGGCTTACAGCCAGCGCGAATGATGTCGCCGATGTCGGCGTTTTTATCGGCTGCAAATCGAGCGCATTGCGGATCGATTGCGTCTGCGGATGCGTCTTCGGCCCCGGTGCCACCGGACTCTGCAGGCGCTTCTGCGGATTGCCACAAACGAGTTTCGTCGCGTGCGCCCGTGCTCTGCCATGCATCGGTCAACGCGACGTCGTCCCAATTAAGCTTTAAGCGCGAACCTGCCGCGGACTGAGTGGGCGCAGCCACCGCAGTCGATGAGGAGTTCTTAGAAAAGTTAGGGTCGATGCTGTGCAGCAGTGACAAGTCAAGCTCCGCCAGTGCCGGTGAGGCGATGGCGAAAACCAGTATCCCTACCAACCAATTCGAAATTGCTGCTAATCGCTTGATCATTCCACTACTCCCTGTCTAATTTCCTGCATTGCTAGCACTTCAGACTGTCCATCAATGGCGGCATCATGGGTACTCCGTCAGCTGCAATTTTGATCTGGTCACCGATCTGCGATATCCGCGTTGGGACAAGTTGCGTCGACCATGGCATGTCCCATTTCGGATAGGCAAATTCAATCTCCCATGACACTTTGCGAACACTCGGTCGACTGCAAGCGGAGAGTTAATCGGTTGCTGTACCGCTCGAACATGGCGCCTTGACCAGAAGGGGATCTCCATGCAAACGAAAGTTCTTTGTTCACTAACGCTCACAGTTTGCCTTGCGATTGCGGCTTCAACCGCCAGTGCTCGACCCTATCCGGGAATGAGTGGAATCGTAGCCTCGGCAGACAGTGCTGCCACCGCGGGCAATAATCCGGCCGGAATGACCCGCTTTAAAAAACGCGCCTGGGATGGCGAGGTGTTGGCCTTTTTTAGCGACAACACCTGGGAAGGGGACGTCGGCAACTCCGGAAGAACCTTCAAATCCGATGACACCAACACGACGCTGGTGCCAACAAGCTACCTGATTCAGCCGATCAATGAGGATTTCACGTTCGGTTTCACCATTTTGGGAAGCGGCCTTTCGGAGGACTTCGGTGATTGGCCCGGCCGCTATTTCGTGGAAAGCTACGATCTGATTTACGTAAGCGCCTTTCCGAGTCTTGCCTATCGCGTCAATGACAAGCTTTCCATCTCAGCCAGCCTAGCGCTCACCTACACAAGCTATGAGCAGGAACGGGTGGTGTTGAACCCACTGGATCCGGGTTTTGGTGAAGGAAGCATGAAGCTTGAAGCAGATGGAACGACCGTTGGCTTTGGCTTGTCGGCGCTCTATGAGTTTACCGATCGTACTCGGGTCGGTCTTGTATATCGATCGGAACTGGATCCAGAGCTAGAAGGTGACGCAAAGTTTTCTGGGCTCGGGCCGAACACCGAAATGCTGCTGTCGAGTGCGGGTCTGATTAACGCAGACATTGATCTGTCTAGCCGTACTCCGCAGTCGGTGCTCGCAGGTATCTATCACGAGTTCAGCAATGGTCATGCGGTGACATTCGACGCTGTCTGGTCCGACTTCAGTCGCTTCAAGTTGGCAGAAAAGTACGTTAATGGGACCAGTATCTCCGACAACAATGTCGAATACGACGACATCATTGCCGTCTCTGCCAGTTACACCTGGCCGGTGAACGAGCGCTGGATGCTCGGTGTAGGCGGACTCTATGTGGATGACATGATCGATGATGATGTTCGAACATTGTCACTCAGGTTGGACTCAGTTTGGTCGCTGGGCGTCGGCGTCGAATGGCAATGGTCCGAAAACAGAACGCTTGGCGCGACCGTCAGTTATCTCGGTGTCGGGGATGCTCCAGTCACGTCGCCTGCGGTACCTGGACTCGGTTCGGTAACAGGTGAATACACCAGCCGCGACATCATCCAGCTGGAGATCGGGATGACATGGTCAAGGAAAGGAGATTGAGATGAAGATCCGGTATCCGCTGCGATGGGGACTGTTGTGCATGCTGCTGGCCGGTTGTGGTCCAGGGGCAGAATCGAGTGCGCAAATGGATGCAGAGCCGCAACAGGCAGCAGGGCTCGAGCAGACCGACGGCGCTGTCGAAGCGCAGTCCACCTCTGCCGCTGGTGAGATCGAGGAGAATGCAGTCACGTTGCTGAAACAGATGACGAGTAAGGTCGCCAGCTTGCCTCAGTTTGCGTTGACCATGGAAACTGGCTTCGATGTGCTGCAGCCATCGGGGCAGAAAGTCGAGTTCGGCAGCCGCCGTACGGCCGCAATTCTCCGGCCTGATCGGGCGCGGCTGACCTTCGAGGCACGCTCCGGGCTCGCCGGAGAGCTGGTCTTTGATGGCACCAACATCAACGCCTACGACCGCGAGCAGAACGTCTATGCCAGCGTTGCGCAACCAGGGGACATCGATGCCGCCATCGACCTGGTGACGGGGGAACTCGGTATTTCTGTGCCCGCCTCCGATTTTTTCGCGGCGGATCCCAGCATTGCGCTGGCAGCCGGCGTTACCGAGGCTCGGGATCTTGGGCCAAGCACGATCGATGGTCAGCCGGGTCATCATATCGCGCTGCGCAAGCCCGGAGTGGATTATCAGATCTGGATCAACGAAGCGACCAGCTTGCCGGTTCGCGTTGTGATTACCTACCACGAAGAGCCGGGCCAACCGCAATTCTGGGCCCAGTTTCTGCAGTGGGAAACGGCGCCGACAGGCTCCGATGCCGCCTTTGAATTTTCCCCACCCGAAGGTTCGGAGCGAATTCGATTTGGTCTGTTCGATGCCTCGGCAGAGGCGAGTGAGGAGGCGCTATGAACACGCTTATCATGACCAGGAGTCTCAAGGTTCTGGTGCTTGCCTTCGCGCTTGGCGGCACAATGTTAACGCTGACCCCACAGTACGCCGAAGGTGCGAGGGGCGGCGGCGGCCGGGGTGGCGGTGCGATGCGCAGTGGTCCTGCCGCCAGCGGATCGGTGAGTCGCTCACGCCGCGGCCATAACAATAACCGACGCGATAATCGGCGCGACAACCGGCGTGAGGTTCACCACGACGTGCGCAAGGAGCGCCACGAGTTCCGGGAAGACAGGGTGCGCCGGCACCGGGCCCGGCACTTGACCTATGCGGCTTTTCGATCGCTCAGTTGTCGCTCGACGGTCATCATAGCCAATGGTGTTAGCTACTACAGCTGTGGTGGTAGCTACTACGAGCGCGTGTACCAGGGCGGCACGGTTGTGTACGTGATCGTAGCACCGCCACCCGGCTACTAGTTCCTGGCGAAACCCAGTCGTCGTGCCGAAGTTGCTTGTACGTTGGGCGCAAGCCCTGCCGATAGTGTGTTTGCTGTGTGTGGCGCTCAACCAAGCGCGCTTGGTATATAACGACGACCTAAGTCCGTGGTCTGGCGGCGGCTTCGGCATGTTCTCCACTACCGACGCTGCCACCGATCGGCATCTGCATGTTTACCAAACGACGGCAGCACTGCGTCGCGAGCTGGCGGTACCCTATGAGCTTGCAGATGCGGTGCGTAGCGTGCTGGCTCTGCCAGGGGATCGCCAAATGCGATACCTGATTACAGCGCTAACTGAGCACGGCTTGATCGCGTCTGGGAGCAGTATCGAAATCCAGGTCTGGTCGAAGCGATACGACCGAGAGCGACTAAGGCCACAAAGCCGAGTGCTGCGGCACTACCGATCGGATGACGGTGCCAAGCGCTAAAGCAGAGATAGCACCCGCAACAAGCGCGCCAGTCCTGCTCGCATTGCAGCTCACCTTGCTCGATCTGTTGCTGCAGCCTGTTGGGCCATGGTGGATGCGCTGGGCTGTGCTGCTGCTCGCCGCCGCGGGCCTGGTGTGGCGGCGCGCGCTGGCGCACCCCGCGTTGTGGTTTTGCTTGGCTCTGCTCACCGCCGCTAGAGTAATCGCCGACTGGCCACTATCGGACAACCACGCCTATCTGCTGAGCTACTGGTGTCTCGCCTGCGGTCTTGCCGTGCTCTCCGACAACCCACAGCCTAGCCTGGCACGCAATGCACGCTGGCTGATCGGGTTGGTGTTTGCTTGGGCGACGTTTTGGAAGCTTGCGCCTTCAAGTGACTACGCCAGCGGGCTCTTTTTTCGGGTAACGATGTTGACTGACCCCAGGTTCGAAAGCTTTGCGCAGATCGTCGGAGGGTTGAGTGGGTCGCAGTTCGAAGGCTTGCGGGAATTTGTCAGCGCCCACGCCGATGGCGGCATGCCGGTTACTATTGATGTGCCACCCGAGCCCAGGCAGTTCGTCATGCTCGCGCAACTGGCGTCGTGGTGGAACATCTTCTTGAATGCCGCTATCGCCGTAGCGTTTCTCAGCCCCCCAGGCTACTGGCTATCGCGCTACCGCAATGCACTGCTGCTGACGTTCTGTGTGGTTACCTATGCGATTGCGACAGTCGCCGGCTTCGGCTGGCTCTTGATCGCCATGGCCGTTAGTCAGACAAACCCTGAATACACACGTTTGCGCACTGTTTACGTGGCTGTCTTCGGACTGATTCTGCTGTACCGCGAAATACCTTGGGCGGACGCGGTCGTGCTACCGCTTTTCGACAGTATGGCTGTATTGTTGTGATTCAAACTCAGAAACGAAATTTCGTCGCCAATTGCAACTGGGTGGCGTCGCCCTTGCTGCCGTCTTCGTTTTCACGCCGGCCCCAGAGCAGCTCTGCGCCGATGTCCATACGCGGTGTGGGCGACCAGATCAGATTGCTGGAGGCGCGATAGGTGCGACGATAAAACGAATCATCGACAAAGTTTGGGTTGTCGAGATCAACGATTCCCAAGGTGAAATTGGAGCGTATGTTCGACCGCCACCAGTGTTGGGCGGAAATGTAACCTGAATAGACGTCGATCAGTTCAAGCTGACCATTGGCAGAAAAGACCCCGTCGAAATCACCGACGCTGCTCAAGTCGTTGACATAGCGGCCATAGCCCGTACCGGCATTGAGTTGTACCAGTATTTTGTCGCGTTCATCAAGCCACGGCACCTCAACGTGGCCGCTGAGCGATACTCCCCAGCCAAGCTTACTTTTGGTATCTCCAGGATTCTCGTCCCATTGGGCCCGCACCTGCCGGAGCAGCAATGCGATCCGCCCGTGAATCTTCTCACCGACGTTGAGTCTTGCGCTGCCCACAATATCTGGGTACTGGCTAACCCCTTCGCCGTTGGTGACCTGGGGATTGGGATCTTCCAGCGATATCACCAGTTCGTATTTGCGGCCAATGCCAGGCTGCCAACGCAACTGACCCTGACGAACGTTAATGCGTCCATTTAGACCCTCGAAATCAATCTCTTCGGGCGAGGCTGTGGTATCTACAAAGGCGGACCAGGTCTTGCCCATCAGCAGAGCGCCGCGTTGGCCGAACGCATGACGCAGACGAAAGGTGTCACGATCGCCGTCAAAGTCGCCTTCGATGAATGCTCGCAACGTGCCCACATCGGTGGGCTCTCTAAGATCGAAATTGAGCCGAGACTGGGAAACGTTGATTTCCGTCTCTGTTTCGATGCCTTGGACGTTGCCCGAAGGGATGGCACCGACAATGAACCGATCGGTAATGGCAAGCGGGTCAAAATTTTGCACGATCGTGCTCTTGGCGTAGCCACCCCAACGCATCACTGCGCTAGTACCTGGGAGCCGGATGGCCCCAGGCAGCGAATCCTGTATGGCACGAGTGGGGTCATCTTGCTGCGCCTGCTTCGCATCGGCAGCAACTTCCTGGCCAGTGGGCGGCGCGACTTTGCCAGATTCGCTGGGCTGTGGTCGATCGGAGCGGGTGACCAACGGTGGCGGGGTGGATCGGTCCTCTGCTGGTGTTGTGTCCGATTCAGTGGACCCGCGCAGATCGTCCAGCGCGGATTGCAGACGCGCAATACTCTCGCCTTGGGCGAGGAGCAACTTGCGCTGGGATATGAGCTCATGCTGCTGAGTTGCGAGCGCATGCTGCTGGGATCGCATCAGTTCCAGTGCGTCAGCCAAACGCTCCTCGAGCGCAGTCGTCGCATCGCCGCTGGCAAATGCCGGTGGTAGCAGCAAATTAGAAATGACGAGACAAGTCATTGCGCGCATGGGTGCCCTCCGCTGAAGCAGTAACGCCACCGCTGGCCCCGTGTCCTACCCGCAGTCATCACGCCGGAAGGCTAGTACCGTTTTAGGGTATCAATGGGTCGTTCGCAGAAACGTCGCTGGTAGGCGTTAGCAAACCGGCCAAGATGCGACAATCCGAAATCCTCGGCAATCCGGGTGACGGAAGTTTCCTCCGGACGGCCACACAAAAGCGCCTGGCGTATGGCGTCCAGACGTACTTCGCGAACGAACTGCATGGGGCCCACGCCGTGAGCCAGCTGCATGCCCCGCG
>JBPCXR010000233.1:0-6596 GCA_051027215.1 Pseudomonadales bacterium | reverse complement strand
ACTCAATCGTGGCGGCTCTACCTTCGACGAAGGGATTCACTTTACAGCAGGGCGTGGCGCCAGGACTCTGGAAACTGGTGATCTTAATGGCGACGGCTGGACTGACATCGCAATGTCCGGATGGGGTGATCGCGTGCTGGTACTGTTCAATAGGGGATAGCTATTTCAACAAAACTGTTCAGCCATGCGGCTGAGCAAACGACCTTCGAGACTTCGCTTACCGGACTTCAATAAGCACATACTTAGATCGGCAACTCTGGAATAACGATTTGTGCAGCGGATTCCAG
This sequence comes from Pseudomonadales bacterium, assembly GCA_051027215.1. Taxonomy (GTDB): domain Bacteria; phylum Pseudomonadota; class Gammaproteobacteria; order Pseudomonadales; family Azotimanducaceae; genus CALHVX01. The sequence goes on along the minus strand of JBPCXR010000233.1, from coordinate 6,309 downwards.
GTCGAGACGGATGTCTTTGAGGATTGTCTAATAAGGCGGATAAGCCACGAATTCTGGAAAGACCTGATTTATGACAACCTGAATGTGATTGAGACACAGGGCCCGAACGTCCGCGTCTGTTTCCCGTTCCGCCGCATCGATACGGGGCAGCCCCATCAGCTGATGCGGTAAACCAGGCGAAGAAAGATGCGGCCTTTCTTGCCGATACGGGGCTGACAGAGGATGCGAACGCGGCAACAGCAGTGAATAGTTAACAAGAAGCGTTTTTCGCGAACTGTGACTTCTCGTGTACCTTCACGGGTTCCGCAACCAGAGACCTGCCATTAACGCCACACGTTCTAACGCTCGTTTTCGACCCTAGATAGACGCCTATTGATTCGCTGCGTCGCGTCTGCCGAAACCGAAGGAATATCCAAATACCAAAATGATGGAAGCCACGATTGCCAGCAACGTCATGATCGGTGCTTCAGCATTCGGGTCAACCGTCATCGGTTCATGGTCGCCTTGCAAGTACTGAATACTGTCTCGCACATCGAAAACGACAGAGATGAGATTGACAAGCAGTACGATAACGCACCAAATACCGAAGCTTGACTTGAACTCTATGTGGCCGGACCGGAACTCGCGAGCCAGATAAATGATCAGAGGAATCCAAACGATGAGATGCGGGACTGAACCAAGTTTTGTTAGTCCGGAGCTGAGGAAGATCGGGATGTTTGTGGCAGCGATGAAGAGAAAAGCGCCCAATACCCAGCGAGCTTGAACCCGGCGCAAGAAGAAGGCACTGGCTAAGTTGACGACTCCCAACACTCGTAGCCAGATGGCCACAAGAAGAGGTTGGCTCGCGATTTGATTTGCGATATCTGCAGGTGTGTATTCAAACATCGACGTTTTCCCAACTCGCTGGGTCGGCATAGTACCAGTCAGACTGATCGACTGTGGCGGCTAGCGGATTGAAAGATGGCGACATCCGATTCCGACCAGCCGTTTTCAAACACTCAATGCCGCTGTCGGTCTAGGCCCTGACCAATTTCATCGAGTAAATCTTCGTGCAAAGGCGCTCTAACATCTAGCTGTTGCATCCCGCGCTCTCGAAGATAGTGGTCCCCTAGTTCTCGCCACATCGGCTCATCAAGCACTACACTGATGCCGGACTTGCCCATAGTTTCAAGTCCACCAACTCGCTCAATCCTGCAATCTGCAAACAACATTCGCCCTCTTCGCTTGTGGGCTTGGCACTGGTGGAAAGTAAGCTGTGGGGAAGTAACCGCAACGAATTCAATCGCTGCGATTTGTGAATTGTGGACCTCAAATCTGTCGGCATGGCTTCGAGCCATAGTCACACGGTCGATGATGCAGTTATCCAGCCCTAGATAGGATCTTGCTTTGACACCGATGATCAGGCAGTCGCGGAGCAGACAATTGACGAAAGTGACACCCGACAGATCGCAGTCGCGTATGACGACTCTCTCGAAACTGGAATCTGAGATTGTGGTGCTATCGAATCGGCAACGATCGATGATTGAATCTGACCAATCGACTGCCGCCACTGTGCTTCCGACGTCCGTGGCCTCGACGATTCCAAAAGACACGCGCTCGTCGTTCTCGATGGTATTTCCTTGCAGCGGCGATGCGTTCGACACGATCGCACGTGCGTTTTTCGGAAGCATTTTGCAGCCTTTGAAACTAGCAGAGTTTAGTTTAACGCCCTCATCCCGTTCGGGTCGCGTCAGGTCATAAACATTGATCGTCGATCAAGGCGAGTTCGATGGCACCGATGGCTGGTCAGCCGTTAAGAGCTGATCGAAAAGATATTGGACCTGCAGATTATCGACGAAGTTGACGTTGCAGAAGACATGCAGCGCTTAGCGCGGCAGTAGTCGGCGCAAGCCTTTGCCTAATACACAAGGCCGCAGCTACTTGTTGGAGTTTTCTTGGTAACGCTTGCCTCTTTCCGCGGCCAGCTTATAGGCCGCAGCGGTTTCAGCCTCAACTTCTTCTTGTTGCTTTTCACTCAACTCTTTGAACTCCTCCACCCACCAGCGACGTGTAACTTGTGGGAAGGTTCCCATTCGATTAACACAGGCATTAGCGCCGCGATCGCGTCCTGCCTTGTAGCCAGCTGCGCCTTGCGCCGAAGCCTTAGACTTGCCGAACGGTATTAGGTCACCTTCCATCTTTGGGATCAAGAAGTAGGGCATGGATACGCGCGTCTCGCCATCTGGAATCAAGGTCGTGTTTACTCGATGCAACGTTGCAGAGTAGCGTCCTTCGCTCAGGTGCATTAACGTGCCACCGGTATTAACGATAACTGACCCAGGAATTACGGGTACGTTGTATTCTCCTGCTGCCGTCCGGCAGGTCACTGGAGCGTCCATCCACCGCCCCTCGCCGGCGACTACTTGCAGCCCTGGACGGTCGTTGATTAGCAAAGCAACGAAGGGCGGGCCATCAATATGAGCGCCCACGTTTTTACTTTCAAACTTCGCGTACGATGCACGAACTTCCTTCTGTGCATCCTCTGTAAAAACATCCAGGCTAAAGTTGTGGTTTAGGCTTGCTGCAAGGTCCGGGTCTTCGAAGTCAAAGTACTGCCGAAACTCAGCAGGGTCTTCGCCCAGTGACTCAACGATTAGCTCTCCCAATTGGTGGGTCAAACGGTGGTAGGTGAGGTTGAGCTCTTCTATTAGGGGGCGAAAGCCAGGCATCGAGTCTGTCTTGGGCCAGGTGTTGGGCCCACGAAACAAACGTTTGTGAATGGGTTGGGACGCATCGTCGTGGGCGCACAGTGGCTCTTGTTCAAAACCATACTGAAAATTCTCGATCACCTGACCGTGGCCGCGGTCCGCTGGCGTCGGCAACGTATAACCTCGAAAGTAGGGCGTGTTGGAGATGTGAGCCGTCTTTTTAATGTCCATCGGTGCATCGAAGAAACCTCGAACTTCGCGAAAAGCGCGCTGCTGAAACTCATCATCCAGCCCAGGCGCATTGGTCAGGACCAGAAATCCGCATTCTGAAAGCGCATAGCGAAGGTCTTGAAGAAACTTGTCGCGATTGCTTTCAAGTTCTAGCCAGTTAACTGTGGGAATCTCGTGCATCGGAATCGTTGCGTCATCCGTTCTGGTTTCTGTATGTGACATGCAAATCGTTCCCTGTCAGCGTTGACCGAGTCTAGCATAGGGCTCTATATCAGCTTCTCGCACGTCGGATTCGAGTGCTAGCGGGCTCGCTTGGCAAAATGCGCGCGGGCAACCGCAATTTCGTTTAAGAGTGCCTCACGATTCTTCACCAAAGTTTCGGTCGGTACCCCATCGAAGTCAGGTACCTCCAACAAAGGTCCTAAGGTCTGAATATTGGACTCTTTTAGCGTGTCTTCTAAACTCGCTAATCGAGCTAGGAAACTCTGTGCCACCGCTTTGGCTTCGGCACTGTCTGCGATACTGGGCCCGTTTTTGATCGTCACGTAGATTGGGCTCGTGTGTGCATGACTCGTGGCACCCAGTTGGGAAAAATGAAAGGGCGACGCGAAGCCAGAAAAACTACGCTCCGAACCCACCGCCCGCAAGGCAAACCAAGAGTCTCTGTCGACGTAGAGCTCGATATCCAATTCCATGCGATCTTGTCCGTCCACGTTGGGAATTTGCGTTATCAGTTCGCCGTTTTGAACAAGCTCTAAGTCGCCAAAGCTATCGCTAATAGGGTTGAACCGCACCTGGCCGCGGATGCGGACCTTTCCAGGCTTGCGTAGAACGACTTCATCACCAATCTCGGAATCATCGATCTTGAATTCCAGAATGGGACCGGTTGTTACAAATGTCCGACCGCCTTTTACGGCGTCCAGCCACTTTGCGTAGGTCAAGTCGCCTTCTACCTTAGTGTAGAAGCGTTCGTGGCCGGGAATCGTCTGATCGGCACAGGGATAATCCGTACCCGCAGTCCCGGCTATGCGATACCCTAGATTTAGCACGTCGTACCAGACTTGGTACCCACCTCGATTAAATTGTAATACCTCGAGAAAGTGCATCAGGTCGTGTGGAAGCAGAAGCGCCCCGCCGCGGTAGGGCGATAGGCCCCCGGACGTTGCCATGGCATGAGCAAAACCGTTGATGCCGCCCAAGTCGATCGTTCGCTCCCAAACTTCTCGGTAAATTAGATATCGATCGGCGTTGAAGACCGGCTCGGCTGCACCCAAAGTGATGGTGTGCCCGAGATAGTGTGAGCGAGGATTTTCCTGGCCTGCGGCTAGTATGTAGTGACCCTCTTGGTAATGACCGCCGCGGCCGAACTCATATTGGGGCGCAATTTTGAAGTTCAGCACCTTGCCCATCTGTAGCAGGTTCGCCACATGCACGTCTTCAGCGCGCATTTGCTGCATGATCTTGGCGTTAAGGTCAGGGTGGGGCCTTTGTATGTGTATGTGGTCATCCGCGCTGTACCAGCCCTGGGCGGGCATATTGATCCAACGATCCAGTTGTATCTCTCGCTCTAGTTCTGCATTCGCGCTGATGTCTAACTGCAGAGTGCCTCGTTGGTACTCCGTACCCTTGAATACCACAACTTCTACCGGTCCCGGTGGCACAACCAAGGTCGCTTTGCCATCAAGGTAGAACTGTTGTGTGGCCGTATACGGGTTAGTCAGGCTTTGGGTGAAGCCATTGAGCGCGGCCGTTAGATCGGTAAATCCGGCACCGGCATCGCTCATGTCGCAGTCGCCGCCAAACATGATCGCATCGTCAGGAATGACGAAGTTGCCCTGACTGTCACGAACGTGTGCCCGTGCCGCGACGGGTTCACCCGTGGCGCGATCGACGACAGACAGCTTAAGCACGGCCCGATCAGCCCAAGCCGGTATGATCAGAAAGAAAAAACTGGCACTTAAGAGCCAACGTGCAAGAAGTCGTTTCATGATCTAACTCATCTGCGCGGAGGTATAAGCAGTCTGCGCCTCCTGAATTGCAAGATCCAGCATGGACGGTTGCTAATGCCGTAAAGCTGTCGTGTTGCCTTAGATTCGAGGCGCACCTAGACTGCGAAAATGAAATCGAAATCTCGAACAGGCGCCGTCTTCATTGCCGGACTAACGGTCGTTGTCGCCCTAATATTGCTCGTAGATCGCGGCGGGCTGATAGCGTGGGCTACGCTAATCATCGGCGTCGCGCTGCTTGCGAAGATTTGGCTGAAGCCCGCCAGACTTGACCTGGGATTTAGTGTCGGATTGGCGGTAGTTCCAGTGTTGGCGTGGTTTGGAACCCTGTACTACGTCATCTCCACCTGGGAATCGGGTGAGGTTGTAGAACTCGCCATCAATACAAGCAGCGGCCCTCATACAGCGAGACTATGGGTGCTCGATATCGAAGAAACTCCGCTCGTCTACTATGATGCTGAGCCCGAAGCGGCGAAGTCGTTGCTGGCGGCTAGGCCGCTACAATTTACCCGTGCAGGTGAAGTAAGTACGCGGATTCCCAAAGCAAGAAAAATTGATGCGCTTCCAGAAGACGAAGCGAATCAAATACTTGAAGCGATGGCAACCAAGTACGGGAATCGAAATGCTGCCGCCGATTATTATTATGGGCTCTTGGGGCGTTCTCGAGATCGTGTCGCCTTGGTTGCCCATCTCATCGAAGAGTAAGTGCGGCTAACAGCCGAAAGCAGACTTTGGCGACTGCTCATCTAAGCGTGCTGTGACTCATGGTAAGTGGCGCTCAAATAGGTGACCACTGCTGCCGGTAATACGACGAGAACCAGATCGATCACAGCGCTAGAAGAAGCAGGGTGCGTATGCAAGAACCAGAGGGTGAGATGAAACAACCCATGCATAGCCAGCCATGCGGTGCCGAACAGCAACAACGGTTTTAGCTTTCGTTTGAGCCCATAGGCAATGCCCACCGAACTCACTGTGAAGGCAAAACCGACATCACGTAAGAAGTGCATGTTGTAAGGGCCGGTATCGGACACTCCAGGGCCGGTTTCGTAGAAGGCCAGGGGAGCCACAGAAATGAACAACCCCGTTATCAAATAATAGGCCACCAAAGCCCAGAGTATAAGAATTCTCATTTGCACTGTCCCGGTTGCTGAATGCTAAACGGTGGACCTACCGTTTATGTGACATAAATAGATGAGTTAGGGAATCATGTCCACTATTGACCTTAGGCTGGCGAATTCTGGTGACTAGCCTCACAGCGCGTTGAGTGGCTAAAGACTAATGTGATTGCTTGAAGAACCGGAGAGGGCGCTGGTGGATAAGCTCAAGACACCTCTAGGCTTTTTTCTGGCGGGCGGCGTTATCACGCTGCTCGGCTTAGCCCTGAT
>JBPCXR010000232.1:0-23542 GCA_051027215.1 Pseudomonadales bacterium | reverse complement strand
TCGTCACTCAGGTCTACGGCGGCAGCGCTGCGACCCTGGCTCAGGCCATGATCGTCTTCACCATCGGCAGTATCAGCTCCAACTTGATTCTCTTAAAGTACATGCCGCTGAAGCAGCCAGGGCGGCTGTTTCTCGTCATGCAACTCACGCGGATCCTGATCTTGCTGGTTCTGTGGTTTAGACCAGCGCCCTGGTTGTTCTATCTCATGTTGGTAATTTGGGGATTGAACATGGGCGTCACCACGACCTTGGTTCGAACCACGGTGCAAGAACTCGCGCCCGCCAACGAAAGAGCCCAAATTCTGTCGATCCTGCTCCTGAGCTTTATGGTCTCTTCCCCCATCAGCGCAGTGGTGCTTGGCTATTTGATCGAGGGCGCAAGCCCCATCAACGCACTGCTGCCTGGAATCTTCATCTCTCTATTGATTTTCTTCATTGGCCGTCGCTACAGCGGACTTTGGGATTACCAGCCAGCGGCCAAGACAGTGGCTCAAGACTCCGCGGCACCGATGTAGTCGGCAACCAGATCTGGACGCTGCATGGGGATGAAGTGGGTGAGATCCGCCAGCAACACGTCGTGCCCCTGAGGCAAGTTCGCCGCGAGCTCGGGCCAGGTCGGGGATTTGGCAAAATCCATTTCTGGACTCGCCCCTGGACTGCGCGGTGGTGCCCGCAACACCCAGGTAGGGGCCTGAACCTGACTCAGGGAAACGTGGACATCGGTAGAGGTGTTGCCGATGTACACGGCTGCTTCCACCACTGGCGGGCACGCCAGTTCCACCCCATCAGCTACCGGTAGCGAACCGTAGCGGCAATAGTCCTGCATCACAGCGGGATTCCACAATCCGAAGGAGCCTTTGCCAGCTAAGGAAGCCTGCATGGCCTGCCAGTCCGGCCAATGGTTGCGACGCCGAGAGACCGGATGCTGTTCAGGCGCTTCGAAGCCCCGGTAACGGTCGTTTGGATAAGCATCGGGTTCGAAAACTACCGGATCAAGCAGCAACAAGCGCTGCAATAGGCGCGGCCGCGCGATGGCCAGCTGCAGCAGCGTGTGGCCACCCATGGAGTGGCCAACCCCGACCAGATCAGCCAACCCAAGGGCATCTGCCAAGGCAATCAGATCGGCACCGAACGACGACCAAATGTATGGACCCTGGCGTTCACTGCGTCCATGACCCCGCAAGTCCGGTGCAATCACGTGATATCCCGGGGCCAAGTTGGCAACGACCTGGTCCCAGCAGCGGCCGTGAAACCCAGTGGCGTGAACCAACAGCAGATCAGTTGCAGATGGTTCACCCCATTCGAAGTAGCAGAGGCTAACGCCGTTTACCGTGAGCCGATGTTCACGGGGTGTTCCGTAGGTATGGGTCATGAGTGTCTTTGCACAAAAAAACGTCGATTGTACCCGGGCGACCGAGCGTGCAGGCGCATTCTGGTACACTCCGCGGCGTTTCGTGGAGCCCGTCAGTGTCAACCAATTCGTCTTCAGCCTCTCAAGCAGCACAGCAACGCAATCGCGTCGTGTCCTCAGAAGCCGATGCATTGATCCTGGTCGACGCGAACGATGAGCCATTGGGCAGCCTGTCGAAAGCTGCTTGTCACGACGGCGCCGGCGAACGCCATCGCGCCTTCTCGCTGTTCATTTTTAATGGCGACGGCGAGCTGCTGCTGCAGCAACGAGCCGCTGGTAAGCGCCTGTGGCCATTGTATTGGTCGAACAGTTGCTGCTCCCACCCTCGAGTCGGAGAATCTCAGCCCTACGCTGCCTCGCGACGGCTGGCAGAAGAGCTCGGTTTGCAGGCACATCTGCAGTTTCTCTATCGCTTTGAATACATGGCTCGCTATCTGGACCAGGGCTCAGAACACGAATTGTGTTCGGTTTACGCAGGGACCACGGATTCCGAGCCCCAGGTCAACAGCAACGAAGTTGCGGATTGGCGCTGGATCACGCCCGCCGCACTTTCCACAGAACTTGCACAAGACCGGGACCGCTTCACGCCTTGGTTTCAACTAGAATGGCAACATATCTGCCACGAATTCAGCCACTTGCTGAGAGCAACGAACTAATGCCTTTGTCCCCCACCACCAGCAGTAGCGAAGCCATCGGCATCAGCGGCTTCGCCAGCTACATTCCCGCCTACCGCGTATCGCTGGAAGACTGGTGCGGCTGGACTGGGGATTCCTGGGACAAGGTTCAAAACGTCGTCGGCCACAGCTTCCGCATGCGGGGGCACAATGAAAACGCCTACACCATGGCCGCGACCGCAGTCCTGCGACTGATCCGCGCCTACGATATAGACCCCGGACGCATAGGCTTTTTGGGCTTGGGCACCGAATCGAGCACCGACAACTCAGCGGGTGCAGTCATCGTCAAAGGCATGGTGAACCAGGGTCTGCGCCAGCACGACTTGCCACCGCTTGCCCGTGCGTGCGAGGTACCGGAGTTCAAACACGCCTGCCTCGGCGGCGTCTACGCCATGAAGGCAGCGGCCCGTTACCTGGCCTTCGATGGCAGCGATCAGGTAGCCATCGTGGTCTGCGCTGATGTCGCAGAATACGAGCAATCCACCTCTGGCGAGCCGACGCAAGGGGCCGGTGCGGTAGCCATGCTGATCGAACCGCAGGCGCGCCTGCTGAGCTTGGACCTGCAACATTCTGGCAGCGCATCCGACTATCGCGGCCCAGATTTTCGCAAACCGTTTTTGCGATTTATGCAGCAGACGCCAACCTCCCTGGCGCAGCCGCGAGACTTTCCGATCTTTAACGGCAAGTACTCCACCACCTGCTATATCGACGAAGTGCTTGCGGCCATGCGAGATCTGTTCAAACGCAATGACGCAAGACCCAGTCATTACCTGCGCGACATGGCCGCCACATTTCTGCACCGGCCCTACCAACGCATGGCCGAGACTGGATTGATCATGAGTTACTTGCTGGCCCTGGCACTGGGTACGGACGCCGACCTCGAGGAGCTACGCGAATATGCCAGCGCTGCGGAAGTCGATGCAGCAGGGTTGATTACCGAGTTGACCGAAGGCGCGGATGTCTACGCCCTGGTCGAGGCGCATACCCTCACTGCGGAGCTGTATCCGCTAGCCTCCCAAGCGGCCCGCGCATTCCGCGCTTCCCCACGCTTTCGATCGCTGATGACGGATCTGGGATCACAGGCGATTAAAGATGTCGGCAATCTCTACACCGCTTCGCTACCTGCCTGGATGGCTGCCGGAATCGAAGATGCGGCCGAGCGCGGCCTGGACCTCAGCGGTCGAGTCATATTGACCGTAGGCTACGGTAGCGGTGATGCCGCGGAAGTCATTCCCATGCGCTTTGTTGCCGGTTGGGAAACCGCAGCTGCGCGCATCGGCTTTGCCAATAGTCTGGACGCTGCATCGACTCTGACTCGCAGTCAGTACCAGGCGCTGCACGATGGCGAGGCAGCAGATGGCGCTGCGAGCCAGCGTGCCCAGGTTTTCTACATCGATCGCATCGGCTCCCGAGACGGGCAATACGACGACTCTGGAATCGAGTACTACAGCTACCAAGCCTAGCCAGCCACCTGGCAGCCCGTTCAGGTGGCCAGCAATAGGTAGATTCCCGCGAGGATCAAGGCAATCCCCAGCAGCTCTGCTAGCCGTATCGGCTCTCGCAACAATATCGCTCCCGTTAACAGGGTAAACAGCATCTCGATCTGTCCCACGGCTCGTACTTGGGCCGCAGGATGCATAGCCATGGCCGTAAACCAGCACAGGGACGCCAACATGCCTGCTGCACCCACCCAAAGCCCAACGCCGTAGCTCCCGGTCAACGCCCGCAATGCGCTCGGTTCGCGCCAGAGCAAATACCCGCCCTGAATGAGAGTTTGCAGGCTCAGGGTCACCGCCAGCGTGGCCGCCGCCCGCTCAACGAACTCGCCCCCGGGTAGCGCCAGCGCAGCGCCGCGAAAGCACACTGCCGACAACGCAAAGCCAGCTCCGGCGCCAAGGCCCAGCAGCAAGGTTCGTTGGTCGAACCACCCTGTTGCTGCGGCACGTCCGCTTGATTGACGAGCATTGACCAGCACAGCGACGCCGACAAAGCTTAAGCCAATGGCCAACAGCAGACGCAGCGTGATCGCATCACCGATCAGCAGCAAGCCAAACAGCGCCGCTTGCGCGGCTTCCGTTTTCGAATAAGCCGTGCCAACGGCGAAGCTCCCTGAACTCACCGCACCAACGAGACAATAGGTGCCAATGATCTGCGCAATGCCGCCGCTTAAGCAGTAACCGAGAAAATCCTGCCAACCCTGGTCGTGGGGCCACTGCACGCCGATCCACAAACAGTAAAGCCAAGCAAGCGGCAGCGCATAGACGAAGCGAGCATAGCTGGCGCCCTGGACCGACAGCGTGCCAGTCAAACGACGCTGCAACAGCGAGCGCAGGTTTTGCAGAAAAGCGCCGGCGATAGCAAGCAAAGCCCAGGTTTCAATCGTCACAGCGACCCATTAGCATTGGCTGACCACTGACTCGCCCATAAACGCGCTTTGCAGACTTCTTGCAAGGCTTTGGGCGGGTCTGAGAGAGTGTCTGGATTCGAGTCATGCGAGAGGTAGTGTCTTGGCCAGCCAGGCGGTGTTGAAGGACCGGTTCGCGACTGTACAGCTAACTTTATTGTCTGTCGTCGTCGCGCTAATTTTAGAGAGTCTGCTGAGCACCCTCTTCTCCATGCAAGAATGGGGCGTCATGGTCGGGGTCCAAGCCTTGGACATTCTGGTCAGCGCGCTGGCAATGTGGGTGGGATTCGCCTATGGCATCAGCGCCACGGATAAACAACCCCACACTCTGGATTTTCTCGGCCCTTTTGGGCTCCTGATATTTCTGAACCTGTCGATTCGTTTCATGGACACAGGCCAGCTGAGCGCCTATTTCTTCTCCAGCGCGCTAGGCTCCCTAACCGCAGGGGCAAGTCTCTGGCTCGACTGCCACGGTGCCCGCAAGTTTGGACAGGTCGGCCCTGTTACGACCATGCGCTTATTGATGAGCATCGCCCTATGGGAAGCGCTAATTGGCGTGTTGGTGGCGCTGAGCTTAGTCGGTGCCGAACTCGCCATCGCGATGCTGGCAGTCGCCACGTTTTTGCAGGCCATTGGAGTGGCCAAGTCCATCAATTGGTGGCGCAAAAGTTTGGTGGTCGAAGAAGCCTTAACCGCTAAATGAGAACCATTATCAAATCGAACGATTCAGCGCTTTCGATAGATTCACGCTATCGTCGCGATATACAGATTCAAATGGCTCCAGCCGGCTGCTTCCGTATACTCACGTCACATCTGCAGGATGTTGCTTGAGCTAACACACTTGAAACCATTCCAATAATAGAGGGCACATTGCATGGAACTCAAAGACAGCAATACGCTACAAAATCTAAAAGACGCGTTCGCCGGGGAATCCCAGGCCAACCGTCGCTATCTGTACTTCGCCGCAAAAGCCGACGTTGAAGGCGAAAACGACGTCGCTGCAGTGTTCCGCTCCACTGCCGAAGGTGAAACCGGTCATGCCCACGGCCATCTGGAATACATGGAAGCAGTGGGCGACCCCGCTACCGGCCTGCCCATCGGTCCAACTGCTGACAATCTAAAAGCAGCCGTTGCCGGTGAAACCCACGAGTACACCGACATGTACCCGGGCATGGCAAAGACCGCACGGGACGAAGGCTTCGACGAGATCGCCGATTGGTTTGAAACCTTGGCCAAGGCTGAACGCTCTCATGCCAACCGCTTCCAGAAAGCCCTGGACGCCATGTAGCCAACGTCAGCCCAGCCTGTCGCTGACCTGAAGGTTGGTGCTGTCGCAAAGGGTCCGCGTGCGGGCCCTTTTTTTGTTCCGGTTAAGCCACGCATTATTTTCACTTCGCCAAGCTATGGAAAAGCAAAACCAATGAAAGAAGGAAACCTTGAGGCTCCAAAGCGCGCATCGGTACCTTGGCAGGAGCCCGACTACCTGAACCAAAGCTCGCTCTATAAAGAGCTTGAGCGGGTCTATGACATCTGTCATGGCTGCCGGCGTTGCGTCAGCTTGTGTGATTCGTTCCCAACGCTGTTCGACCTGGTTGACGAATCAGAAACCATGGAAGTCGACGGCGTAAGCAAAGATGACTACCTCAACCCCGTGGATCAGTGCTTTCTCTGCGATCTATGTGCCGAAACCAAGTGCCCTTACTTGCCGCCTCACGAATGGGCCCTCGATTTTCCAAAGCTCATGCTGCGCGCCAAAGCCTATAAGTTCGAACAGGGGCAGAGCAAATGGCGGGACCGGCTGATTACCAGTACCGACCCGATCTTCAATTCGCTAACGGTCCCTGGCATAGCCCAGGCGGCAAACGCTGCGAACGGCAATGGCCTGTTTCGAAAAGCCGCCGACAAGCTGGCGGGTCTACACCCCGATGCGCCAATTCCGAAATTTGAATCGAGCAAGTTGGTCAAAACCATCGCCACCGATCCGGCGACGGCGCAATCGATAACTCCGAGCGCACAAACTACCGGCAAGGTCGCCATCTACGTCACTTGTTACGGCAACGCCACCGATCACGCCGTCGTCGAAGACCTGGTGGCCGTGCTCGCCCACAACGGTCTTTCGGTGCGCATCCTCAAAGATGCTAAATGCTGTGGCATGCCGAAGCTCGAGCTGGGCGATCTGCAAAAGGTCAACAAACTTAAAGACGCGAACCTGCCAGTTTTCTTAGAAGCAATCGACGCCGGCTACGATTTAATCGCGCCGATTCCCTCCTGCGTGCTCATGTACAAGCAAGAACTGCCACTGATGTTCCCCGATGACCCCGCTATCACGAGAGTTGCAGAGGCGTTCTTCGACCCGTTTGAATACCTCATGCATCGCCACAAAGAAGGTCTGATCAACACCGAATTCAGCTCCAGCCTGGGCAAGGTCGCCTACCACGCAGCCTGCCACCAGCGGGTACAGAACTTCGGCCCGAAGACTCGAGATTTTCTAAGCCTGATTCCCGACACTGAAGTCACCATGATCGATCGTTGCTCGGGACACGATGGCACCTATGCGCTAAAGAGCGAAACCTATGACAAAGCTATGAAAATCGTAAAACCCGTCGTCAAGCGGGTCGCGAAAGTCGAGCCAGACACTTTCGGCAGCGACTGCCCGATGGCTGGCCGCTTAATCGCTCACGGCATGGCGGACACCCATCCTGATGAAGCAGCGCACCCACTGACCATGGTCCGGCGCGCATACGGAATCTAGAGGTATTTTCATGAGCACTGCGAGAAAACTTACCCGCGCCGACCTAATGACCCTGGAGGCCTATTCCGAAGAACGGCCAAGCTTTCGCGACAAAGTCATTCGCCACAAGTCTGCTCGGCGAATCGAACTTGGCCCTCATGCCACGTTGATCTTCGAGGATAGGCTGACCATCCAATACCAGATTCAAGAGATGCTTAGAGTGGAACGCATTTTCAACGCCGCTGGCATTGAAGAAGAGCTGGAAGCTTACAATCCACTCATTCCAGATGGCAGCAATTGGAAAGCAACGCTGCTAATCGAATACCCGGACGCCGAGGAACGTCGGTTGGCGTTGGCTAGAATGCCTGGCATCGAACATAAGATTTGGGCAGCTGTTGCCGGCGGCGAGAAAGTTCTCGGCATCGCCAACGAAGATTTAGATCGTTCCAACGAAGAGAAAACTGCTGCTGTTCACTTCCTGCGTTTCGAGTTATCTGCTGATGCGATCGCACAACTAAATGCTGGGGCGCAGCTAAGCATGGGCATCGATCACCCAGAGCTGCCCTACCAGGTACAGCTGCTGGAAAACGAGCGCCTCAGCCTGCTGGCAGACCTCGACTAAAGCAACGGCCGGGCACTTGTACTAACCAATCTCCAGATCTTCCAGTAGATCTGCAAGCTGGGAAAGCAGCTCAGCGCGTGTGCTGCTCTTGCGCCAGCAAACTCCAATGCTGCGCTTTGGCACTTTGCCACTGAACGGGATGTACTTGACTGGCCCGGTCTTGCTACCAAGTGCCAATGCCGGAATCAAAGTGATTCCGGCATTGGCAGCGACCATTTGCCGCAGAGTTTCGATGCTAGTGGCGCGAAAGTTCATGTTCTCTTTGGCATGGTGTGCGTGACACACGTCCAGCGCTTGATCGCGTAGGCAGTGACCGTCTTCCAACAGCAGAACTTCTTCGTCTTCTAAGTCGTCCAACTCGACGCTCTTGCGAGTCGCTTTCGGATGCTGTTTAGACGCAGCAAAATAGAACGGCTCATCGTACAGCGATCGGCATTGCCAGTGCTCATCCTCTACTGGCAAGGCCATTATCACCGCGTCAAGCTCGCCGGTACGCAGTAGCTCGCTGACCGTAACAGTCTGAGCCTCGGTAAGCTGCACTCGCAGATTTGGGAATGCTTTGCGGATCGGCCCAAGAATTCTGGGCAGCAAATACGGCGCGACCGTAGGGATAATGCCAAGTCGAAACTCACCACCAAAGGGGTCTTTATGACGCTCTGCAATGAGCTCGAGCTGCTTGACCTCCGCCAGCACCCGCTGCGCCTGGGCAACCACCTGCTCACCCACGGGGGTCAGCATCACCTGCCGATTGGTACGTTCTATGAGCGTGACATCCAAGGTTTCTTCCAGCTTTTTCAACTGGGTCGAGAGCGTCGGCTGGGACACAAAGCAGGCATCAGCAGCCCTGCCAAAGTGCTTGTGTTCGGCCACCGCCACTAAGTAACTCAAGTCTCGTAAGTTCATGGTCGCAGTGTATTCTGAAATTGGCGCGCTGTGTTGCCGCTACAATAGCGCGGCCTGAACTGAGCAAAGCGAGCATGGGTAACATCCCGGAAACCGGCATCGACGATCAATGGTTAGCGCAGATCGACACCGATCTGCTGGTAGTCAACAAACCCGCCGGGTTGTCGGTACTGCGCGATCGCTCCGGTCAAATTGACCTATGGCAAAGACTCACAGCGCAGTTCGGCAAGCTCTACCTGGTACATCGAATCGACAAAGCCACCAGCGGGCTATTGCTTATTGCCCGAACCCAGCATATGCAGTCGGCATTGACCCGAGCGTTTGCTGCTCGTCAGGTAGACAAGCTGTATCTCGCCAGCGTTGTCGGCCAGCTTTCTCTGGCAGGTACCGGAGAGATCGATTTGCCCTTGCGCAAAGGACGCAAGAACCGCTATCGCATTGCTGCCCCGCGCGCGAGTATTACCCGGGTGGGCGATCGCTGGCAGACGGCCCTCGGCGCAGCGGACGGTCTCGCCAGCAGCACGCGGCTTCGAAAATTGGCTGGCAGCGCAAGCAGCAGCACCTTGGCGTTGATGCCGCGAACCGGCCGTAGCCATCAGTTGCGGGTGCATCTAGCCTGGATCGGTCACCCTATCGTCGGTGACCATCTTTACGGTCGGCCCAATGCTCCAGAGCAACAGTCATCGCGCTTGATGCTGCACGCGGCTCGCCTGCGGGTACCAGGGATTGGCGCGTGGTCCGTGCCTCTGCCATAGCGCCGCTCTTAGCGCTGCTGTCAGCGCGTTGCGCGACCACCCAATCGTTGGCCCAGAGCAAAACCCGCGGCGCTGAGTCCAGGATGCCGGGTCACGGCTAGGGTTGCCCCCGCCAGGCCCAACCCTAGGAGCCAGCCGGCAAGCTGCGGGCTGCGGCTGCGACCGGTGTGCGCTCGGCTGACGGTGTGCTCGCAGTTGTTGCGCAGTAAATGATAAGGCTGATGCCGACCGCGCTCTGCGTGGCTGAGCGCTCGCTCTCGTTCTGTTCGGCTCCGCCGTTGGACTCTTACTTTCTGCCCGGCGCTAAACTCCAGCATAGAGCTGATGTGCTCACCGCGGCTCGGCGTATTGTGCAGAACCCGTCCATCACCGAGGACCACACCGCGATGCATGACCGGTCCTTTGCGGCGGCTGACGACATCTCCTGGCAAGTAACGGCTCATGAGTTCTCCCTAGGGATCGACTGACGTTTCATCATAATCTGTTAGGCCGACGAAACTGGACAAAAGTTCCCAACTTTGACGGTCAGGGTGCGACCTGCACGGCGCTATTGACCAACATGTGGTCAATAGCCGCATTCAGCTCGGCATCGCTACAGCTATTGCAGAGCCCTTTTGCCGGCATGCCCGGCTGGATACCCGCAACTGTGCTGGCGAGTAACGCCGCTTGGCCCTTGGCTGCTCGTGGCTGCCAAGCCTCGGCCACACCAACTTTCGGTGCTCCGGCAATGCCTGCGGCATGACAGGAAAAACAGTAGCGATTGTAGATCTGCTCGCCATCGATCGCCGCCGGTGCAGCAGCTGCGGTTGCCTGGCCTGCTCCTTGGGCCGATGCGGGCTTGCTGTCGCCACAGCCGCCAAGCAGCAGCATGACAGCAAGCAGCGCTAAAGGGCCCCGAGCTTCACTGGCGCGCTGAACCAAATTTAACACTGGGTGTTCTTCGTTCTGTTTCAATGGATCAGCTACCTCTGTCGTTGCTTAGAGTCGGGGCCATTATCTACATTCAAGGTGAAATCGTCGCGGTCTTGCCAAGCAGGAAATTGCTCTCGATAAGTTGTTAGTTCGGAAAAATCCAAGGTTACGTTGGCGATCGATGCAGCCGCTCCTAGATCGATTACGGCGCGCCCCTCAGGATCCCAAACGCTCGAACCACCGGCATAACTCACACCACCACCATCCACGCCAACCACGTTAACGGCTGCAACGTAGCACTGGTTTTCGATGGCTCGCGCTGGCAGCAACCGGCGCCAGGCGAGTTGCCGCGCAGCGGGCCAGTTCGCTACGTAGAGCAGCAGATCGTAGTCGTCCCGATTGCGCGACCAAACAGGAAAGCGTAGATCGTAACAAACCAGCGGACAGACTCGCACTGTACCAAGACTAACGATGAGCTTCTGTGCACCGGCATGGTAGTGCTCGTGCTCATCTGCCATGCGAAAACGATGTCGCTTGTCGTAGTGGGCGATTGCACCATCAGGGCTCACCCAAAGCAGACGATTAAAGATTCGCTTAGCATCCCTAATCACTAGACTGCCGCAGAAAGTCCGTGCATAGCGCCTTGCCATCGACTGCAACCACACGACTGTTGGCCCGTCCATGGGTTCTGCCTGGGTGCTCGACGCCATGGTAAAACCGGTCGCGAACATTTCCGGTAGCACCACCAGGTCACCGTTGTCGGGTAAGTCTTTGAAGAGAGCCTCGAAGTGATCGCGATTCGCCTTGGGATCGTGCCAATGAGTCGTAGTCTGAACCAGGCTCAGCGCTAGAGTTGACACAGAATCTCCGCTCCCCGCTGCAGCGTGGCGTCGTCCTTGGCGAAACATAGTCGAATCATTTGCGCAGCTGGTGGCTTGCGATAAAACACCGAAACGGGTATCGCCGCGACCTTCGCCTCACAGGTTAGCTGTGTTACCCACTCAGTATCTAATTGCTCAGTGATCTGCGAGTAGTCCAGTAGCTGAAAGTAGGTGCCCGCACTCGGCGCGAACGCGAAGCGGGAGGATTCCAGCGCAGCCAGAAACAGATCCCGTTTAGCCTGGTAGAACTGACTCAGTTGCTGGTGATGTTCCGGATGTGCAGCCAGGAAGTCTGCAAGGCCAAATTGTACTGGCGTATTCGAAGTGAAGGTGACGTACTGATGAATCTTTCGGAACTCGGCGCTGAGGGCAGCGGGCGCGGCGCAGTAGCCGATCTTCCAACCCGTTACATGGTAGGTCTTACCGTAGGAAGAGACGACAAAGCTGCGCGCAAACAGATCCGGGTAGCGACACAGGCTCTCGTGACGCGCGCCATCAAATACCATGTGCTCGTAGACCTCATCCGCAAGCACATAGATGTCCTGGCCCGTAACAATTTGACGCAGGGCATCGATGTCGGCCGCTCGCCAGATGCTACCAGTGGGGTTGTGCGGTGTATTGGTGATGATCAGTCTGGTTCTCGCGGTTACCAAGCTTGCCACCTGATCCCAATCAATCTGGTAGCGCGGCGGCTGCAAAGGCACGTGCTTGGTGTAACCACCGTGGAGCCGCACCACGGGTTCATAGCTGTCGTATGCAGGGTCGAAGACGATTACTTCGTCTCCGGGTCTGACCACGGCGGCAATGGCACAGAACAGTGCTTCGGTTGCGCCAGAAGTGATGGTCAGCTCAGTGTCTGGGTCAACGTCCAGACCATACAAATCAGCGATCTTGGCCGCGGTCGCCTCTCGCAGCGAAGCTACGCCGATCATGGGAGCGTACTGGTTTCGGCCCCCATAAAGATGCGCATTAACCCGCTCCAACAACGCCTCTGGCGGTTCGAAATCAGGGAAGCCCTGGGAGAGGTTGATGGCGCCCTGTTCCGCGGCGAGCTGAGACATCAGGGTGAATATCGTCGTCCCGACATCTGGCAACTTACTAGCAAGGTCTGGCATACAGCGCCCATTGGTTCCGCAGTGGCCAGGTTAACTTGCTGATCCTGATCGCACAAAACCTATATAAAAATATTTTTAATTAGTCTGGCCCCAGGGCTCGGAGCCTGCTACGATGCCGCGCCTTCGCCTAAAACGTCCCGAGAGCCTGCTCTGCCCAATGCCCCTGCCCGCTGCCTCTTCTGCCGAACCCACCGCCGCTCGCGCCAGCGCTCAAGAGCAAGTCATCGATGCCGATGCCTTGGCGCTGCTGGCCCGGCGCCACCGGGCGCTGGGTGATGAGCTACGCCTGACCCTGCTGCGAGTGCTGCGGCAAAGCTCCTACGGGGTTTCCGAGTTGGCGGAGATTGTCGATATGACGCAGCCGGCACTCAGCCACCATTTGAAGCTGCTGCACGAAGCTGAACTCGTCGCCCGTCGACGGGAGGGCAACAGCATCTACTACCGTCGCAACACCTTGCCGAATCAGCATGCGTTGGCACCGTTGTATAAAGAGCTGGATGTGCTGCCGCTGGATGCGCCGCTACAACAACGTCGCGACCAGGTGTTGGCCAGGCGCCGAGCGCAGAGCCAACGATTTTTTGATGAGCATGCCACCGCCTTTCGCGAACAGCAGGCGCGCATCAGCGCTACTGACGTGTACTGCGGCGTTGTGATCGATCTTGTCGATCGCCTCTGTAGCGAGCACTCCAGCGCTATAGAAGTCGGGCCAGGTGACGGCGAGTTGCTGTCGGCGTTGGCACGGCGGTTCGAACAGGTAATCGCTATAGATCACTCCGAAAGAATGCTGGCACAAACAGCCAATGCCGTGCGCGACAGTAGCAACGTCACGCTCCGCCAACAGGCCTTTGAAACGCTTGAGGACCACGCCGACCAGGATCTGGTTCTGGCGGCCATGGTGCTGCACCACTTACCGGACCCCAGCGCGTTCTTTACCCAAGCTAGCAGGGTTCTTAAGCCCCACGGACTACTAATGGTTGCGGAGCTTTGCAGCCATGACCAGCAGTGGGCACATTCTGCCTGTGGCGATTTGTGGCTCGGATTCGAGGCAGCGGATTTGCAGCACTGGGCCACGAGCTCCGGTTTCTCTGTCGAAACCTCAGAGTATCTCGCCCAACGCAATGGCTTTCGGATTCAGATTCATGGCTTTCGCTGCAGCGCTACGCCTGCGCACTCACCCCATTACTAAACCAACTGGCGCAACTCCAAAACAGGAACCCTCATGGCTGACTACAAAGTAAAAGATATTTCACTCGCTAATTTTGGCCGCAAGGAAATCACCCTGGCAGAAAATGAAATGCCAGCACTTATGGCATTGCGCAAGCGCTACGCTGCCGAACAACCGTTGCGCGATGCTCGTATCATTGGCTGTATTCACATGACCATACAAACCGCCGTGCTGATCGAAACGCTGATTGCTCTCGGTGCCGAAGTCCGCTGGTCATCTTGCAACATCTTCTCCACCCAGGATCATGCGGCCGCTGCAATCGCCGCACAGGACATTCCGGTATTCGCCTGGAAAGGCGAGACGGAAGAAGAGTACGAGTGGTGTATTGAACAGACGATCCTGAAAGACGGTGAACCCTGGAATGCCAACTTGCTGCTGGACGACGGCGGCGATCTTACAGAGATCATTCATAACCGTTACCCGCAAATGCTCGATCACATTCACGGTATATCGGAAGAAACCACCACTGGGGTTCATCGCCTAATCGAGATGATGGCCAACAACGAACTGAAGGTCCCGGCCATCAACGTCAACGACAGCGTGACTAAATCTAAAAACGACAACAAATACGGCTGCCGTCACAGCCTTAACGACGCCATCAAGCGCGGCACAGACATGCTCTTGTCGGGCAAACGCGCGCTGGTCATGGGCTATGGCGACGTTGGCAAGGGCTCCGCCTTGAGCCTGCGCCAGGAAGGCATGATCGTGCGCATCACAGAAGTCGATCCGATCTGCGCCATGCAGGCTTGTATGGACGGCTACGAAACGGTTTCTGCGTACAAGAACGGCGAGAACACCGGCAAGCTCAGTGATGTCAACGAAGCGCTGCTAGCAGATACCGACCTAATCGTAACTTGCACAGGCAACGCGGACGTTTGTGACAAGAACATCCTGCAGAAGCTCAAGGCTGGCGCGGTCGTGTGCAATATTGGGCATTTTGATAACGAGATCGATACCGCATACACCCGTGAGAATTGGCGCTGGGAAGAAGTCAAAGACCAGGTACATCTGATCTATCGCAGTGATGATCCCCAGGATTACTTAATACTGTTATCCGAAGGACGCTTGGTGAACCTCGGCAACGCCATGGGCCACCCGTCACGAATCATGGATGGTTCTTTTGCCAACCAAGTGCTGGCACAGATGCACCTGTTCGAGCAGAAGTGGGCAGATCAGCCTGAAAATCAGCGTCAACCAATCAGCGTCGAGGTATTGCCAAAGAAACTCGACGAGGAGGTGGCTGAACTGATGGTGCGGGGCTTCGGTGGCACAGTCACTCGACTGACCAAAACCCAAGCGGATTACATCGGCGTAGACCGCGAAGGTCCGTTCAAGCCTGAAACCTATCGTTACTAGGCGCGCGCCAAGGCGATGCAAGAGCAAACGATCATCGACGTAATTAACCTGCTCGATCTGGAAGAGATCGAGCAGAACCACTATCGCGCCACCAGCCCTAGCGATGGCTGGCAACGAGTTTATGGCGGCCAGGTCTTGGGTCAGGCGTTGGTGGCAGCATCGAGAACCGTTCCCGATGATCGCCCGGCGCATTCTTTGCACGGCTACTTCCTACGCGCCGGTGACACGGAAGCACCGATCCTCTACAAAGTGGACCGTATTCGCGACGGCCGCAGCTTCACTACTCGCAACGTCGTGGCGATCCAGCACGGCCGTGCAATCTTCAGCATGTCGATCTCTTTTCAGCTGATCGAAGACGGCTTAAGCCATCAGGTGCAAATGCCGGACGTGCCGCTGCCAGAAGAGTTGCGCGATGAACGCGAGCTGCGGGCAGAACAGGCCGAACAGCTTCCGGCAGAGTTCCGCGAGTCCTTCTTGCGCGAGCGTCCCATCGAGCTTCGACCCATCGACCCCCAGGATCTGCTCGAACCCCGCAAACGCCCACCGCAGCAATACTGCTGGATGAAAATCCGCGATCCGCTGCCCGAAGATCCGCGACTGCACCAATGTGTGCTCGCCTATCTGTCGGACTGGTCGCTGCTGGATACCAGCACCTATCCTCATGGCTTGAGCTTCCTAAATGACCAGCTGCAGATGGCAAGCTTAGATCACGCCATGTGGTTTCATCGCCCGTTCCGGGCGGATGACTGGCTGCTTTATGCCCAAGACAGCCCCAGCGCGTCTGGCGCCAGAGGGCTCAATCGAGGCCAAATATTTAGCCGCAATGGCGACCTGGTCGCCTCCGCAGCCCAAGAAGGCCTCATGCGGTTACACAGCTAGCTGCACCTCTAGTGGGTTCCAACTATAATGGTTGGTTCGGCCGGCAGTCAGTGGGCCAGAGAACTTTCAAAGACAATAGAGGCCCGCATATTGGCGTCAAAGAAGAAAAAAGCCGCTGAAGCAATCGTTGCTTCGCCGGAAGCGGTACAAAAGGCGTTGCAGAAGTTTAACTATATTTGCAGCGATCAAATCGCCACTTCCGTATATCTTGCCAGTCAACTTCGCAAGCCAGTGCTGATCGAAGGACCACCCGGTGTCGGCAAAACTGAGCTGGCGAAGACAGCAGCCGAGATGCTCATGCTGCCGCTGATTCGTCTGCAATGCTATGAAGGCCTCGACGAAGCTAAGGCAATCTACGAATGGAAGTACGGCAAACAGTTGCTGTATACCCAAGTACTGAAAGAAACGCTGGACGAAGTTCTCCAGGGTGCAAAGGGGTTTGCCGAATCTGTTAGCCGCTTGCACGAATTTGGTGACATCTTCTTTTCAGAAGAATTTTTGGAGCCGCGTCCTTTGCTGAAGGCGTTGCGCGAGAAAGAAGGCTGCGTATTGCTGATCGACGAAGTCGACAAATCCGACCATGAATTCGAGTCATTGCTGCTGGAAATGCTGTCAGACTTCCAACTCTCTATTCCAGAAATCGGTACGGTCAAGGCCGCAACAGAACCGCCGCTGGTCTTTTTGACCAGCAACAACACGCGGGAAATATCGGACGCGCTTAAACGCCGTTGCCTGCACCTGTACATCCCGTTCCCCGATGCAGAGTTGGAGCAGCGCATTATTCATGCGCGTGTACCAGACATTCCACCGAACTTAGAAAAGCAGCTAGTTTCCTTCATTCAAGAGCTGCGCGAGTTGGATCTGAAAAAGGTTCCGGCAATCTCAGAAACCATCGACTGGGCGCGCACCTTAGTGCTGCTCCACGCTGAAGCGCTGGACCCAGAGCTGGTACGCAACACGCTCAACGTTATTCTCAAGTTCCAAGAAGACATTGAAAACGTCGGTCCCGAGATCACCACCCTAACGAGCCACGCGGTCAAAGGACCGTTGCCGGGCAAAGGCTCCAGCAAAGCGCGCCACTAGCGCTTCTCGGTTGTGGATCGAACCCTAAGCAACTTCATCTCTGCACTTCGCAACGCCGAAGTACGCGTGTCTACTGCTGAAACCCTTGATGCGTTCCATGCAGTGAATCTGGTTGGCTACGAAGATAGAGGGTTTCTAAAGCGCACCCTGGCGCTGGTGCTACCCAAGACTGCTGATGAAAAAGTAATTTTTGACCAGTGCTTCGATGAGTTCTTCGACTTTGCCGAAGTTCAAGGCAGCACGGGCGGTGCGGCGCAGCAGGACTCAGAAGATACTGAAGCCGGTGACGATGCGGCTGGAGACGGCGAAGGCGGTGGCGGCGGCGATTCGGAGCAGCGCCAAGCCCAAGCAGGTGGCGAGCAGAGTAACAAGAAGCGTAAGAAGAAAAAGCCGAAACCCGGCCAGAGCGAGGCAGCAGATGAACAGACAGATGAGGCCGCTGACCTCGGCCCTGGCGCTATGGCGCAGCCACAATCCGACCTTGGACAACAACTCATGGCCAACTCCCGGGTGGAGCTGACCATGGCAATGGCCGCTGCCGGTGAAGCAGTGAATCTTCGGGACATCGAGGTGTTCACCCAGAAGGGGCTATTCACTCGCCGCATCATGGAGCAAATGGGGCTTGCGGACCTGAACCAGGAAATCGGCGCTCTGGGGGAGCGCCGTGACGTCCCTAGCCGGCGACTGGGTCAGGAGCTGGAACGCCGCAAAGACTGGCTCAGGGATCAGGTTCGCGACTATGTCGAAAAGCAATTTCTGCTGCACGCCGATGCCAGCGGCAAACGACTTCGCGAAGAGCTGCTGCGTAAGGTCAAGCTCAGCAACGTGGAGCAACGCAATTTCCGGTTGATCCAGGAAGTCGTCTACAAGATGGCGAAGAAGTTGGCTTCCCTTCACTCGCGGCGCAAAAAAGTCTTCAAGCGTGGTCAGCTAAACGTCCCTCGAACCCTGCGCAATAACATGGCTTACGACGGTGCGATCTTCGACTTGCACTGGAAGTCAGTCAAAGTCGATCGGCCGAAAGTCTTTGCGATCTGCGATGTATCCGGCTCAGTCGCAAACTATTCACGCTTCATGCTGATGTTTCTGTACAGTCTAGAAGAAGTCATGCCAAAGGTTCGTTCATTCGCTTTTTCTTCAGATCTGGCGGAAGTCACGGATTTGTTCGAACGTAACAACCTCGAAGATGCCATTGCCAAGACCCTGCGCGACTACGCGGGCGGCTCCACGGACTACGGTCAGGCGTTCTCAGACTTTAAGCGTAGCTGCTTGGACGACGTCGATAATCGCACCACGATCATTATTCTGGGCGATGCTCGCAATAACTACGGCGACCCCAAAGCAGAGATCCTCAAAGAGATCTACGACCGAGCCAAGCGGGTGCTGTGGCTCAACCCTGAGTCCCGCAACAGTTGGACGGTGGGCGATGCGGAAATGCGAAAGTACTCGGCTTACTGCCATCAGACCGAAGAATGCAATTCACTGATGCATCTGGAGCGCGTGGTAGGTAACCTATTGCGAACGGTACAATAGCCCAGGCCCATCAGCGCCTTGGCAATTGAACAGACCGCGCACCGGTCCCACACCCGCCACGGCAGACACCCCTGACGCGGCCAATACTAAGTGCACATATGAGCGAATCCGACCACCCGATGTCACCCTCGCCCGCCGCCAGCAACCTGGCCGAACCCGCGACCACGCAACAAATTCCCGTAACCGAGCGTGATTTCAATCGCCAGGCCGGTTTGCGTTTGCTGGGCTATGGGCTGCTTAGCGTGCTGGCCGTGGCAGTGCTCATGGGCTTGTTGTCTGTGCTCGGGAGCTCCGGCGGCGGTCTTAACGAAGCCGTAGATTATGAGGCGGGGACCATCACTCTGGCTCTGCGCCAGGAACCGCCTCAGCTCGACAGCACCAAGGCGACAGATCAGGTCAGTGGCATGATCCTGGGTCACGTCACGGAAGGTTTGCTGCGCTACGACGCAGAAAATCGCCTAGCCCCAGGGGTCGCAGAGCGCTGGGACGTGGGTGAGCGTGAAGCCACATTCTGGCTCCGTAAGGATGCACGCTGGAACGATGGCTCCAGCGTCAGCGCCCATGATTTCGTGTTCGCCTGGCAAAAAGTCGTGGACCCAAACAATGCCTCGGAATACGCGTTCTTTCTCTACCCCATCAAAAACGGAGAAGCCATCGGCAACGGACAGTTGCCTCCGTCCGCATTGGGCGTGCGCGCGATCGATGATCACACCCTGCATGTAGAGCTGGAAAAACCCATTGCCTACTTCGAAAAACTGGTGGCGTTCAGCACTTACAACCCAGTTAAGCAATCGTTCTACGAATCCACCAAAGGTCGTTACGGCGCCGATGCGGACACTCTGCTCTACAATGGCCCGTTCAGCATCGCCAGCTGGGTCCATGGCGCAAGCCTGCGTATGGAAAAGAATTCCCATTACTGGGACAAACAGCGCGCCCGCCTAAACACCATCGACTTTGCCTATGTCACCTCTGACACCAATGCCACGCTAAACCTATTCAAAGCCAATAGCATCGCCTACACGTCGCTCTCAACAGAAAACCTACCCGATGCACTGAATCAGCGATTCCCCATGCAGCGTTTCATGGACGGCTCGGTTTTCTACATCGCCTTCAACTATCGTGAAGGTCGGGTGACAGGCAACCGGCACCTGCGCAAAGCCATGCAGCTTGTTAATGACCCTTCGGAGCTCATCAATAAGGTCATAAAGATCCCGGGCAATCTACCTGGCGAATCTCTCTTTCCGGTCTGGCTACGGGGTGTCGATGGGTACTTTCGCCAGGAATATCCAGCGCCGGTTGCCGAACGTGACATCAAAGCTGCACGCCGTCATCTGGAATTGGCAAAACAAGAGCTCGGGGTTACGCAGATTCCGCCACTGATGCTGCTTTCAGGCGAAGACCCGCTCTCCGCCAAACAATCAGAGTACTACCAAGATCTGTTTCGCCGCACTTTGGGCCTGGACATTCGACTGGACAAACAGATCTTCAAGCAGCGTTTGGCGAAAATGACGTCCGGCGACTACGACATGGTGCTAGCAGGTTGGGGACCGGATTTCGACGATCCGCTGACCTTCGGTGACCTGATGTCCAGCTGGAACCTGAACAATCGAGGTCGCTACAACAATCCGGAATTGGACAAGTGGGTGCGTGTGGCACAGAACTCGCTAGAGCCACAAGTCCGCATGGACGCCTTCGGAGAAATCCAAAACATTCTGTTTGATGACGCCGTCGTGCTCTACAACTACGAGCGCGGGCAAATTTACGTAACCCACCCAAGACTGCAAGGTTTGGTTCGTAGAGCGGTTGGCTCGGATCCGGACTTCAGCAACGCGTACATTCTGCCCGAACAGGGCTCGTCGTGAATCTACGAATCTCAGTCTGGCAATAGGAACAGCATGCGTCGATACGTTCTCAAGCGACTACTGCAGGGCCTCATTACAGTTTGGTTCATTGCAACGGCGACCTTTGCCGCCATGCATGCCGTTCCCGGTGACCCGCTTTCCAACGAGAAAGCCGTTTCAGCGGAAATCCGGGCAAATCTCGAGGCGAAGTATGGCCTCGATCAGCCTGCCATCAATCAATACTTCATATACATGAAGAATTTGCTCAAGGGTGATTTTGGCATTTCGTTTACCCAACAGAACCGTGAAGTAAACGACATCATTCGCGAGCACTTCCCGGTGTCGGCAACCCTTGGCATTCTGGCTATCGTGTTCGCTGCCCTGGGAGGCGTGCTTTGGGGGGCACTCACGGCGCTTTATCGAAATCGCTTGCCAGACATCGTCATCATGTTCTTGGTAATTTTGTTCATCTCCGTACCCAGCTTCGTCATAGCCGCACTCTCGCAATTAACCTTGGTGAAATTGAACGACCTGTTGGGCTTTTCGCTGTTACCTGTCGCCGGTTGGGGCAGCGTGAAACACATGCTCGCTCCTGCCCTAGTACTGGGCCTGGGCACCATGGCTTACCTGACCCGCCTTATGCGCTCGTCCATGCTTGAAGTCGTGAATACGGACTACGTGCGAACGGCGAAGGCTAAAGGCCTGCCAGCAGCCAGAATCTTTACCAAACACCAACTGCGCAACGCGGTACTGCCGGTGGTAACGGTCTTGGGTCCTGCGATCGCCGCAATCACCACTGGTGGCTTCGTCGTCGAGTTGATCTTCGCGATTCCGGGGCTCGGGCGCTACTTTGTGCAGGCGGTTCAACAGCTCGATTACACGGTAATTATGGGAACGACGGTTTTCTACGGTGCCTTCTTAGTCTTTATGGTCATTTTGGTCGATCTGGTTTATGGCTTTATTGATCCTCGCGTGCGGGTGTCCTGATGGCAGAGTCAATCATCACGCCCTTGTCGAGCGAAGCATTTCAGCGACTGGAAGCGACCCAACAGACCCAGGGCATTTCGAGGCCCTCGCTCTCTTATTGGCAGGATGCGTGGATTCGACTCAAGTCTAATGGTCGGGCCATCGCCTCGCTTTGGATCATCATCGGTTTATTGGCCTTCACTCTAGTCGGTCCATTTTTGTGGCAAGTCGATCCTGCAGCCCAAGATGTTAGTCAAATTAGCCAGCCACCACTGGCAAATCGAAACGCTACGCTGGTTGAGCCATTCGAATCCTGGCAGGTAGATGCCTTAGCGCCGCCAGTTTCTGGCATCGAGTTGACGGAACCGGCAACCACGCAATTTGTGCGGCTGATCTGGGCGACCATGCCCGAGGTCGATGGTTACCGTGTCTACCGCAACATTTACCCGGCGACCGAAGGCGTGCCGTTGGGATTGCCCCTCGGAGAAATACTGTTCGCCGACCAATTCCACTTCGAAGATCGTCTGGACCTTGAAGCCGAGACTTACTACTACTCCGTCGTTGGCTTCGACGCCGCGGGTGAGAAGCGCGAAACGGTCCAATCCATCGAAGTCAAACCAGAAACGGTCATTACCATTGCTGAAGCCCGTCAACGCGGCCTAGTTTCTGGCAATGCTCCGCTGGAGATTGGCGACAACATTTCTCAGGCGCTGCACCCCTTGGGTACCGACTACTTGGGCCGGGACATGTTGGCCCGGCTCATGCAAGGCGCGCGAGTGTCGCTGTTCATCGGCATCGTCGCACCCTTGTTGTTCGTCGCCTTTGGCGTCCTCTACGGCAGCATCGCCGGCTTCATGGGCGGGGTCACCGACCAGGTGCTCATGCGCTTTGCTGATTTCGTGGTAGCCCTGCCGTTCCTGCTATTTATGATCCTGTTCAAGATCGCCTTCGGAATCGGTCCCGGAGAGAGCGGCATCTTTCCCATGCTAATCGCCTTGGTCTTGCTCTCCTGGCCGGCGACCGCACGTTTGGTACGCGGGCAGATATTGCAGATTCGCGAAGAAGGGTACATCAGCGCAGCGCAACTTCTCGGCGCCCGCACCAACTACCTGGTTTTACGCCACATGATTCCGAACACCATGGGTGTGATTCTGGTCACGTTGACCTTCGCGGTACCCAGCGCCATTTTTACCGAAGCGTTTCTGTCCTTCATTGGCATGGGCGTCGCACCGCCAACGCCGTCTTGGGGCAGCATGAGCAACGAGGGCATCAAGACCATGCTCAGCCATCCCCATGAGCTGATCTTTCCGGCGTTGCTGATCAGTATTACGGTATTGGCATTCAACCTCCTCGGTGACGGCTTGCGGGATGCGCTGGATGCACGAATGCGCTCGCGAGAATAGGCCGATGAGTAACGCCAGCAAACACGAACCACTGCTCGACGTTGAGAATCTGCACGTTGAGTTCGACACCTACGGCGGAGTTGTCAAAGCCGTGCGCGGTGCCAGTTTCAGCGTCGATGCTGGGAAAACCCTCGCCATTGTCGGCGAGTCCGGTTGCGGCAAATCAGTCACTGTGCAGAGCATTATGGGCTTGATCCCCATGCCTCCAGGGCGCATCACACAAGGCCATGCCACATTGCGCGGTGAGCCGATTATCGGCCACAGCAGAGCCGGTGGCCGGGCGATTCGCGGCGATCAGATCGGCATGATTTTTCAAGATCCGATGACTTCATTGAATCCAACCATGACCATTGGCGATCAAATAGCCGAAACCCTGATCGTTCACCGCAATCACAGCAAGTCCGAGGCTGCTGCCCGCGCTGTTGAATTGCTGGATCTGGCACGCATACCCGAAGCCGGCCAACGCGCCAAGCAATACCCCTTTGAGTTTTCCGGCGGCATGCTCCAACGCGCCATGATCGCAACGGCTATCGCTTGCGAGCCGGATCTACTTATTGCCGATGAGCCTACCACGGCGCTGGACGTTACCATTCAAGCGCAGATCCTCGATCTTATGAACGATCTTAAGCGTGAAACTGGCATGGCGATCATCTTGATCACTCATGATCTCGGCGTGGTTGCGCGCATGGCCGACGAGGTTGTCGTCATGTACGCCGGCCAAGTGGTCGAGCATGGCGAAGTCGACGATCTGTTCTATCAGTCAGCGCATCCATACACCTTGGGCTTGCGCGCGGCAATGCCCACCAACACCGCACCGGTTGCTGGTGCCAAGGCTGATCGGTTAACGC
>JBPCXR010000231.1:0-13352 GCA_051027215.1 Pseudomonadales bacterium | reverse complement strand
GTGCATGGCTTGATCGATGAAGGTCACCGGCTGCTACAAGAAAACGATCCTTCTGCCAATACACTCATGTCATTCGTTAAATCCCCATGAACTCCCTCCGATTACATACGCTAACGATTTTGCTACTAGCCTCCCTTGGCAATGCGCTTCAGAGCGATGGCGCGGAGCATTTGACCCCCGGGGCGCACCATAGGGGCGGAGATCAGACCTTTCTGACCTACCCCGAATGGTTTTTGGTTCACAGCCCCGCAGAGTACGCACACTATGTTCAAACCAAGCCACCAACTCGTTTTCCTTTTCTAGGCCACATTGGGCAGCTTTGGACTTCGTATCGCGCAATGTACGAGGAGGTCCGCGATAAATACGCCTTCAATGGCGAGTACCACACCATGATCATGGTCATCGGCGTGAGTACCACCATCGAGTATGGTTTGCGCGCAGCCTACGAAACCCTGATTGGCAGGCTCACGGAGCTTACAACCGCCGGTGAGCTAACGGCCGAGGACCGCTACGGTGCGCAGATTGCATCGGACTATGTCGAGTTTATATATGAAACACCCTGGTACGAATTCGACTACTGGGGCGCATTTGCCGGGCTGTGGCAAGACACGGCACTGATCGGCCCCAACCAGTTGCGCAAACTCGAGCGCAAATACCTGCTGAGCACGGAATATCTGATCAAAGCCGGATATGCCAAACTCATAAAGATGGGTGCCAGAGCAAGCTTCGATGCACCAGCGCAAATCACCATGACGGTGATGACCGAACCCCCAGCAGCGCTAGGCCAACCGAATGCACAACCGGTGCCCAATACCGACGGGCTGTGGCTGGTGCCTCTACCTCGCTACCAACCTTTCACCGAACAGGCTCAGGCACTAGCGAACGCCGGTGCACGCTTCGTTGAAGTCGCTGGCAATCGTGGCGACATCCTCATCACCACAATCGGTGACACGGATTGGACATCACAGATGAACAGCGGGCGGATCTTGTTCAGCCAACCCCTGCTAACCCAGCCTCAGCAGCGGCGCCTAGGCGTCGCGGTGCCGGTCGCTCAACTCCACGAAGCGCTTATCGTCATAGATCGAAGCGCTACGAATCTCGAACACATCTACGACTTCTAATCTATCCAGCTGAGTCGCCACCCCATGTAGCTGCTACTCTACCGCTATCCGATTTGGAGCTCCTAACGATGACTCAACGCGGAATACCGGATTTTGCCCTGAGCAGTCGTCTCGCCTACGAATACGACGCCAAATGCAGCAATGTCGACACCCTTTTCACTTCATCTGAGAGTTTCCGGAAGCATGGGTTCCATGAGCTGACCGCAACGAGCGCAGATGCGCGTGCCCACGGAGCTGCCCGCATCCTTTTGGAAGTCACCGGCTGCGACCGCAAGCTAGCCAACGACGAGAGTACCGTCGAAGGCGCCTTAATGATTTCACGCAGACTCAGTGATGCAGCGTATCGTCTGGCCCGTCGCGCTATGTAGCCGACAGCAAGTGCTTCAGATACGGCCTAAGGCTCGGGTGCTTGGTTCGCGCCGCGTCGAAATAGTCTTTGTACCTCGGCATCGCATCCACGTACTGACACTGGACTGACACCTGTTGTTCTAACAGGGCCTTCAACGCCTCAACCTCGAAGCCTTGCATACCCCAATACCTAGACGGTTGTAGGTACGTGGATTTGTAAGCCCAGCACAACTGGTATAGCGACTCGTAGAGAAAACGCCCATTCTTCGCAGCAGGCTCATCGTCGGGGAGCAGCAGTGCAGTGCGCGAGGACTCTGCGGTTGAACAAAACTCAAAGCCTCGATGGAGAACCAATCCACTCGCGGGGCTCTGTATGGAAACGCTGTGCGCCTCTTCACCGGTAAACCATCGAACCACTGGGATATCGGAGCGCCTTCGCCTCAGAGTAAAAGTCGCAATTGTGTCGCCCCGATCTACCCAAGCATAGCTGCCTACGTCTGCGGCTTCGCTGAGAAATCCGCTATGAGACAGCCCGATTAACACATTCGGTATGACGAGCACTCGACTCCCAAAAGTAATGCCATCGGGTATGTAAACATTTTCGTGCTTCATCTAGGCAGGACCTATTTATCGCAAGTAGTAGCAGCTGAGCTTTCCGCCAGGGAGTCCAGTGCGCTGGCATCTATCTGTTCACCCTCGGTGAGCGAGTTCAACCTGCGCACAATCTCCACGGCACTATGGTCTTTCACCTGGGAATCAATGAGCTGTAAAGCGTCAGCAATTTCCCGTTGCGCAGCAGCGGCATTGCCCCGCGCAAAGAGCGTCCGGCTCAGCAACTGCACAGCGCGCAAATAGTAGCGATTAGAAATTGGATCGCTCGCGTTGCGCTTTAAGATATTGAACGCGCGGGTCTTTGCTGCGGTGGCTTTCGTTTGCGCCAACGACAAGTCCCCCTGGCCGTACGCGAACCGCGCGGCCAGTATTCCGGCGTCGATCCGATCCCTATGGGTTTCGACGTAGCCATCGTCCTTGCGCAGAAGTTCAGCAGCGCTCACTTCCACGGCTTCTAACATACTTGGAATCTGCGCTTCGCACCCTCGCATCAGCATGGTAGCCGACTTAATGACCAACGCCCGGTTCAGGCGTTGCTGCCAACGGGCATTGTCGCCATCAAACGCTACTGCTTCGCCAAGCAGTTGTTCTGCCTCCTCTAGGTAGCCCACCGCTGCGCTCGGACGCATAGCGCGCTCTTGCACCGCAAGCATTGTTAGCGCATTGGCTAGTGCTACCTTCCTATTCGGTTCGGAATCTAATCCTAGGGACAATCTATGCTCTTCAACTCCTTGCGCATAGAATTCTAACGAGGCTTCCTCATGTTCTCGGTCCGCAGCAATATTGCCCAGCCACAAGAAAACTTCGGCTTTGAGCGTTCGTAGCTGTGGGTCATCCGAGTTCTCGACCGCCAGCTCATCGAAAACGCCCAGAGCGCCATGAAAGCGGCGCTCGGCTTCATCTAGGTCACTTTCCGATGCTGCTATAGCGCCGAGATTGTACTCGGCACTACCGAGCTCTTGGGCATACTGACTCTGCTGCGGCGCTTGCTGCACCAGTTGTTGCAACAAGTCTCGATTCGCAATGACGTGAGTTTTTGCAGCCTCGATATTTTGCATTTCATAGTGCACAGAGGCTACACCCAGATGCGCATTGGCTAGCTCGTGCAATCGATCATTGTTAACGCCGGAACCTAGCGCGCGTTGCAGATACTCCAGTGATTGGGCGAACGCCGCCAAAGACAGTTCGTATTCTCCCTGTTCCACGCGAACTGAACCAATCTGAGCCAGCACCTTGCCATGCCGTTGCAGCATCTCAGGCGGGCTACTGGCGACATCGATGGACGAAAAATAATCCAATGCCCTCTGATTGACGGAATCCAGAACACCAAGCTTGCCGATTGGCCGTAGTTCGGCACTCAGGTCTTCAACCATGAACGAAACCAGCTCTTCGGCTTGCTGACGACGAAAATTGGCTTCTTCGCTGGCACGATACGCAGAAACTGCAAGCCATGTCGTAATTGCTGTAGCCAGCAACGAACCAGAGATCAATACAGTCACTCGTCGCTGCCGGGCCACGTCGTCACGGCGTCTAAGAGAATCAAAGCGAACATCGAGCACTGCTGCAGCAATCTTGAGCATGGCATCGCGCTTGCCATCTGCTTCTCTTCGGGCATCCGCTGCCAGTATTTCCACATTTCCCAGCTGTGCATTTGCAGTAAGAGCCGGAGGAAAACACTCATCAAGTCTATGGGAACCGGGGACTATGAACGGGAACACTCGAGTCGGCCCAATCTCCTGATACATCTCGACTTCTTGGTTTACCCAACGAGAACGAGCAGCCGCAGGAGAACAAATGACGATAAGAGAATTCGAGGCACGCAAAGCTGCGCGAATATTTTCCGTCAGCTCGCCCGCAGATAGGTCCGAGCGATCACGAAAGATCGGCCGGGCCGGATACTTCTCGGGCAAGCTCGCAACTCGAAGGCTTTCTAACCGCGACTGTAGCCACGCAGCCCACTTCTCATCTTCATGGCTATAGCTAATGAACGCTTGATATCGTGTCGCCGTTGTCATGGCGAGACAGTCTATCTCAATCAGTCGACTCGGGCGCAGCCTGGTCTCGGGGCAAACAGGAGATTTGTTGTTGACCGCATACTACAATTTAGACCGCAGAGCGATTGCGAAGCTTAGGGCTGCGCAGCGACCATTGCCACGCGATAAAGACCAACGGTACCGCCAGCTCAATAATCACAGCGTCGTATCTGCTATGGGTGTTTGTGCCGGTGTCCATAATAGTAACCAAGTTTGCGACTCCGACAGCCATAAAACCAATATGCACAAAACGAAACCATGCGGTTTGAGTTTCGATTTTTAGAACGATCCAGAGCAGCATTAAGCCTGTGCTGAGCCAATACCGCCCTAGCGCGCGATACCAAGTAATGATATGGCATGCCAGTTCATTTTCCGGCACTCATCTAGACGTAAAGTCCAGGAGGTCGATCATGCTTTCTCATCCTCGCTCTTCGGCCTACCAGCATACTTCGGAGTATCAGGATTCATCGCCACCCAAGGCTGGGCACTTGCCACATAAATGTCCATCTGCGGCTCGAAGGTTTTTGGTTCGTTGAGCGTCGATACTGAGATCGCCATGGTTCCTGACGAGCCCCCATATCCAAGCACCGTAGAGCCACATTTCGGACAGAATCCCCGATATGTTGTCGCACCGCTATCGGCACTGCTCGCGTACTCAGCCAAAGCTCCGTGTATGGCAATCGACGACGCTGGAAATACGGCCTCCGTAAAGTAGGCAGCACCCGTCGCCTTCTGGCAGGCCCGACAATGGCAGTTGCCAACGCCAATGGGCTCAGCCGACACTTCGTAGTGAACAGCTCCACACAAACACGATCCTCGATACGGTTGGCTCATGGCAGTCTGCGCCCAGGCGTTTGGAATACTATGCTAAGCATATACCCAATTATGTTAATTGGGCCTCCGGCTGATCCTCTGATCAATAAGACATATACAACGGCCAAGTTCAGAATTCGATCATCTGGCCAACCATGAATGATGTATGCTCTCGTAGTGATTAACTCCCACTTCGATTCGAAGACCGGCGTCATGGTACATACCGGCACTGGAACAGTCCCGGTGAGCGATGTTCTCATCGCCATTCAAACGTGGTTCAAGCATCCACAATTCGATCCTCAAGCACCGGTCATTTGGAACATTGGCGAAGCGTTCTTAGACATGTCCATAGAAGATTTGCGACAGATGTATTCCTTGGTCCGCGATGCTGTGGACTCGAAACGCACTGGTGGAAAAACGGCATGGGTCCACCCTTCGCAAATGGTAAGCGCCATGATTACCATCGTTCGAGACGAGTTTGATTGGGGTAGCGAGTGGGAAACTTTTCAGAATGTCGATGAAGCCCTTGCGTGGTGCCAGAACACTGCATAGCTACCATGATGGCTTGTAGCATTTACGTCGGCCAAGCGCGCTGGCAACCAGTCAGCTCGATTCATAGTTCATAACAGCATGAAGCACATGGCAACATTAGCCTCCATTGTCTGCCTCACTTACGCCGGACTATGCGCGCTACTTTACTTGTTGCAAGATCGGCTGTTGTTTTTACCTCGAACATCCGATTCACGAGCGGTCGAGCAGTTGCAGCCATGGGAAGTATCGGTCGAAACGCAGGGGCTCATACTCACCGGTTGGCTCATTCCAGCGCAGGATCCGTCACAGGCGCCACTGGTATTCTATTACGGAGGAAATGCCGAAGACATCAGCGTTACCAGCCTCGACTTAGGCGCTAGAACTAACGCCAACTTCCTATTTATGAACTATCGCGGCTATGGCCAGAGCGAAGGCAAACCGTCTCAAGCTGCGTTACAGGCGGACGCGGTGTTTATCTACGACCAGATGGTCGCCCGTGCGCCCCATAATGGCAAACGCGTCTTGTTCGGGCGTAGTCTGGGTTCAGGTGTCGGAATCTATCTAGCGTCGCAACGTCAATTCGATGCGGCGGTGTTGGTGACCCCCTATGACAGCATTCGCAAAGTTGCACAGCGTCATTTTTCCTGGCTGCCGGTATCTCTTCTGCTCAGACATCCCTTCGATTCCCTATCACTGGCGCCCAAGCTCGACATTCCTGCACTCTTTCTCCTAGCCGAGCACGACGAAATCGTACCCTTGGCCCACTCACAGGCACTCGCCAATAGTTGGGGTGGTAACACCCAGTTGGTGACGATCAAACAAGCGAATCACAATTCCATCGGCTCAGAGGCTGAATTCTGGGAGCCAATTCGGCTGCTGCTGCAAAGCCTTTAGCACTTACCAAGTAAGTTAGACGTGGGCTTCACGCAATCGATTTCACGAGCCACATTCCACTCAACCATAACCTGTCTACCAGTTGTTGCTTCCCGGGTCTCCTTTAAACGGCCCAACGATCTCGGCTGTAATCCAACCACCGTAGAAATGGCCTGGCTGCGCGCGTACTCGCTCATCGTTGACGAAGCACGCTATACGACCCGGGTAAAACCCAACGAAATTCTGCAATTGAGCATACTTTTTGTTCGGTGTTGTATAACTCCAGGCGATGGCCGTTTCAGGATCAGTGCGAATTGCGAAATACGTTGCAGCGCCCTTCCATTCACACATCGAGCTACCAGCGACCACCATTAGGGAATCCCAGTTCACGTCATTGGGTGGAATATAGAACGTTGGCGGGCCTGCCGTTTCCAGTAGGCGAAACGCATGATTGGTTCGCGCAAGCTCCTCGGTGGTGTTGCGAACTTCTACCAAACGTTCGTCTTTGACTAGAGCCGGTGGCCGTGGATAATCCCAAACTGATTCTTGATCACTACCGGGTTCAATCGCAAACGGCGGCCTTTTCTGACCGGTGTACTCCCACACTATGCCTTCCTTCTCGTTTCCAAGATGACCAAAGATACTCCGTGGGTGTGAACGTGGCGACAATCGTCCACGCAAGCGTAGCTCACTCGGTGTAGTGGTTCTGCAGAGCTGTCCATAACTCAGCCCAAGACTGTTCAGGTGCCTGACCGGCAGTATCGATTACGATTCGCTCCCGTCGCCAACGGTCATACTCCCTGTGCAGCACTTCTTCCCAGGTTGGCAGTACCAACCCGGGAATGGTCGACACCCTGCCTTCTAGCCGATTCATGTGCTCTGCCACATCAGAACAGATCACTTCAATGTTTACCGAATTTGCACCTTGGGATTGCGCCACTTGTTCCCACTCTCGCCGTGTCAGCTCAATGGGGTTACAGGAGTCGGACACCACACTAAGCCCAAGGCCCAGGTTCTCCGCAGCGATTCGATAGGCGAGGCGATAGCCTTCACCCTCGACCTGCAGCCCGCAAAGGTCGCGCAATGCTTGCTCGATGGTATCGATGCGTAGATGCAGTGCCCGGGTGTGGCTGGACAACATCTGAGACAGCGTGGTCTTCCCCGAACCCGGCAATCCAGCAAATATGTAGAGGATAGGAGTTCGCATTCAGCTATGGCACCTATCGATCGAAGACTTTGTTCAAAACGCTAATCATCATGGCCAGAGCTGGGAATATTTTACGGTGAAACAATGCTCTCCGGTCCCTCAATCAATCTGGCACAGGTACTTGGTCAAAGGACGCTTGGACTAGAACACGGTCTTCTGCATCCGCAATATTCTCCAAGGCTGTTGCTGCCAGTTGGTATGAGGCTCGATGCTCAGCATCTCGTCCATCAACGTAGGCAGCATGGGCGTGAATGAGATGAATGTACGCTTGCTCCCAATCGGGACAGCTTTCTTTTGCGAAGTAGGTTCTTACGCTGGACGCAAGCGCCCACGCAGACTTTCCCAAACCAAGCAGGGAATGCACCGCGGCCAGGAGAGTTTCAGCACGGGCGATGTTCAGCTGGGTACCAACTATCTTCCAATGCGCTGCTGCCGCGTGCGCCGCGTCCAACATTTCAGCGTTTTCTTCGGCACTACGCGACTGATTGGCAGCCAGGTTCCAAGCCCTATTGTTGTACTCCATGGCAAAATATTTGTGCCAATCAGCAACGTCATTCGACTCTGGTATGTGCGGCATGAATCCTCCCTAAACACCTCACATTGCGCGTCGTCAGACCGAATTTATACATCCTTCACGGCTCGAGGCACTCTGTTAGAACATCGTATTGTTGTTTGCTGAGGCTACAGGAATGACTTGTAGCACATCCCAATGTTCAACGATCTTTCCTCGATCATCGAATCGAAAGATATCGATCCCAGCATATTCTAGATCTCCAGGCCAAACTTGATGGCAGTGCAACACCACGAGGTCGCCTTCCGCCACAGCCCGTTTAAAGGACACTGTCTTTCCCGGGTATTCTGCGGCCATTCGCTCAAAATACGCAATGAACGCTTCCTTCCCATCCCCGACTTCAGGGTTGTGTTGTAGGTACACTTCACCAGCGTACTGTTCGATGGCTGCCCTTGCCTGGCACTGATTGAACATCAGTTCGTAAAACGCGGTCGCGTTGTGCTTATTCTTTTCTAGGTCATGGCTCATGGTCTTGTACTCGGGGCCTGCAATCCCTCTTGATTGAAGCGATCGAATTGTTTTAGCAACGCAAGCAGCAGTTATCAAACCTCTGCTAAGATCTACTCGCTTTACGCGACTCTACCGAGCAACTATTCTGCGCTCTCACCCCGCAGTGTCTGGAGCATAAATGTCCGCATTTGATGTGGCTAGTCGATTCTTTGAAGCCTGTGAAAAGCCACTGGGTTGGGCGGGCTGCAGGGCTTACGTAGCCGAAGGAGCTGCATTCACAGCTCAGAGCGAGCCAATAGCAGAAATCGACACCGTCGAAGCCTACTGCGAGTGGATGAAGTCCTTCGGCACCGTTACTGCCGCTGGCGCAACCTATGAACTCCACGCTTCAGCTTTCGACGACAAGACTCGAACCGCCATGTTCTTCGCTACTTACCACGCAACACACACCGGCGAAGGGGGACCCGTACCCCCCACAGGCAAACGAACAAATTCGCACTATGTCTACATTCTCAAAATGGGAGACGATGACAAAGTTGCGGAGATGACTAAAATCTGGAACGCACCCTGGGCGATGACAGAGCTGGGATGGACGTAGCCGGACAGCTATTCCTACCCGATTTCGATGGACCGCTGCAGCGCCATTTCGCCATCTTCGATCCTTTACTCGACAAACCCTTCACTGCAAAACAACCCTAGTGCGTCGATCATCTACACCCTTTGCAAGCTAGTAAGCCAGTATTGATCTCGGCATTCCTCAGCAAACTCCGTAACTGTTTTGCCGTCGGCCACTTGCTCGAGGAGTTCTGGTTCTCTTTGAATTAGATACTTGGCAACCGCCACCCTACCGCGCTTGATCGTCGAGTGTATCGGTTTGCCGATCGGGCCTACATTGCCAATAGTCATTTTCAGCGGGCTCAACCTATCGTCACACTGCGCATAGCCCAACATCACTTTGTCGAGCCGACCGTAAAAAGCGGCTTCTTCAACGTTCAGCTTGGTACCAAGGTCAACCAGATACTGCATCACTTCAGGATGCCCATGAGCCACACCGTAGCCGGCGGGCGTGGCGTTGTTCTCCTCACGGATTTCAATGTCAGCACCTTTGGCGACCAAATACATCGCCATCGGCAAAGATCCGCAGTAGGCAGCATGGTGTAAGCACGACCAATCGGCATCCTTAGGAATTAGATTGACGTCGAAGCCGTGATCAATGAGCCAGTCCACCACCTGGTATTGCTCGCATACCAGGGCGCAAATCGCTGCGCGATAGGTCCAAGACTGGGTGGCTTCCTCACTCAGGTACTCTTCGCTATTGGTGGGTGCTAATGGTGAGGTTAACGCTGCGTCTTTTAGGTATCGCCCATGGCTTTGATACCAATATTCAAGACGATCAATATTCCCCAACCCGGCAGCAGTAACTATATTGTCCGTGAAAGCACCCTTGCGTTGCAGTAACGCACCGGTTTCTACGTGACCGAAATACAACGCATTCATCAATGGCGTTCCGCCACAAATTACGCCCCCTTGAGCATCGATGTCCGCGCCGCACTCGATCAGCGTATCGACAATGGCGATATCTGAAGCCATTGATGCAGCCCAATGTAGAACGCTCTCGCCGGTACCATTGAAACGCAACGCTGGATCTGCACCTGCCAACACCAAAGTCTTTACAACCTCTGCGCCATTAGGCCTACCGCCGGGCCAACTAGTAGCATGCAGCAACACAGCGTTGTCTAGGGTAGGGGCAGTTGCGTCGCTGTTGCGCGCTGCGCACAAATCAGGATTGCTGTTGCACAGCAGCTCTAAGCCGCGAACGTCACCATCATCAATCAGTTTTTTTGCTAGCGCGAAAGTCTGATCTACCGTCTCTGCGACCATGCGGCCTCCCTCTTTCTGCTCAGCTCTACCCGCGCGAACGTCGTCTATAAACAGCAACGATGGCGCCAGAGTAGATCAAGAACACCAGCATACCGATATACACAGGTACGTTCAGCTTAAAGGTATGGGTCGGATCAGGTGCACTGTTGTGACCCAGGAAACCAACGAAAGCCAGAACAAACAGTCCGAGCAGCGCGATGGACAAAATCAGCCATAGCACCACCAAACCGGCACGTTTTGCTGTGCGAGTCCTATTCCGAAGTGGAAGTTTGGCTGTCAAAATCAGACTTGTCAGGCTGCAGGCGATGAACACAAGAGCCAGAACGACGTAGATCACAAAAAGCGCAGTGCCTTGAAACGATTTGTTGTTTAACCAGATTGACAGGGGCACCTCAGCCCCCCAGGCCTGCAATGCGGTAACAATGTAGCTATTCAACGCATAGCTATCGGTCGTTGACCCAACCCGAACAAGAGCCTTACGGGTACTGCGCTGTAGCTCTTGCCCTGGCTCCGCAAGGTCGCGCAATCGATTTACGATGGTATAGCGTACCCAAGGCGAAAGGGAGGAATCGCCCACATACTGCGTGGTCAAATGCTCCACACGTTCGTCCCCGTATAGATTCATCCAGGCGTTCAGCGCACCCTGATCACTAGAGTGCTCACGAATCGCTCCAAGCAATTTCTGTTCTAGCAGTTCTGGTTCAAGCTCCGAGCGAGCAAGCAATCCTGCGGCAATATCTCGCAATTCTCGATGCTTGCTGGCCTGCATAACTCGCTCAGCGGCTTCCAAGACCGGCACGGGCATGGGTTTGTTCTGATAGCGTCTGTCTAGGTTATAACCCGCTTTCAACTGAGCCTTTAACGATCGATTGCTTTCAAACGCCTCTAAGACATCGGCTAATGGCTCTGGCTGTGCACTCCCCTGCAGTAGTTGATAAATCGCTGCTCGCGCTTCAGCCTGACGATGGCGAGCTGCAATGGTATTTAGAGACTCGCGCTGGGACCTGGAAAGGCCATCGGTCTGATCGATGTGCTGTAGGTACGGCATGGTGATCGCAGAGTGACGAGCGGTCTGCGTGATTAGCGCGTCGATCACAGCCTCTGAGTACGGAGCAGCAACAAACTTCATCAACAACGTCAGCGCACGGGGCTGATTCTCATGCTGACCGCTGAGCCCCGCCGACGCCTTCCAGACCTCGCTCGCCGGGCTTGTCAGCTCCCGGGCATAAGCTGCGATCAGCGCATCGCGATCTATACCAGCTTGGCCGGCAAGCGCCGCGAATGCCGCGTTACGAATGTGGATGTGGGAATCATTGAGCGCGGACTCGGTCAGCGCGGCTTTAGCCATCGCTGGCAACTGGGACTTGCTGCCGTAGATCAGCAGTGCGCCTGCTGCATTTTCCCGCACATAAGTTGCCCCTGTCCGCAGCGCTTGGACCAGGCTCCGCGAGTTTTCGAGATAGCGCTCATCTGTTGTAGGAATCGCCTGCAGTACATGAATGGCGTAGGCTGGATTCACTGGACTAGGGCCGCTTACGGCTTTGTACACATTGGCCATCGCCTCTTCTGGAAGCTGCTTGGCGGCCTCATAGTCAATCAGCAGTCGTGATAGGTAGTTAGCACCATTGAGGTTGTGTTGTGTCTGGTACGCCATCCCTTCGGCAACAGCGATTATGGTCGCTTGGTCTAGTTCAGCACCGGGTCCCAAATAGTGGAGCATGCGCACTAGCCCATACTTTGCCAAATTCGCTGAGTGGGTGACCACTGTTATTAGACGCTGTTGCGTTACTGAATTCGATGGGTTGTCTTGCAGAAGCTTTTCGATCTTTCTCGCTAGATCAAGCTGCTCTCGGCCACTCGCTTGCTCCAACTGGAGAACCAAAGCTTCGTCAACGGCGTTTGCGTGCGCCATTGTGACACTGCACACGTTTAGTGTAAGCAGTACTACACAGATATAGCGGAGCGTGTGCTGCTGTGATCGTATCACCATCTTGCCATTATCCCCTGCAGGACCAAGCGTAGAGTGCGTCGGTTCGCAAAGCCGGTCTGTGGCACACTATAAACATACATGCTCCACCTACTCTTACACGGCTTAGTGCCGATGGTTGTTGCACTGGCCTTTTACCGCCAGAAGTGGTCGAGCGCATACTTTTTCATGATGCTCGCTATGGCGATCGATTTAGATCATCTATTCGCCAGCCCCATCTACGATGCTGGCCGTTGCAGCATAGGCTTCCACCCTCTGCACACTATGCTCCCCATCGGCGCTTACATAGCATTGCTAGCACACGAAAAAACACGGCTGCTCGGACTCGGACTGTGCATTCACATCGTGTTGGATTGCATCGATTGCCAAATGACCAGTGGAGTTTGGGTGTACGGGCTTAGCTGAGCGCAAATGCAATTCGCGTTCGCTACGGGTAACTCAAAGAGCTAAGAGTTGCTATTGGTAGGCCGCAGCAGTGATGAACTGACCAAAGGCCTCACACCAAACGATTGCAGCGCTAAACTCTGCGGGATCCACAGAATCTGGCACGCTGACCATGAAATTGTCGAATGTTCGAACCCTACCCACCTCCACCATTTCAGACTTCAAGGCGTTAAATGCAGCTTCCGTCTCGACGAACTTAGGAGACAAGTACAGCCGGTAATCAGGTCCAGGAGCCAAGCTACCCTCAAACGCAATGTTGTTTGGCCCCAGAAAAAGGGTACCTTCACCCCAATGTAGAGCATCGCTATCCGCTAGATCGCGGCGAAACTCTGCGGTAAATTTCGCCGCATCTGCAGTGGTTCGGACCGCTTCAATGCCTGGATTGGCAGGCGCGGTCCAGATTGGCAGCAAATAAATGCCAAGTGCAAAACCAACCGCCCCTGCCAGCAAATGCGTGGCTCCAAGCAACAGAATTTTCAAT
>JBPCXR010000230.1:0-46566 GCA_051027215.1 Pseudomonadales bacterium | reverse complement strand
ATCTAGTGGTCATCGACACAGCTGGATTTCACTCCCAGGCAACAATTTTTGCCGTCGGGGCTGCAGACTTGGTGCTCATTCCCGTCCAGCTTTCCAACGGCGATGTGATCGAGGCGGTGAAAACGTCGCGGATCGTCAAAAGCGCGGGTGATATGTCGAATCGGGAAATTCCGGCACGGGTGATCTACACCGATTACACCCCCAAAACCAACATCGCGAAGCAGGTTCGCAAGAAGGTGAAGAAGCAGGGCCTACAGTGTCTGGAAACGCGCCTGCACCACCTGGTGGCGTTCAAAGAACTCACTTTCAACGGCAAGGTGCCGAAGAAGGGGACCGCCGGAGCTCAGGGTCAGTTGCTGATCCAAGAATTAGCGGACGAGGGTTTTTTGCCTTTTATGAGTGAGTTAAGGCAGGCGTCATGAAGCGCCAGCCTGCCAAAGCTGCCAGCGGCACAGCCAAGGTCTCGCGCAAGGGGCCGGCGCGCACCGAGCCTGTGGCCGAGCAAGAGAGCGTTAGTCAGTTCACCCTGAAGCTGCGTGCTTCTTTGCATCGAGAACTCACTGTGCTGGCCTTCAATTCGGGAATGACCATGCGCGGTTTTGTCATGAACGCCCTGAAGCAGCAGGGCTTAAACGTCGAGGATGACGACCTGGTTGATCGCCGCAAGCGTTAAGCGGCGACATCGCCTGCACCGGCTTTTTCCGCAGCGTGCTCTTCGACGAAGGCAGCGATCACATCGAAGGACGCTTGTGCTTCGGGGAGCTTAGGGACGAAGAACTGCCATACATGCACCATGTGCTCCCAGGTAACCAAGCGAACAGAGGAGCCGGCAGCTTGGGCTTTGTTGGCGTAGCGTACGGCGTCGTCCAGCAGCATCTCGCATTCGCTGGCGAGAATTAGGGTCGGCGGCAAGTTGCGCAGATCACCGCGTAGCGGTGATATCCGTGGATCAGTCGGCAGCGCACGGCCTGCCAGTAGAGCGCCCCACAGCAGCAGCGCTTTCGGCACCTTCAACATAGGTCGTAAGGTTGGTCCAAGCATGGCGTCTGTTTCGCGATTGCGGCTTATGCTGGGCGAGGCGAAGGTGCCATCAGTGGCCGGTGACAGAGCGATGGCAGCATCTGCGGAGCGCAGCCCGAGATCTCTGGCCTGGGCCAGAACTGCTAGGGTCAAATTGCCGCCAGCAGAGTCGCCAGCAACCAGCATGGCGTCGGCCTCACTGGCGCCTTGCGGGCCATTCGCCAGGAGCCAACGATAGGCATTCATCGAGTCTTCGAGCCCATCCAGGCGACGGTGCTCCGGCATCAATCGATAGTCTACCGACAGCACGCTGAGCCCCATTTGCTGGGCAAATTGCGCGGTAATGCGCCGATGACTGCGCGGGCTGCCCAAGGTGAAAGCGCCACCATGCAAATACAGTAGGCGGCGTTGGGGATTGGAGTTCTCGGCAAGCACCCATTCGGCATTGACGCCATTGACCGTGACCGGCGCGAAGCTTAACCCTGACGTCTCCACCCCCTCGCCGAATTGATCCATGGCGGCCCTAGCGGAGAGCAAGCGGG
The DNA here is from genome assembly GCA_051027215.1 of Pseudomonadales bacterium. Taxonomy (GTDB): domain Bacteria; phylum Pseudomonadota; class Gammaproteobacteria; order Pseudomonadales; family Azotimanducaceae; genus CALHVX01. Next base: position 45,004 of record JBPCXR010000230.1, on the reverse strand, counting down.
CTTTGCCGCGCTTACCTGAACTAGCGCCGAATAGACGGGAAAGATCATCCAGAACGTCCTGTTGTTGAGGGCTAGGCGGCTGACCAGCATTGTGAGCGGTAACTCGAGGTTGATCGAAGCGCGACAGATCCTCTCCAGCTAAAGCGAATCGAGCCACCAACCACAAGGCCAGGGCGAGGACGATGAGCGAAACAATCCAAGTCATAAGTTGTTACCGGTCGAGTCGAAAGCGCTGCAGGTTAATGCGAGTGGGGAGCACGCGCCAGCGGAAAATTCGGTGTTGAGGCGAGTGTCATGTTGCCTGCAGATCGAATTCGGGTAGGCTGCGCGCCCATGGCCAACGACACAAAACCCCACCAGGCAAAGCTGCAGATCGTGTCTGGCAAGGGCGGTGTGGGGAAAACGCTGGTGGCAGCGGCATTGGCCCAGCGGCTGGCTGCGCAGGGCGAAAAAACGCTGCTGGTCAGCTTCGAACAGCGGCCGATTGAACACCCTTTTCTGGGCATCACCGCAGCTTATAAGCCTCAGCAAATGACGCAGCGCTTGTGGCTGTCACGCGTCGATGCGCGGCAAGCTCTGCTGGAGTATGTGCGGCGCAAGGTCAGCTTTTCGTTGATCTATGAAGGCATGTTGGCGAATCCGGTTACGCAGAAGTTTCTCGATGCGCTGCCCTTATTCGACGAACTGATGTGCCTCGGCAAACTTTACGACCTCACTACCCATCCTGACTCTGGATTCGACCGGGTGGTGTTCGACGCCCCGGCGACCGGTCATTGCCGCATACTCCTGAACGTACCGGCGGTGGCCAGTGCGACGCTGGCTGCCGGCCCAATTCATCATAGCTCTCAACAGATACTCTCGATGTTGCGCGATCCTGCTCTGGCAGAGCTGGTCATCGTCACCATGGCCGAGGAAACACCCGTGCGTGAAGCCCTGGAGCTGCGAGAATTCGCTGTCGAAGAAGCGCAGATCGCCTGTTCGACGTTCTGGGTAAATCGCTTCGTCGAGTGCCATATCGACGAAGCGACCCAGCACCAAGTCCGCGCTGCAGCCACGCAAACGCCTTCACTTGCACCGATTGCGCAAGCCTTGGACCTTGAGCAGAGCATTGCTGAAGACCAGGCGCAGCAGATTGCCAAACTACGCGCCGCAGATGTGGCCCTGGGCTTTGTTCAAGACAGTTCCGACACCGGCGTCGATCTGCTCACCCATGCAATCGCAGCGCTGCAAGCGGAGCTTAAGTGATGAGCGAGCTCGACGTGAGCAAAGTGCTGAACGACCGCCGTCTGGTGCTGTGCGGCGGTAGCGGCGGCGTCGGCAAGACCACCACGGCCGCGGCGCTGGGTGTCGTGGCTGCCGGGCTGGGTCGCCGAACTCTAGTGCTCACCATTGATCCTGCTCGGCGCCTGGCCAACGCCATGGGCGTCAGCCAGATCGGACACGAGCCAACTGCAGTGCCTGGCGTGTCAAACCTTTGGGTAATGATGCTGGATGCGGGACAATCCATCGACGCACTAGTCAGCCAGCACGCCCCAGATCAGCAGGCTGGCGAGGCACTGCTCAACAATCCGTATTACCGGCAGATTTCCGCGTCGGTAGCAGGTTCACGTGAATTCATCGCCATGGAGAAGCTGCACGATCTGCTGGCAGATGAGCGTTTTGATCTGCTCATTGTCGATACTCCGCCGGCACAACACGCGCTGGACTTTCTCGATGCACCGAAGCGCTTGCTTGAGTTGCTGGATGGCTCGGGTCTAGGTCTGTTGCTCCGCACCACCAGCGTCGCCAATCGATTGAGTTTCGGCTTGCTTGGGAGAAGCCAGAAACAATTTGCGAAACTGTTTGAGCAACTGACCGGACATCGATTGATGCTGGATCTCAGCGCGTTCTACGAAACCTTCGAGGACGTGATCGTCGGCTTCAGGTCCAGGGCAGCGACGATGCAACGCACCCTGAGAAGTGCGGATGTGGCTTTCTTGCTAGTACTAATTCCCCAAGCTGATGCCATGGTTGCGGCGCAAAGCTATTTCCAACGCTTGCGAGCAGAATCGATGACCCTGGCGGGCTTGCTGTTCAACCAGGTGTTGCCGATTCAGTCGTTGCCAATTTCTGCAGCCGACGCTACAGCAGCGCTGCGGCAGACGGGATTGTCGCCCGAGCAGGTTGACGGCGCGCTCGCTTCTTATGGGGTTTGGCGCAGCAGGGCACAGGAACAGGACCGGCAAATGCAGCAGTGGCGCGACTCGACAGGTGTCGCTTGCGCCCGGGTACCGCGCTTTGGCAGCGCCATTGGTTCAATCGATGACCTACAACGTTTTGCCGCTGCGCTAGTTTCCGTCTAGAGCAAATCGCCACAGGTGAGGCAACCGTTGTGCTTGCCGAAGTTATGCGTCGCCGTTCGTAAGCGGCGCCCCATCGTAGCGTTCCATCACAGCGAAGGACTCCACCGGCTTGCGTCGAAGCTTGGTGAGCTGCTTAAGCGGACGTCCCAGCGGAATCATGCTGGCAAACGCTAGTTGCTCAGGCACGCCGAGCAGCTGCTGCAACTCCGGTTCCCGGGCTCCGGCGAAGGTGGTTGGCGTGCCACCATAGCCTTCGTTGCGGGCGGCCAACAGAATGTTCCATACGAACGGGTAGATCGAACCCCCAGAAATAACGCCGACCCGCTGCAAGTGCTGATCGAACGATGCAACGTAGGCCAGATCCACGAACACGAACAACAGCACTGGCGCTTGGACGAGTTTGCTGATCATGGCGCTCGGGACTGCTTGCGAGTCGATGTCACCAGCGCTCAGCGCTGTTTGGTTAACGGTATTCCAAGGTGCTTCGCCGGCTGCCACCTGGGCCAGGTAGCGTTGCATGGTCGGCTCAATGAGCGGCACCAGCGCAGAGCGAGTCTGCGAATCGCGCACAACGATCACTTTCCAACCCTGTCGATTCCCGCCGCTGGGCGCGAACCGGGCGTTATCGAGGATCTTATAGATGGTGGCATCGCTGACTGGCTCATCGATGAAATCGCGCGCAGCGAAAGTCGTGCGCATTACTTCGTATAGGTCCATCGCTCTAGTGCCTCAGGTTCTGTCCAGAATAGTTTTCGATTGTAGGAGCGCATCGGCGGTCACGCTATGGCGAATTAGCTCGGCAAGCTATTCTGTGGCAATGGCCGATGGTTTAGACAATTCAAAAGCTCGTGCAGTGGGTCCCCAGGGGGCTGCGAGCGTTGGGCTGCGACGCAATGCGGCAACCCCGGCGGTAACTGCCAGCGAGCCGCGATTGTCGCTGCTAATCGAACTGCCGGATCGTCCAGGGGCCTTACAGGCTGCGTTACGTTTGTTCGCGGAGCAGGGGGTCAATCTCACCCAAATCGAATCCCGCCCGGCGAAGCATCAGACGTTCGATTTCTATGTCGACTGTGCGGGCCAGCGCGGGGATCCGGCCATTGAGGCGGTAATCACTGGCTTAGACGCCATGGCGTTGAAGCTCTTAGTGCTCGATCACCGTGAGGTGCCGTGGTTTCCTCGGCAAGCCGAGGATCTTGATGTCATCGCCAACAATACCCTCGATGCAGGTACCGATCTGCAAGCAGACCACCCAGGCTTTAGTGACCCGGACTATCGGCAGCGCCGAGCGCTGATTGACCAATTGGCTCGAACCCACAAGCACGGCGAAGCCATACCGCTGGTGGATTACAGTGACTCTGAGCATGACACTTGGCGGGTGGTTTATGAGCGCCTGCGAAATCTCCATGAGCGCTTTGCTTGTCGCCAGTACCGGCACATTTTGCTCGAGCTGGAGGCCCATTGTGGCTACTGCGCAGAGCACATTCCTCAGGCTCGAGAAGTGAGCGATTATTTGGAGGCCAGTACCGGGTTCCGGTTGCGCCCGGTTGCCGGATTGCTCAGCTCCCGGGATTTTCTCGGAGGGTTGGCTTTTCGGGTGTTTTTCTCCACTCAGTACATTCGCCACCACTCCAAGCCCTTGTACACCCCGGAGCCCGATGTCTGTCATGAGCTGATCGGCCATGCGCCGATGTTCGCAGACACGGCGTTCGCCAATCTGTCTCAAGAAATAGGCTTAGCAAGCCTTGGCGCCAGCGATGCTGAAATCGAACGCTTGGCGCGCTGTTACTGGCACTCGGTCGAGTTCGGCCTGGTGCGTGAAAGCGGCGCGCTTAAAGCCTACGGCGCTGGATTGCTCTCAAGCTTTGGCGAGCTGGAATATGCTTGCCTTGCGCAACAGCCGGCAGCGACAGAAGCGCCGGAGTTGCGTGACTGGGATCCCGCGGCCGCAGCCGAACAGGACTTTCCCATCACCGAGTATCAGCCGGTATATTTCGTCGCCAGCTCGCTGCGGGATGCGCGGCGGCGCATGCGCGCCTATTGTGAATCCAGGCCGCGACCGTTCTATGCGCGTCTGAACTCTGCGAACCAAAGTATCTGGGTAGATCGCGCCGTGCGCCGCCAGCCTTAGATCAGGTGGGGAGGGCACGATTAAGTTTAATGGAGCGCAAACTGAAGCTCGATTCGACGTGCAACACACCCTCAAATTTTAGGATGCGCTCCAGGCAAAGCTGGGAAAAGTGCTCCATGTCCCTGGCGACCACCTGCATCAAGTAATCATGGGAGCCGCTCATGGCGTGGCATTCGACGATGTGCGGCTCTGCGAGTACCCGCTGGTGAAAGGCATCGGTGGCAGAATCCGGTTGTTTCTCCATGGTGACCAAGACGAATGCGGTCACACTCAGGCCGAGCTTGCGCTGGTCGACCACCGCGCGGTAACCAGTAATGAGTCCTTGCTGTTCCAATTGTTTGACCCGGCGGAAGCAGGGGCTTTCTGACAGGCCAACCCGCCTGGCCAGTTCGACATTGGCCAGGCGTCCATCGATTTGCAGCTGACGCAGAATTTCACGTTCCTTGGGGTTTGGTTCGGTTAGTTCTGGATCGGGCATATTATGCAACCTGAGAGTACTATCAGAATAAAATAACCTAATTTGTCCTTAGAGGGGCTGAAAAAGCAGAAATTGTGCGCAATTTACGGCGTATGATGTCTACGTCAATAGCGGGCTACGGGCCCTGGTAGGAACGTGATATGAGCGAGCAATTGGCTAACCCGATGGGGTTGGACGGCTTTGAGTTCGTCGAGTTTGCAGCGCCCGAGCAAGGCGTGCTGGAACCCGTGTTCGAGGCCTTGGGGTTTTCTAAGATCGCCCAGCACCGCTCAAAAGATGCGGAGCTGTGGCGTCAAGGGGACATCAACTTCATCATCAACAACGAACCCCGCAGCGTTGCTGCCTACTACGCGGAAGAACACGGGCCCTCGGCCTGTGGTCTGGCGTTCCGGGTAAAAGATTCCCACCTTGCCTACGAGCGGGCCCTTGAGCTCGGTGCCCAGCCCGTCGACATTCCCGTCGGGCCCATGGAGTTGCGTCTACCGGCCATCCGCGGAATTGGCGGCGCGCCCTTGTACCTGATCGATCGCTACCACGAGGGCAGCGCGATCTATGACATCGATTTCGAATATCTGCCCAACGTTCCCCCGCACCCACCTGGGGTGGGTCTGCAGGTAATTGATCATTTGACCCACAACGTCTACCGGGGCCGCATGGATCATTGGGCGCGTTTCTATGAGCATTTATTTAACTTTCGTGAGATCCGCCACTTCGATATTCAGGGCCAACAAACAGGGCTGTTGTCTCGGGCCATGACCGCGCCAGACAACAAAATCCGCATTCCGCTGAACGAAGAAGCCCAAGGCAGTGGGCAGATAGAAGAGTTCCTCATGCAGTACAACGGCGAGGGAATTCAGCACATCGCGTTTGCTTGTACAGATCTGCCGAAAACCTTGGACCGGCTTACTGCGCGCGGCGTGCCGCTCATGACTCCGCCGCCGGCAAGCTATTACGAGATGCTGGAAGAGCGCCTCCCAGGGCACGGGGAGCCGCTGCAACTGCTCAAAGACAAGGGCATTCTGCTCGATGGCAGTACCGAGGGCGGGGAACCGAAGCTGTTGCTGCAGATCTTTTCAGAGACCATGATTGGTCCGATCTTCTTCGAGTTCATCGAACGCAAGAAAGACGAGGGGTTTGGCGAAGGCAATTTTCAGGCCCTGTTCGAATCCATGGAGCGCGACCAAATGCGGCGGGCTGAAACGGAAGGAACAACATGAGCTTAAAGCGTATTCATCATGTGGCCTATCGCTGCCACGACGCCAAAGAAACCGTTGAATTCTACGAGCGTACGCTGGGAATGGCGTTTCTCCTGGCCATCGCTGAAGACGAGGTGCCTTCAACCGGTGAGCCTGATCCTTATATGCACGTTTTCCTAGACGCCGGCATGGGTAATGTCTTGGCGTTTTTCGAGCTGCCTAACGCACCGAAAATGGACCGTGACCAGAACACCCCACCTTGGGTGCAGCACATTGCTTTCGAGGTTGAGAACAAAGGCGCGCTGTTGGACGCCAAGACACGGCTCGAATCACAGGGCATAGAAGTTTTAGGCCCCACCAATCACGGGATATTTGATTCGATTTATTTTTTCGATCCCAATGGTCATCGGCTTGAACTGGCAGCCAACAAAGGCACGTCCGCTGAGTATGAGCAGCTGCGCAGCGTGGCAAAACCAATGCTCGATGAGTGGAGCCGTACGAAAAAAGCGCCTAAGCACGCAGATTGGCTGCATCAAAAGAGCTGACGTCGAACCTTGGCATTTCGCAGGGAACGCCAAATATTAGCGAATTTAACCCTGAATATGGGTTAAGAAACGTCCATATCTTATTGATTATTAAGAATCTAGGATTGGCCTGATTCCTGCAAGATTACTTGTTGCAGAACACGCAAGTGCTTGCCATGCGCGTCACGAGCAACTACTGGAGGATCAATGTCAGGACAAGGTTCCGCAGGAAACGTCATCGCCGCCTTGGCGAGCTTCTTCATACCCGGGCTTGGGCAGTTGCTGCAGGGCAGGCTGCTCATGGCCTTGGTTCACTTTGTGCTGGCAGCGGTGCTGTGGCTCATCTTACTCGGTTGGATCATCCACCTTTGGTCCATTCTCGATGCTGCCCTGTATCGCAGCCCAGAGCGTTATGAACGCTACGGTCGCTATTAGCCTAGCCGCCTTCGATTTTCGGCATGAAGTAGACCTCGCTGTCTGCCTGCAGCGGCTCTAAAAACGCTTCCTGGTAGATGTGGCCATCGATGGCGACTGCGAATTTTTCCAGTTGTTCGCCGATTCCGGGCCAGCGTTCATCCAGCTTTGCTACCAGTGCTCGGTAGTTTTCTGCAACGAGTTCTAACTCTCGAACATTGTTGGCGAACGGCAACAAACCGTCCGCCAATACCACCTTAGCCAGCGACTCAGCCCTGCTCGTCGATGGCCGCTAGCACCCGTGGCGGCGACAGCGGCAAATCGTTGATGCGGAAACCGAGGGTGCGCGATGCAGCATTGGACATAGCAGCCAAGGGCCCGACGATGCCGGTTTCGCCGACGCCTCGCACACCGAAGGGATGTGTTGGGTTGGCGACCTCGATGATCTCGGCGTCGATCATGGGCAAATCTGAAGCCACTGGAATTCGATAGTCCAAGAACCCGGCGTTTTCCAGGACGCCATCGTCGCTGTAGACGTACTCTTCGTTGAGCGCCCAACCGATCCCCTGAACCGCACCGCCTTGAATTTGCCCTTCGACGTAGGCGGGGTGAATGGCCTTGCCGGCATCTTGAATGCCGGTGAACGAGAGAACGTCCAGCTTGCCGGTCTCGCGATCAGCCTTCAGCTCGGCAATACAAACCGAAAAGCTCGGCCCAGCCCCGGCGGCGTTAAGAGACGCTCGGCCCAGGATTGGCCCACCAGTTTTGGCCGCTTTGGCAGCGATGTCGGCCAAAGACAGCGGTTTGACGTCGGCATTCACGCCGGGTGCTGGTACCGCGGCCCCGTCTTCCCAAGCCACCTGATCTTCGTCCACGCCCCAGGTTGCCGCAGCGCGTGCTTTGCACTGGGTGATGATGTCTTCACAGGCCTGAATCACGGCCAGGCCGGTGGCAAAGGTGGTGCGACTGCCGCCGGTGACCATGGTGTAGCCACCGCTTTGCGTGTCGCTGATGATCGCTTTGATGTTCTCATAGGGCACGCCGAGGGTTTCAGCGGTCATCAGACACATGGAAGCCCGCGAGCCACCGATGTCAGGATTACCTTCCACCACAGTCACCGAGCCGTCTTCGTTGACGTGCACCTCGGCGCTGGATTCTCCACCAACATTGAACCAGAAGGCCGCCGATACCCCGCGGCCGACGCCTTCTGCGAGCGGCTTGGTGTAATTCGGGTGTGCTTTCGCCGCTTCCAGGCAGGCTCGGGCGCCAATGGGGCCAAACTTGGGCCCGTAGGGCGCTTGTGTGCCTTGTTCTGCAACGTTTTTTAAGCGCAGATCAATTGGATCCATGTCTAGCAGCTGGGCCAACTCATCGATCGCACACTCAGACGCGTGCATGCTCTGTGGTGCACCTGGCGCTCGATAAGCTGCCACCTTGGGCTTGTTTACTAGAACATCAAAGCCTTGAAGTTTAAAGTTTTCAATACCATAGGGCGCAATCATCGACATGCAGCCAGGACCAACCGGGGCCCCGGCGAAGCCACCCGCCTCGTACCAGAGCTGGGCGTCAACGGCGGTGAAGGTGCCATCTTTCTTGGCCCCCAACTTGATCTTGACGATGGTGCCAGAGGTTGGCCCGGTGGCGCGGAACACGTCTTCACGGCTCATCGTCATTTTTACCGGACGGCGAGATTTCTGCGACAGGATCACCGCAACCGGCTCGAGGTACACCACGGTTTTGCCGCCGAAGCCGCCGCCGATTTCTGAGGAAATAACTTTGACGTCGCCCACCCGCATGCCGGTGATTTTGGCGGTCATGTTGCGGAATTCAAACGGTGCTTGGGTGCAACACCAGAGCGTTGCTTCGCCGCCTTCATTGACGTTGGCGGTGCAGGCGTGGGGCTCGATGTAGCCTTGGTGAGCCATGGGGACGTTGTATTCGCGTTCGATGATGTGGTCTGCCTGGGCAAAGCCTTCATCAAGATCACCGCGTGCCAGGGTCATGGTGCTGGCGACATTGCTGGGCTTGTCGGGTGTTTCTGGCAAGCCCTGGGTGAAGCAGTTTTCGTCCAACAATGGCGCATCGTCAGCCAGTGCAGCGGCAATGGACATTACCGGGGGCAGGGGCTCGTACTCGACCTTGATGGCCTCAAGCGCGGCTTCGGCGATGGCATTGGACTTCGCCGCCACTGCGGCAACGGCGTGACCGTGGTAGACAACTTTGTCTCGGGCCATGACGTTTTTGGCGATGTCGGCAACGCTGCCGCCGCCTTCGCCACCGACGTCGCCGCCCTTGGGCTCAGGAAAATCTGCGCCCGATATCGCCGCGAACACGCCCTCCATTGCCAGAGCGCCGCTGAGATCCAGGGACTTGATTCTTGCGTGGGCGTGAGGGCTGCGTAGCACCTTGCCGTGGATCATGTTCGGCAGGTTCTGGTCGGCACCGTATAGTGCTCGGCCGGTGACCTTATCCACGCCGTCGGGTCTAACAGGACTGGTGCCAACGTACTTGAGATCCACTGCTTCTGCCACGGTCATGCGCTCCTGGGATGTTCGATCAGAGAGCGGCTAATCTATCACGTTCGTTCCAGCCATCGGTAGCATCCGACGCCGTGCAATCGCGGTTGCGGCTTCGCTGACGTACACTCCCGCTGAATTGAATAGCAACGCCGCGAGCGCAGGATGAATGCATGGTTTCGTTGACGATAAATGGCCAAACTCAAGAGCTGTCGGTGGACCCATCGACGCCGCTGCTGTGGGTGATCCGTGAGCATCTGGGCCTGACGGGAACAAAATTCGGCTGCGGCATTGCCCAGTGTGGCGCCTGTACCGTGCACCTCAACGGTGCGCCAATTCGATCCTGTGTTACCCCTCTTGCAGCAGCTCAGGGCGCTTCAATAACAACGATTGAAGGCATTGGCGAGCAGGACGCGCTACATCCAGTGCAGCAAGCTTGGATCGAGCAGCAGGTGCCCCAGTGTGGCTACTGCCAGTCAGGGCAAATCATGTCAGCGGTTGCCCTGTTGCGGGACAACCCCGATCCAGATGACTCCGCCATCAACCAGGCCATGCGCGGCAATATTTGTCGATGCGGCATGTACGAGCGTATTCGCAAAGCCATCAAGCAGGTGGCGAGCAACGGCGTGCAGACTTTCGACCCCAGCAGCCAAGGGGAGATGACTCATGGGTAAGTGGACTCGACGAGGGCTGATTACCGCAGGGGTGCTCAGTGGCGGTGCGCTGGTAGTGGGCGTTGCGCTGCGACCCGGACATCGCACACCGAAGCTGGCGCCGTTAGTCACCGATTCTGGTGAGACCCTGGTGAACGCTTGGGTCAAGATCGACACCGATAACGTCATCACTGCCATTGTGCCGCATTCGGAAATGGGGCAGGGCGCGCAAACCGCGCTGGCGCAGATGCTGGCCGATGAGCTCGACGCCCGCTGGTCGGATGTACGCTTCATGGAAGCACCAGCGGAAGACGCCTACGCCAACTATGCCCTGGGCAAAGGTTACTTGCTCGGTGGTGTACGCATACCTTCGGTGCTTGAACCGACCGTTGATGGCGCGCTCATGCAGGTGGCAAAAGCCATGAAGCTACAGATCACGGGTGGTAGCACCAGCGTGCGCGCAACTGGGGTGGCCGGGATGCGCGTCGCGGGTGCCGCGGCACGGCAAATGCTCGTCGAATCTGCCGCGGCAGCTTGGGGCGTGCCCGCCAGCGAAATCACCACCGCCGAGAGTCGGTTGCAACATACAGGCTCTGGTAAGAGCGAGTCCTATGCGGTGTTTGCCGAGGCAGCGGGAGCGCTAACGCCGCCGGTGCAACCGCGACTGAAACAGCGACGCGACTTCAAGATTATGGGCCGCAGCGTGCAGCGCCTGGATATTCCCGCCAAAGTCGATGGCAGCGCCACCTTCGGAATCGACGTGCAGGTGCCCGGCATGAAGGTTGCGAGCATAATCAACGCGCCAGTATTCGGGGCGACGGTGGCACGCCTGGATGACAGTCGTGCGCAGGCGATGCCGGGGATTGTCGCCGTAGTCAATCTCGACAACGCCGTGGCGGTGGTTGCCGACGGCTACTGGCAGGCGCAGCAAGCATTGCCGGCGTTAGATGTCGAGTGGTCCGACAGCGAGCACCAGCAACGCTCCAGTGAGATGCTCTACGCGCAGTTTGAGGACGACATGGCTAAGGCTCGCGCGGACGGTTCCGAACAGTCTGACTTCGAGCAGGGCGATACCCGGCAGGCACAGTCAACGGCGGCAAAATCGGTTGAAGCCACCTACCGGGTACCGTACTTGGCCCATGCTTGCATGGAGCCGATGAACGCAACGGTTCAAATCACCGGAAATCGTTGTGAGATTTGGCTCGGTAGTCAGAATCCGTTGGCGACACGCTACGCAGTGGCAGAAGCGCTCGACATAGACGCTGACAACGTAACCGTGCACAACCAGTTCATGGGCGGTGGTTTTGGCCGGCGCTCGAGTGACGACGCATCGGTGCAAAGCGCGCTGATTGCTCGCGCAGCGGGCGTACCGGTAAAGCTCATCTGGTCTCGCGAAGAAGACATGCAGCACGACCACTATCGCCCAGCGGTCACCTCGCGGTTCGTCGCCGGCCTCGACGCTGCCGGCAAGCCAGTCGCCTGGGAAAATCAGTACGTCGACAAGCACGAACCTGCCGAAGCGCCGCATATTCCTTACAACATCGCCAACCAGTACATTCACTATGCCGATAGCCCCACCCACGTGCCTTTTGGTCCGTGGCGTAGCGTTGATCACTCTCAGCACGGTTTCTTTACTGAGTCTTTTATCGATGAGTTGGCTCATGCTGCCGAGCAAGATCCCTATGAGTATCGCCGGGAGCTGCTGGCAAGCGCGCCCCGGCATCGCGCGGTTTTGGAGCTGGCAGCACAGCAAGCTCAATGGGGCAGCGCGCTAACCAAAGGTCGCGGTCGTGGAATCGCGTTGCAGGAATCCTTCGGCACCATTGTTGCTCAGGTCGTAGAGGTCACTGTTCGCGATGGCGATGTGGCGGTTGATCGCGTGGTGTGTGCGGTCGATCCGGGCTTTGCAATTTCACCAGACGGACTCACAGCGCAAATGGAATCCGGAATTCTCTATGGATTGACCGCGGCATTACACGGCGACATAGAAATCACTGATGGTGCGGTTGCGCAGAGCAATTTCCACGACTACCCCATAGTCCGCATGGATCGATCGCCCACGATTGAAACCCACATCATCGACAGCGATAACGCGATTGGTGGCGGCGGCGAACCTGGAACCCCGGGCATCGCACCAGCGCTGGCGAACGCGGTGTATGCGGCCACCGGTACACGCGTGAGATCCTTACCATTTGCGAAACACGATTTGAGCTATCGCGTTGAAGAGCCCGAAGAGGTCATCTAACGCCAATGCATATCTCCGAGGAACAACAGCTACTGATCGACAGCATCAACAAACTCTGCTCGCAGTTTTCTCTGGAGTATTGGCGTGAGCGAGATATTGATGGGGAGTTTCCAGAAGCCTTCTATCGGGCTATCGCCGATGCGGGGTGGTTAGGCGTTGTTATTCCCGAACGCTTTGGCGGCGCCGGGCTTGGCATCAGTGAAGCTGCGCTGATGATGCAGACCGTGGCTCAGTCCGGCGCAGGGCTGTCTGGTGCCTCTGCCATTCACATGAACATCTTTGGTCTCAACCCCGTAGTCGTTCATGGTACAGAAGCTCAACAGGAACGTTTTTTACCACCGTTAATCGCCGGCAAAGAAAAATCCTGTTTCGGGGTGACCGAGCCCGATGCCGGATTGAATACCACCCAGCTGAAAACACTCGCAGTCCGTCACGGCGATGAGTATCGAGTTAACGGGCAAAAGATCTGGACCTCTACAGCCCAAGTTGCCCACAAGATATTGTTGTTGGCGCGAACGACCCCGTTGGAAGATGTTCGACGTGCTACCGATGGTCTGTCGCTGTTCTACACCGACTTCGACCGTGATCGCATCGAAGTGCGCGAAATCGAAAAAATGGGACGTAAGGCAGTAGATAGCAACCAGATCTTCATCGATGACTTGCGGGTGCCCGTAGAGGATCGCATCGGCGAAGAAGGTCAGGGGTTTCGCTACATTCTGCATGGTCTTAATCCAGAGCGAATATTGATCGCTGCGGAATCGGTGGGACTTGGGCACGCGGCGCTAGCGCGAGCCGTGGACTATGCCAAAGAACGCGAAGTGTTTGGCCGGCCAATCGGTCAAAACCAAGGTATACAACACCCGCTGGCGAAGGCTTGGATGAATCTGGAGGCGGCGCGCCTGATGGCGCTGCACGCTGCCGACAAGTACGATCGCGGCGAGCCCTGCGGCGCCGAAGCCAACAGTGCTAAGTATCTGGCTGCCGAAGCCGGGCATGAGGCTTGCGAGACTGCCATACTGACCCACGGCGGCATGGGTTACGCTAAGGAATACCATGTTGAGCGCTTCCTTAGGGAAAGCTACATTCCGCGCATCGCGCCGGTCAGTCGCGAGTTAATATTCTGCCATGTGGCAGAGAAAGTGCTTGGCTTACCGAAGTCGTATTGACGTCACAGGGTCCGGATCATGAACGAACTGCCACCGCATCTTCCCATCATCGTCGGCGTGGGCCAGGCAGTAATTCGCGACTTACCATCGGATCCGGCTGAGTTGCCAACGCCCCAATCCCTGTCCGTTCATGCTTGTAAGCAGGCTCTGGCCGATGCTGGCGCCGCTGCAGGCACTGCGGCCTTAGCCGCGGCCATCGACACCCTGGCCTTCGTGCGAATCAATTCGGACTCAATGCCGCGCCCGTCAGCTCTTGGGCGCTGCGACAATCTGCCGCGTCTGGTAGCCCAGCAGATCGGAGCGAACCCGGCCTGGGCCGTCTACAGCATTGTTGGCGGGCAAAGCCCACAGCAGTTGGTGAATGAGTTTGCCGGTAAACTTGGTAGCAATGAGTGCGAAGTGGTGTTGCTGACCGGGGCAGAAGCGATCGCCACGCAAAAGCACATTGCCCGCCAGCAGCTTCCGGTGAGTTGGGAACTGTCCATCGACGGCCAGTTAGAGGATCGTGGTGTTGGGCCTGAGCTGTTCGATGGCTACGAGATTGCCAACGGCGTGGGTATGCCACCCCAGGTTTACGGAGCCTTCGAAAACGCTTGGCGCGCTGCGCGCGGCGCCTCGAAAGCGGAACACATACAGTACATGAGCCGGCTATTTGCACCGTTTTCTGAGGTTGCGTCCAGAAACCCCTACGCCCAGTTCCCTACCACGCGCAGCGTGGAGTTTTTGTCTACTCCAGGAGCAGACAACTATCCTGTAGCAGATCCCTACCTGAAGTGGCACATCGCCCAGGATGCGGTCAATCAGGGCGCAGCGTTGATTCTGACCACCGTTGCTAAGGCCATGGAACTCGGGATACCAGAAGAGCGCTGGGTATTCTGCTTGGAAGGGGCGGACGCTCAAGACAAAACAGTCTCCAAGCGGGCCAATCTTGGTGCGTCTGCGGCGATGTCTGCAGCTTTAGATACCGCATTGGGGTCACTCTATGTGACTCCAGCTGAAGTCAGCCATTTTGAAATTTACAGTTGTTTTCCCTGTGCGGTGCAATTCGCCTGTGATGCCATGGGGTTGGATCCTTTCGCTGCTGGTGGCCCGCAACGGCTAACGCAAACCGGCGGTCTGCCGTACTTTGGCGGCGCGGGGAATAACTACAGCATGCACGGCATCGCCAGCATGGTCGAAACGCTGCGTGACGATCGTGGTGCGCTAGGCCTGGTGCTGGCCAATGGCGGCTTTACCTCCAAGGAGTCGGCGGGCTTGTATTCGACCACACCGAACACGCACTGGCAGCCAGTTGATCATGGCTTGGCGCAAAAACGCATCGATAGTTCTCCGGATGTACCACGAGCAGCCGATGGCTCCAGCGGCAGCATCGAGACCTATGGTGTGGTCTACGCCAAAGCAGAGCCATTCCTCGGTTTTGCGATGATCCGAACTGACGATGGCGGGCGCTTGATGGCGCGGACGGTAAAAGGCGATGAGCAGACTATCGCAGCCTTGGTCAACGATGACCCGATTGGCGTCAAAGTGAGTCCCAAGGTGGGCGAGCGCTACAACTTGCTCGAGCTGCGCTAGCCATAGTGCGTATTGCCCTAGCTGGGATTAGCCACGAGACCAATACCTATTGCGCACAGCAGACCCCGGCAGCGGAGTTTTACCAGCTCCGCGGTCCGCGTATGCTCCAAGCCGCAGGCCAAGAAACCGATCTTGGCGGCGCGGTCGATGCTTGTGCGTCGCTCCAGGTCGAAGCCGTACCCATACTCTACGCCATCGCCCAGCCATCGGGTCTGATCGCTCGAGCAGCTTATGAGCAGTTCCGCGACGAGATCGTGGATGGTTTGTTGGCCCAAGAACCGTTGGATGGCGTTGTGCTGTTGCTGCATGGCGCTGGCGTTGTCGATGGCATCCATGATCTCGAAGGTGACTTAGTAACCGCTGTGCGTGGAGCAATGGGCGAGGCGTTGCCCATAGCAGCCAGCTTCGATTTACACGGCAATGTCACTCAAGCCATGGTGTCGCGGCTAAACGGTGTGTTCGCTTGTCATCAATACCCGCACATCGATATGCATGCCCAAGCTGCTGCAGCGGTACGGCTGGTGGCCCAGATGCAAGCAGAAGATTTTCGCGCGCAATGCGCTATGCGGAACTTGCCAATGCTCCTGCCAACCACCACCACCTTCGAAGGCATCGGCCAACAAATGCTGGAAGCGGTGCTGGCAGCGGAGGCGCAAGGCGAGGGCGTTATCGACCTGAGTTGGTTTCACGGGTTTCCTTATACAGACGTGCCCCACGTCGGCAGTGCCCTGGTAGCCACAATGCACCCCGGTGTAGATCCAGCGCCGCTGCTGGATCGCGTCAGCGCTTTGCTTTGGTCAGCGCGAGAGCAGTTTGGGGTCATCAGTTTGTCTGCTGAGGAGGCTGTTGCTGCAGCAGGTGCTGCAGCGAAAAATGCCACTTATGCGCTACCCGTAGTCATTCATGAGACTTCAGACAACTGCGGCGCTGGTACGCCAGGTGATGGGACCCACCTGTTACGAGCGATGCTTGAGGCGCAACTGGGAAGTGAGGCTTGCTTCGGATTCATCGTCGACGCCGCAGTCGCCGCCCAAGCACATGCCGCAGGCGTTGGGCAGCGCATACAGATCATCCTAGGCGGTAAGACCGACGACTTACATGGCGAGCCGATTGTTGCCGACGCTTACGTCAAAGCCTTGCACGATGGCCGATTGATTATGCAGCACATGAACAAAGGCGCGCGGCTTAATATTGGGCCAACGGCAAGGCTGAGTATTGAGGATTTGGACGTTGTGGTAGCAAGCCGGCGCTCGCAAACGTTCGACCGAGAACCTTTTCTGGCGGTTGGCATCTCTGTCGAGCGTTATCGCTACATCGCCTTGAAATCAAGCAACCACTTCCGCGCAGGTTTCGCGGATATCGCAGGAACCATTGTGACGGCGGATCCGCCTGGTCTCAGTACCCACCGCATCGATACCTTTCCACGGCAAACCACTGCCAGGCGTTTCTGGCCGATCCATCCTGACGCGGTGTATCCGGAGGCTTCCGACTAGTTCTCCGCCGACCAAGGGCGGTAGGTCAGGGTTCCTTGTTGTGCCACGTTGCCCAACAGGCGCCCGCTGGGCTGGTACAGCGTTCCTTGTACCAGGCCGCGACCATGGCGTGCCGCGGGGCTATGCATATCAAACAGCAGCCAGTCATCGAACGTCACTGCATCATGCAGCCACAGGCTGTGATCCAAACTGGCACCCGCCAGTTGCCCTTTATCCGCATGGGGTCGCCAGGCTGTGCTTAAAAAGGCGCGGTCCGTTGCATAGACAAGCAAGGCCATGTGCACCACAGGATCTGCCGGTACGGCTTCCGTCGGTCGCAGCCAAACGCGCTTGTGCGCAGGCAGCGGCGTGCGCTCAGTCAACGCATCGCACAGGCGCACATCGATGACGGCAGATTGGCTGTCGTTCCGGCCGCGCAGTTGGTCGCGATTGGGCAGACCTTCTGGCGCTGGTGCTGACGGCATGGTTGGCTGGTGGGCAACGTCTGCTCGATTGGCGGCGAAGCTTGCCAACAATTGTAGTATCGGTTTGCCTTCCTGGGTGGCGGTCACGCTGCGGGTGTGAAAACTGCGGCCCGCTTTGGTCACGTCCACCGCAAATCGAATGTCTCGATCTGGCCGTCCGGGCCGTAGAAAGAATCCGTGCAGCGCATGCATCGGCAAGTCGGGAACGGTGCGTGCTGCGGCGACTGCTGCCTGGGCTAACACTAGACCACCAAAGAGCCGATTGGCCTCGGTAACCCCACGACCGCCCGAGCCACCGACGAAGAGGGTGTCATCCTCCTGAGCAAGGTCAAGACGGCGCAACAGGCGCGCAAAAGCACTCACAGGTTGCCGCGAGCCAGGCTTGCCCAGTTACTCATTCATCAAACAAGCCGGCCATACGTTCGCTGGCTTTGGCGAAGTCTTCCATGAAGTCGTAGACCACGGTGCGCGCCGACTGCTCGACGTTCATCAAGCCAACGCCCTGGCCGACCCAATAGGTAGCCAGGCGTTTAGCATTGGCATCGCCTGCTTCCGCCAGCTTGTCGATGCGGTTCAGTGCCGGCCCGCTGATTAAGCCTTGCAGCGGCATAGGCAATGGCTCCGGTGCATCGGGCCCTTGCCAGGCGTCGGTCCATGGAGATCTCAGCTGACGTGTGTACTTGCCGGTACGGCTTTTCGAGCGCACGGTTTGACGTGATGACGCGGTCAGCATCTTCTCCTTAATCGACGGCAAGGTCTCTGCTTCTGAAGTCGTTAACCAGACAGAGCCACACCATGCGCCATCTGCGCCCATGGCCATACAAGCAGCCATTTGCCGGCCGGTGACGATGCCGCCTGCAGCTAGCACCGACACTCCAGGATAAGCTTGCATTGCCTCTACAACCTCGGGCACCAAGACCAGTGTGGATACTTCGCCGCAGTGTCCTCCTGCTTCTGTGCCAGAAACGATCAATACATCGACGCCGGCCTCCGCGTGCTTGACTGCGTGTTCCTTAGCGCCGGTTAACGCGCCGACCAGAATGCCGGCGTTGCGGGCGCGTTCAAACATGCTGCGGGGCGGTACGCCTAGGGCGTTGACAATCATCTTGATCGGGTGTGCGAAGGCGACGTCCATTTGTGCTGTAGCGCCTTTTTCGCGGAGGTTATCGCCGTAGCTTTCGCTGATCTCGTGGTCCCACAGGCCGGCGGTAGAGATGCCATTTTCTGCGAGGATGTTTTCCACATGCCGACGATGCTCATCAGGTACCCGATCCAGCAAATCTTGTGGGGTGAGCGAGCCTTGCTTATCTGCAAGGCTGGTCGGCACGATTAAGTCTACGCCGTAGGGTTTGCCGTCGACGTGCTCGTCTATCCAACTGAGCTCGATTTCCAGCGATTCAGGGGTATGACCGACACCACCGAGCACGCCAAATCCCCCAGCCTTGCTGACTGCGGCGACCACGTCGCGGCAATGGCTAAAGGCAAACAGCGGAAACTCGATTCCCAGTTCTTCACAAAGTTTTGAGCGCATGGGCGCAGTTCTCCAATGATTTACAGTGCTTTAGCTACCAGTGTAAACCGGCGGGCGTTTTTCCATGAACGCTCGCATGCCTTCTTTGGCATCGTTGCTGTGGGAGCAGAGCACCTGGTTGCGATTTTCGATTGCCATCGCAGCTTCTAATCCGGCGGCGTCGATGCTGACGTTCAGCCCTTCTTTGGTCAAACGCAGCCCCATGGGCGAGGTACTAAGCATCTCGTCTAAATACTCATCGGCGGCGTTAGGCAACTGCGCCAATGGCACCACCTTGGAAACCAGACCCGTTGCCAAAGATCGTTGGGCGTCAATGAATCGCCCCGTTAACATCAGTTCAGAGGCGATGGATGTTCCCACTAATCGCGGCAAAAAGTAGCTGGCGCCCATGTCGCACGCCGATAAGCCGATACGAATGAAGGCAGCATTCATGCGGGCATTGTCTGCAGCGACACGGATGTCTGATGCCAGCGCAAATGCAAATCCCCCACCGCAGGCGGGACCTTGAATGAGCGAGATGATAGGTTGCGGAGCTCTACGCATGCGAATGTAGACTTCAGCAAGGTAACCTTGGAAACCCATGCCTGCGCCGAACGGCGAAACAGTGCCACCTTCCTGGGAAGCCTTGATATCTAAGCCCGCGCAAAATGCGCGCCCGGCACCGCGCATGACCACAATGCGTGTTTGCGCGTCCTCGGCGAGCGCGCCGAAATAATCCCGCAGCTCGCTCACCATCTGGGTGTTGATGGCATTCAGCGATTCGGGTCGATTGAGCGTGAGGTAGGCCACCGCGTCGCGTTGTTCAACGGCGATGGTCTGGTAGTCAGCATGATGCAATTGCATTCTCCCCTGTCTGTAAATTGGCGCAACCGGATCAGTACGGCGCAACAGCGATCGTTCAGTTTACGCCATGGCCAACAGTCGAGAGAACCAAGCGCTATAGCTGAGGTCGCAAGGGTGGGAAAGCTGTGTTAGTTAAAGTCGTTATATATCATAAAGATATATAATACTATTAATGCAAAGACTCAGGGTCTATTGGGTAGATTCAGCGCGCAGAGTCAGCGCGCAGAGTCAGCGGTTATTTTGCGGATCGTCGGGTGCGCCATCAGGGCCTTGATCTTTGGATGGGTCATCAGCGATTCAAAATTGCCACTACGGATGGCAGCCTGAATTTCTGGATCGTGAATGACTGCCTGCATCGTCGGATCTTCACCGAGCCCCATGATTAGCTGCAGGGTTTCGGGGTTCTGGCTTAGCTGTGTCTGCAAGGAAGATAGCAGCTCAACGTTGGCGCTGTTGCTTGGTACCGCAGCGGCTGCCGATATTTTCGCGTCAGCGTAGCTAACGAGGGCCACGTCGTTTTGAGGAATGCGAACGACGCCCAGGCTTTTGGATTTGACCTCGTAGGCACCACCTTTGAGTGACAGGACCTCACCCCGCACCGTGGAGCCATCTACCAGTTCGATAACTGCAGATTCAGCCGCTACTGCGCCGCCTAGCCACAACAACATAGACCAGCCGAACAGGCAGGCTGCTAGGGCTGGCTTGGTTATTCGCTGATACATAGTCAAATTCTCCTAGGTGCCGACCCTAACGGGATGCTGCGGTAAATCCAGTGACTTGGCGCACAGACCGTGTGCTCAATCGGACCATCGCGTAAACTGCCAGCAGGTGAGTAGTATATCTAGCGAGGCCCAGCGCATGAGTTCCGAACCCCCAATCAGCGAGTCGTCGGCATACGCCGTCGCGGCGTGGTCGCGTTTCGACGAGGAAGTGACTGATCGGCTGCTGCGGGCCCTGACCGGGACGTTTGCGCTGGTCGCGGTAAGCGATGGTGACCTTGCCACAGAAGAAACCAATCGTTTTTTCGCATTGTTGCGCACTCGGGCAAACCTCTTTCCGGGGTTGGACTTTGATGCGGTGGAGCATGGTTTTAAAGACGTCTGCGAAGCATTGCTAAGCGATCCGTCGACTGGCCGGCAGCGAGCACTGGGGTACATCGGCTCGATTAAGGATACCGCCTCTCATTGTCAGCTCGTGCTTGCTGCCGCGCATATTGCCGCGGAGGCCGATGAACGAGAACGAGCCGCAGAGCGACAGGTGCTGCAAGACATTCGTGATCTGCTCGGGGTGCGTTAGCACAGCGGTGGTAGATTTCTAACGCTGCTTTTGTAGGGCTCTTTGCGCGCGCTCATTGCGCGCTCATTGCGCGCTCAGCGGTTCGAATCCGCGGTCTTGTCGGCCGCACCCTGTTTGCCTGACTTACCTTCGGCGCTTTTAGCTTGTGGAATTTTGCTGGCTTGAGCATGTTTTGCCCAAGCCTCACTTTCCGCTTCACTGAGCGCTTCACTCGCGGGTTCTAGCTCGGCAACAGGAATTTCAGCGCCAGAGGCAGAAGCATCACTCTCTGCCGCACGCAAGGTCATTGCCGGCAATCCGAGTAGCAAGCACAGGGAAAGTCCAGCGACAGGTGTGGCTGTACGTCGTTTCTTGGACCTGGTGGTGGCGTTCATGATGAATGCTCCAATCTGTATCTCTTCAAGCTTGAACTCGGTTGCCTGTATCCTAGCTGAATCCGCACTTCGAAGGAGCCGGAATGTCCCAGTCAGACACCGCTAACGAATCCGCAGAACAGTTGAGCGTAGCCCATGGCAGGGTCGTCACCTTTCACTACGAAATGCGGGATGCTGACGATGAAGTGTTGGAAAGCTCCCTGGACGGTCCGCCTCAGATTATGCTCTATGGCTATGGCGGCGTGATTAAGGGCCTGGAGGAAGCCTTGGCGGGCAAGGTGGCTGGAGAACGCTTGGCGCTGACCCTGCCTCCCGAGAAAGCCTTTGGGGTGCGAGACCCCCAGCAACAACAGCGAGTCTCGAAAAAGCACTTTCCCAAGGGGACTAAACTGACGCCGGGCATGGTCACTGCGCTACAGAGCGAGCAGGGCAACAGGCCGGTGACGGTCATCAAAGTGGGACGAACAGTGATCGATGTGGATCTAAACCATCCTCGAGCCGGCCTGACGCTACAGCTGGACGTGCAGGTTGAGTCAGTGCGAGCAGCGACAGCGGAGGAGCGAGCGCACGGCCACGCTCATGGTCCGGGTGGGCATCAGCATTAGTCGAGTTGGTACTGCACCGCGGCTCGAGCACTGATGTTTGGGCGCACGTAGTCTGTCAAAACCGCCACGTGTATCGGGTCGACCGCGTAAGCTTGATAGGCTTCAGAATCATCGAAGTCAGCAACCAAGGCGAAGTCGAAATTGCCGTCGGCCAAACCGGCGTCTGCGCCAAACTGGTAGTTGCGCACCATGGGCAGCTCAGCCAATGCCGAGATTCGCTCGGCGATCTCCTGCCGCTGCCCGCTGGAGGTTTCTGCTTTGAATTTGAACATGACACAGTGTCGAAACATGATGAATCCTGCCGCCTAGCGGCCTTTTTCTTCAGATGAGTAGCGGTTAATCAAACATCACCCTGGCTGGAGATCGCTGCAGTGTCGACCAGTTCTTCCAGCAGCCGCAGTGCAGCCACACCCTCTAGGGCAAAAGGATCGAGCGCAGAACTGGGCGAGAACTTTAAAATGGTAGAACGGTTCACCTTGCTGAGGTTTACCTTGCCCATGCGCCAACTCGAAAACCGCCGCTGATTGATCTCGGAGTAGTGCAAGAGCGTGACATCGCTGTGGCGCTCGTCCCTGATGATGTTGTTGTACAGACCATTGACCTGTTCGCGGCCCCCTTCGAGCACCTGCAAGAAAGTGTCGCCGCTTTCGTAGATACACAGAACTCCGGTGATACCCAGATGCGCATTGCGTTTACGGGCTGTTTCCAAAATGGCGTCCGCAAACTCTTCGCTAATGAGTTCCGTGGATCGACTGGCATACAACAGGCGAACAAGCATGTTTGGCTCCTATTTGTGAACAGACATCAACGCGAGAAATTCCCTGCGCAAATTCGGATCTTTCAAGAACGATCCGCGCATGATGCTATTGGTCATCTTTGAATCCATATCGCGCACGCCGCGCCATTGCATACATGAGTGATCCGCCTCCATAACGATTGCCAAGCCGTCCGGTTGCATTTTCTCTTGCAGCAGATTGGCCAGCTGGGCGATGGCTTCTTCTTGGATCTGGGGGCGATTCATGACCCACTCTGTGAGGCGCGCGTATTTTGATAGACCGATCAGGGCAGAGTGCTCGTTGGGCATTACACCGACCCAAATTCTGCCGATAATCGGGCACAGATGATGTGAGCAAGCGCTGCGAACGGTCACCGGGCCGACGATCATCAATTCGTTTAAGCGTGCGACGTTTGGGAACTCGGTCACCGGCGGCGCAGGCGTGTAGCGCCCAGCAAAGACCTCGTTGATGAACATCTTAGCTACCCTGCGAGCAGTATCTTGAGTGTTGTGGTCGCTCTCGACGTCAATCACCAATGCTGACAGCACGCCACGCATATGCTCTTCGACTTCGAGCTTGAGTTGTTCGAGTTCTCCGTCTTCGATGAAGCGGCTGATGTTGTCGTTGGCGTGGTAGCGGTGCCCGGCAGCTTCGATACGCTGACGTATACGGTCTGCGGTGGGTGTTGGCGATGTGCTCGCGCTTGTGCTTGTGCCGATGCTGTCGGACTCAGCCTGAGACATTAGCAGTTCCTATGGTTTGATGATCGAGATCTGGTGTTCATGCTAGCAGGCGCCTCGTGCGGGCCCAAGCGAGCTGCCTAATTGCCGGTTTCACTGGGCTTTTTTGGCGTTCGCAGTGGAACCGATTTAGCGTCAAAGGGTAGTGAGCGCTACGCCTCCATGTCGCGCACCAAGGGCTCATCGAAGGTCAGTCGAATCTCGCTGGAAGTTGGCAGTACTTGACAGCAAAGGATGTAGCCGGCCGCCTGTTCAGCGTCATCCAACACTGTCTGAGGTGCGTCGCTCACGGAGCCTTGCAGCAACTTGGCGCAGCAGCTGGTGCAGATTCCAGCGCAGCACGAAAACGGCAAATCTACACCGGCATCGAGTCCGGCATCGAGAATGCTGAGTGCGCCAGGCGCTATTTCGAAGGCCTGCTCGCTACCGGCGCGAATGATGCAGACGCGGGACGTCAGCGTTCCAACAGGTCGGCTTTGCCTTCCTTGCCGTCCCAATCTTCAGCATCTGGCAGTGGATCTTTCTTTTCGGTGATGTTTTCCCAGACTTCGGCCAATTCCTGGTTCAGCTCGAGAAATGATTGTTGCGGTTCAGGCAGCTCGTCCTCGGAGAAGATCGCGTCCACTGGGCATTCCGGTTCACACAAGGCGCAGTCGATGCACTCGTCCGGATGAATAACCAGCATATTTGGACCTTCGTAGAAGCAGTCCACCGGGCACACCTCGACACAGTCCGTGTGCTTGCACTTGATGCAGTTTTCGCCAACAACAAAGGTCATCATTCAATCCAGAGTCAAAATCGCGGCCATTGTAACCGTGTCGAGTGTTCCCGCCTAGATCAATGACTTAAGGCGGTAGAGCTCCTCCAAAGCCTGACGCGGGGTCAGCTCGTCAGGATCCAACTCCGCGAGGGCGTCCATGGCCGGGGCAGGCTCGGCAGGCTCAGCGGTGGTTGTCGGGTGCACGGCGAACAGATCCGCCTGATTCGGGCTCGTGCTCGTGCTTTGCGACTCGAGTAATGCCAGCTGTGCCCGAGCGGCCTCAAGCACCGGTTTCGGCACGCCAGCCAAGCGTGCCACTGCGATGCCATAGCTCTGGCTTGCCGGGCCATCGCGCACCGTGTGCAAGAACACGATGTCGCCGCCGTGTTCCGCAGCAGCCAGATGCACATTGGCCGCTTGTCCAAGCTGCTCGGCAAGCGCGGTCAGTTCAAAGTAGTGGGTGGCAAACAGTGTGTACGCAAGACTCTTCGTCGCCAGATATTCCGCCGTTGCCCAAGCCAGGGCCAAACCATCGAAAGTACTCGTGCCGCGTCCGATCTCATCTAACAGCACCAAGCTGTGCGGGCTGGCGTGATGCAGAATATTGGCCGTTTCGGTCATCTCCACCATGAACGTGGAACGGCCGCTGGTCAGGTCGTCTGCAGCGCCAATGCGGGTGAAGATGCGGTCTAAGGGTCCGAGCGTCGCCTGCTTTGCTGGCACTGGCGAGCCGACATACGCCAGCAGCGCAATGAGCGCCGTTTGCCGCATGAACGTAGATTTGCCGCCCATGTTTGGCCCAGTAATGATGAGCATGGTTTGTTGATTGTTGATGACCAGATCGTTTGGAACGAAGGGCTCTTCACTGTGGGTTGCAATCACCGGGTGCCAGCCCTGTGCGATGTTCAGACCCGGCTCGTCGGTAAAGCAGGGCATGCACAAGCCCAGGGATCTACCACGTTCCGCTAGGCAGGCGAGGACGTCGAGCTGAGCAACGGCGCTGGCCATGGTTCGTAAAGCCTGTCCTTGAGGTTCCAGAACGGTGATCAATTCGTCAAACAGCTGCTTTTCCAACTTCAACGCCCGACTTTGCGCCGACAAGGCTCGCTCTTCGAAGGTTTTGAGCTCCGGCGTTATGTAGCGTTCAGTGTTCTTCAAAGTTTGCCGTCGCACATAATGCGGCGGAACCTGCTCGCTGGCACTACGGCTGGTCTCGATGTAGTAGCCGTGCACCCGGTTGTAGCCCACTTTTAGGCTGGGGATGCCGCTGCTTTCTCGTTCGCTAAGCTCAAGCTCAGCCAGCCAGGTGCTGGCGTTCTCCGTGAGGTCGTGCAGCTCATCCAGTTCCTGGCTGTAGCCGCGGGCGATCATGCCGCCGTCTCGGGTGGTCGCAGGCGGGGTTTCAATCAGCGCTTGCTGCAATTGCTGGAGCACTTCGGGTAGCTCGGGAAGTTGGTCCATAAGCTGTTGCAAGCTGTCAATTTCTAGCGGTGCCAGGATCTGTTTGATGGCTGGCACACAGGTCAACGCGGTGCGCACGCGCCCAAGATCTCTGGGTGAGACAGTGCCAAGCAGTAGGCGCGCGATTACCCGTTCCAGATCCCCCACGGTTTTTAGCGGTTGACGCAACGCTTCGTCACCCATGGCACTGGCAAGGGCAGTGATCGCCCGTTGTCGCCCGTAAACCTGCGTAAGATCTCGAGTTGGTGCATGCAGCCAGCGACGCAGCAGACGACTGCCCATGGCTGAGCAGGTTCGATCCAGCGTGCTGAGCAACGTCATTTGGCTGCTGCCGTCCGCACGCAGGTCGATTTCCAAGTTGCGCCGGGTGTTGGCATCGATTACGACAAAGTCCTTCGACTGTTCTTGCGTTAATCGATTGACGAAGGGCAAATCCTGACATTGGGTTTGTTTGGCGTAGCTCAAAACCGCAGCGGCTGCGCCTATCCCGGGTGAATCCTGACTCAGACCAAAGCCGGCCAAGTCGCCGACGCGAAAATGTTGCTTCAACTCATTCGCGCCCAGATTGGTATCGAAGCACAACGGCGCCAGGCGATTAACGGTAAGCCAGCCCAGCGACTCCGGCCAGGCAACGCCCTCAGGAATCAACACTTCGCTTGGGCGCAGCCGCTGCAACTCTGAAATCAGGCTGTCGTCATCAGTCAGTTGTCGCACGTTGATGTGACCATCCACTAACGACAACGTCGCCAGACCATGACTGTGTTGAGTTGGGTTGAATGCTGCCAGGAGCGACTCTGCCTGGGCGTCTAGCAGTGCATCCTCTGTCACCGTGCCAGGTGTGAGAACTCTCTGAACCCGTCGTTCAACCGGCCCCTTGCTGGTCGCCGGATCGCCAATTTGCTCACAAATCGCCACCGACAAGCCGAGCTGCAGAAGCTTTTTTAGATAGCCATCCACGGAGTGATAGGGCACGCCGCACATGGGAATCGGCTCGCCGGCGGATTGCCCCCTGGCGGTCAGGGTAATGTCTAACAGGTCAGCCGCTTGCCGGGCGTCGTCAAAAAACAGCTCGTAGAAGTCGCCCATGCGATAGAACAGCAGGTGTTGGGCATGCTGAGATTTGATGCGCAGGTACTGCTGCATCATCGGTGTGTGGCTGGGAGCGTTCACGACTGGCGCGCAGTGAAGCAGCGTCGCCGACTCCGGTCAACCTCGACCTCCGCCTCAGCCTTCGACTCAGCGTGCTGGCAGAAATTGCCAATATGGGCCCATTCGGGGGTTGCCAGAACTACTGAACGTATATACAGTACGGCCATCGAGTCATCCCCAGAAAACTGCTCGATCAAGTGCTGTTAGCGGGAGCCAATTCCGACAACAGGCCAAGTTTACCGTGGGCACAATTGCTGCTCCACGGGCACTTAGGTAGCCAATTCTGGCCCGCTGGATCAAATGGATTAACCCGTCGAGTTATCGGTCCATAGCCAATATCGATCGGTGAGTAGGTGTTAGACGGAACAATATAGATGAATTGGTGGGCCGCGTTGCGGTCGACCCACTTACAAGGATACAAGGAGTAAGTCATGGCTCTAGGTGGCAGAGGATCAGCAAAAGGTTCGAAGACCGAATCCAACAAAACCGTTAGTGAAGACAGCAACAAGGACCGCGCACTGGGGGCGGCATTGGCGCAGATCGAACGGCAATTCGGTAAAGGTTCGATGATGCGACTGGGCGATCGAGAACAGATCGCCATCCCCTCGATTTCGACCGGCTCTTTGGGGCTGGATGTTGCGCTAGGTATTGGCGGATTGCCGCGGGGCCGAGTCGTCGAAATCTATGGGCCGGAGTCATCGGGTAAAACCACACTGACCCTGCAGGTCATCGCCGAGGCGCAAAAAGCGGGCGGAACCTGTGCATTTATCGATGCTGAGCATGCGCTAGACCCGATTTATGCCGAGAATCTGGGCGTAAACACTGAAGATTTGCTGGTTTCGCAGCCCGATACCGGGGAGCAGGCGCTAGAGATCTGCGACATGGTGGTGCGTTCTGGAGCCGTAGACGTGGTGGTTGTGGACTCAGTGGCAGCACTAACGCCGAAAGCCGAGATCGAAGGTGAGATGGGCGACACCCATGTTGGTTTGCAAGCCCGCCTCATGAGCCAAGCGCTGCGGAAGATGACGGGCAACATCAAAAACTCCAACACGCTGGTCATTTTTATCAATCAGATCCGCATGAAGATCGGTGTCATGTTTGGTTCACCCGAAACCACAACCGGCGGTAATGCGCTCAAGTTTTATTCCTCGGTGCGACTGGACATTCGGCGAATTGGTGCAGTCAAAGACGGCGACGAAGTGGTTGGTAACGAAACCCGTGTCAAAGTGGTCAAGAACAAAGTGGCGCCACCGTTCCGCCAAACTGAGTTTCAGATTCTTTACGGCAAGGGCATCAACCACCTCGATGAGGTAATTAACCTAGGCGTACAACAAGGCATCGTCGAGAAGTCGGGCGCCTGGTATAGCTACAAAGAGGATCGAATTGGTCAAGGCCGTAAGAACTCGGCTGATTTCCTGGCTGACAACCCTGAGATCTGCGACGAAATTGAGTCCAGAATTCGCCAGGAATTGCTACCGGAGCTCAACCATGCTGACGCAGACGCCGATGTGGTCATACCCGAGCCCGCCCAAGACACACTGTAGTCCGACTCTATTGTGACTCTATTGAAGGGGCGAATCGATGACGTTTCAGTCACAACGACGTCTTCAATCGGAACTTGATCCCGAAGACGCAACGCCAGTCCTGCAACCCGAACGAGCGCACGCCGCGGCAAGAACCGCGGCGCTGCGCGCGCTGGGGCGGCGTGAGTACTCCGAGTTCGAACTGCGTAGCAAGCTGGAGCGTAATCACGATCTCAACGTGGTTGAAGCTGTGCTCGAAGAACTCACTCAAGAACATTTGCTCAGCGATGAGCGATTCGCTGAGGTGTTTGTCAGAAGCCGCATCGGTAGAGGGCAGGGCCCATTGCGCATTCGCCAGGATCTGCGACAAAAGGGTGTCGAGGAAGAGCTGATCGATGCGTGTCTGACATTTGATGCGGATCATTGGCGCGAGTTGGCCAGCCAGGTCTTGAGCAAGCGTTCGGACTTGCAACGGGTAATGCGGGAGCAAGATCCAGAGCTACGCTATCGTGGGCAGGCCAAGGTTGGTCGTTTTCTCGCTTCCAGAGGCTTCCCCTCAGACATCATTCATCAGTTGCTGCGCTAACAGGGCCAAACCGTAAAACGAATAGGTCACCCTGCTTGTGAAAATCTCAGAAGCAGGGTGATGTCTCCTGTCTTTTCTCTATAGCAATTTTCCATATAATGGCGCGCCAGCTCATCCGGGGTCTCTGCGTCGCTGGTGGTTGCTCGACCAACGCCCCTTATTTTAAGTACACGAGTGTCTGAAGCGAACGGGTTAATCCCATGGCAGTACTAGTTCAAAAGTTTGGCGGCACCAGCGTTGGCTCATTGGAGCGCATTCAACGTGTGGCTGAACGCATCAAACATACCCGTAGCCAAGGGCACGAGGTAGTGGTGGTGGTATCCGCGATGAGCGGCGAAACCAATCGCCTCACTGACATGGGCCGACAGATTGCAGCGAAAGGCGCAGCGGAATATATGGATGTGCTGCTTGCCTCAGGCGAGCAAGTTACCATCAGTCTACTGAGCCTAGCGCTAGCTGAAATTGGACTCACAGCGTTGCCGCTATTGGCCCACCAAGTGGCCATTCGCACGGATGAACAGTTCGGCCGGGCGCGAATCACAAAGATCGATACTGAACGCTTGCAACAGGCGTTGTCCGCGCAGATGGTTCCGGTGATCGCTGGATTTCAGGGCATCAGTGCCAATGGGCAGCTGACCACGCTTGGTCGCGGTGGCTCCGATACCACAGCGGTTGCGGTCTCAGCAGCCCTGCAAGCCGACGAGTGCCACATCTGTACCGACGTAGATGGGGTCTATACCGCAGACCCGCGCGTTGTGCCTCAGGCACGTCGCTTACGGACCGTGACCTTTGAAGAAATGTTGGAGCTAGCAAGCCTTGGCTCTAAGGTATTGCATCCCCGTTCGGTAGAGTTTGCTGGCAAGTACCAGGTACCGCTGCGAGTCTGCTCTACCTTCGACGATGGCCCCGGTACATTGATTACAATGGAGAATCCCGACATGGAACAACCGATCGTCTCTGGGATTGCGCACACGAGCGATGAGGCAAAGGTAACCATGCTTGGTGTGCCGGACATACCAGGTGTTGCTTCGAAGATATTGGGGCCTGTGAGTGCGGCCCAGATCGAAGTAGACATGATCGTGCAGAACACCGGCGCCGATGGGCTAACCGACTTTACCTTTACGGTAAAGCGTGAGGACTTCGATAGAACCATGGAGCTGCTGAACGGGGTGCAGGAGCGCCTTGGCGCGCGGGAGCTTTCGGGTGATAACACTATTGCCAAGCTGTCGGTAGTGGGCGTAGGCATGCGTTCCCACGCGGGGGTAGCCACTCGCATGTTCGATGCTTTGGCAGCGGACAACATCAACATCCAGATGATTTCTACGTCGGAAATTAAGATATCCGTAGTTGTGGATGAACGATATTTGGAGCTCGCGGTCCGATCGGTACATGGTGAATTCGGGCTAAGCGACCCACCAGCCTCAGCATAGATGCTCGTCTACAGGTGTTTAGTCGTCAACTTGGTAGACACAAACTGCTTTGCACCCATCGGTGACGCTATTATCCCGAATCACTCATACCCGGGGCTGGCGAAGGAGCGCAGCATGTTGATTCTGACCCGCAAAGTTGGTGAGACGTTAATGATCGGAGACTCGGTGACGGTGACGGTGATCGCCGTCAAGGGTAATCAGGTTCGTATCGGCGTGAGCGCACCGCGCGATGTAGGCGTTCACAGAGAAGAGATCTACGAGCGCATTCAGAAAGAAAACACCGCCGACACTCACTGAAAATTCGCTCCGAGGCCTGATCAAACGGTGCGCAAACTGGTACATTAGCGCCTGCCGGAGAGGTGGCCGAGTGGCTGAAGGCGCTCCCCTGCTAAGGGAGTATGGGTTAAAAGCTCATCGAGGGTTCGAATCCCTCTCTCTCCGCCATCGACAAAGGGGCCTTGCGCCCCTTTTTTGATGGCGGACAGAAAGGTCGGATGAGAATCCTTTGGTTCGACTCGCAGGTGACGCGAGTCACCGTAGAGAACACGGAGCAGCCGTAGGTTGCGAGTGGCCCCCTTTAGGGGTGAGGGCGTGCGCCCAAGCGGACGACCGAATAATCCCTCTCTCTCCGCCATCGATAAAGGGGCCTTGCGCCCCTTTTTTGATGGCGGCAAGAAAGGTCGGATGAGAATCCTTTGGTTCGACTCGTAGGTGACGCGAGTCACCGCAGAGAACACGGAGCAGCCGTAGGTTGCGAGTGGCCCCCTTGAGGGTTGAGGGCGTGCGCTCAAGCGGACGGCCGAATAGTCCCTCTCACTGGCACCTTAGTTCGACTCGGCGCTGACTTCAGTCACCGGAACCTACGGTCTACAGCCAGGGCGCTCGGCCTTCCAACGGCCCAATGACGACCCAGTCGACAATGGCGCTGACGACCGCCAGCAAAACAATCACGGCGAAGATTACCGCGAGTAGGCGCCAGCCGCGGAAAGGGCGTTCTGGGTTATCCGGGTTTTGGGGGGCGCTGGCTGGGTCGTTTGAATGTGGCTCCATCTAGGCATTTTCACAATTTTGCTGGGGCCTGGCCAGAGTTGTGTCGGCATCAGCGGCGTTCGGTTTGTTTGCCTTGACGCTTTCGGGACGCATCTCGATAATACCGCCCCCTCGCGCAGCGCTATTGGCTCTGTGCACAGGCGCCAGTGGCCAAACTGGATAAGGCACCAGCCTACGAAGCTGGGGATTGCAGGTTCGAATCCTGCCTGGCGCGCCATTTCTGTACCTAGTTTTCTGTCGTTTGGGAGGACTGCTCGCTTGCCTCGGTATCGCTAGTACGCGATCCCGCGCTCACACCACCAAACCGATGGTTTGGCGTCTGCCTGGCGTGCCATGATCTCGCTGCGCGAGCTCTCTCGAGTTTCGCGGCTTTGCCGCAAAACGTCGGTCTTACCTTCCGGCGGCTTGCAGTCTATCGACACCCTGGAGTTCGAACTTTGTCTGTGGGGTGCGCCATGTTCGTTTCTAGCTCATTGTCCTCTGCGAGGATCGCTCGCGTGTTGCATCTTAGCTACCCGACTCCCTACACTCAGGCCGATGGATGTTTCCAATTCCCTGATTACCGAAGCGCTGGAACTTATGCTGGCTGGCATGGGTACAGTGTTCGTGTTCCTGGTCTTGCTAGTTTGGGCTACGCAGATCATGTCGAGACTAGTGCGCAGGTACGTAGTTGAGGTCGGGATTGAAGATGACGGTGATGACCACGTCAGCGCTGAGGAAGTCGCAGCTGCCACGGCTGCAGTAACGCGATATCGCCAAGAACACTAGCCAGGACTACTAGAGAACCAGGATGAGTCAGATGGATCGGCTCGGGATCACCGACGTTACGTTGCGTGATGGGCACCAAAGCTTGTTAGCGACCCGCATGCGCTTGGAGGACATGCTGCCGATTGCCGGCAAGCTCGACCAGGTCGGGCTCTGGTCAGTAGAGACTTGGGGTGGCGCGACCTTTGATGCCTGTATTCGCTATTTGGGAGAGGATCCCTGGGCCCGCATACGGGCCTTGAAGGCAGCCATGCCAAACACTCCACAGCAGATGCTGTTGCGCGGGCAAAATCTGTTGGGCTATCGCCACTATGCAGATGACGTAGTTGAGCGCTTTGTTGCTCGGTCAGCAGAAAACGGCGTTGACGTGTTCCGCATCTTTGACGCGATGAACGACATCCGGAATTTGCAGCAAGCGATACAAGCGACTAAGGCCGTGGGCAAACACGCCCAAGGCACCATCTCTTACACCGTAAGTCCGGTACATACCATTGACCTGTGGCTCGACCTAGCAAAGCAAATTGAGGATTTAGGTGCCGACTCCATATGCATTAAGGATATGGCCGGGTTGCTGCGTCCCTACGTGGCTTTCGAGTTGGTTTCAAAAATGAAACAGGCGTTAGACATACCGGTACATATGCAGTCCCACGCCACAACCGGACTGAGCACGGCTACTTATTTGAAGGCGATCGAGGCAGGCATCGACAATGTCGATACTGCGGTCTCTTCAATGAGCATGACCTATGGACACTCCCCCACTGAGTCTTTGGTCGCCATGCTCGAAGGTACTGAGCGTGATACCGGCCTACAGTTAACCTTGCTCGAGGAAATCGCCGCATATTTCCGCGAGGTGAGAAAGAAGTACGCGGCATTCGAGGGCAGTCTTAGGGGCACTGATTCACGGATTCTGGTAGCCCAGGTTCCGGGCGGCATGCTAACGAATCTAGAAAACCAGCTGCGGGAGCAGCAAGCAGCAGATCGCCTGGATGAAGTGCTGCTGGAGATCCCTAAAGTCAGACAAGAGTTAGGCTACATTCCCTTGGTAACGCCAACCTCGCAAATTGTCGGCACTCAAGCGGTGATCAACGTCCTCAGTGGCGATCGCTACGCGACCATGACCAAAGAAACCCGGGGAGTTTTGCGAGGCGAATACGGTGCAACGCCAGCGCCTGTTGATCCAATCCTGCAGCAGACGGCGCTTGATGGCGACGCCGCACTTGTGTGCCGTCCGGCAGATAGGCTGCAAGCTGAAATGCCACAGTTAACCGCGCAGTTGCAGACAGTAGCCAAGCAAGAAGCCGTGCAATTGGGAGCAGAGTTGGAAGACGACGTGCTTATCTACGCACTGTTTGAACGAGTCGGCTTGCACTATCTGAAAAATCGCCACAATCCCGATGTGTTTGAGCCGCCGCCGGCAGCAGCGCCGGTGGAACAGAGCGTGTCTACGTCACCCAGCGCCACCGCGAATGAGCCGGCGACATACGAAGTTCAGGTGAATGGCAAACAGTTCACTGTGAGGGTCGCACCAGGTGAAGGTGGCCAAATGATCACGGCGGTAGCACCCGATGCGGCGGCGACGAACGCCAATGCGATTCGCGCAGCCCTCGCGGGTAGCGTTGTCAAAGTCCTCGTCAAGCCCGGTGAAAGCGTTGGCGAAGGGCAGGTGCTGTTAGTGCTCGAGGCGATGAAAATGGAGACGAACATTAGCGCTCCGGTGGCTGGCTCGGTAAGCGACGTGCATGTTAAAGCCGGTGATTCCGTCGCAACGGGAGATGCGCTAATCAGCCTGAGCTGAGCGGCACCGCAATGGAGATATTCGACCTTCTCTGGCAGTCCAGCGGACTTGCACAAATCTCTTGGGGACAGGCCTGCATGCTGGGTGTCTGCGGGTTGTTGTTATATCTTGGAATCGCCAAGCAGTTTGAGCCGTTGCTGCTGGTCACTATCGGCTTTGGAGGCTTGTTGTCGAATATCCCTGGCGTCGAGATCGCCACTGGCGACGGCCTATTGCATCTGGCTTATATGGTGGGCATTGAAACTGGCGCGTTTCCGCTGATCATCTTCATGGGCGTGGGCGCAATGACCGATTTCGGCCCATTGCTCGCCAACCCAAAAACGTTGTTGCTCGGTGCCGCTGCGCAATTCGGCATCTTTGCGACCCTGATCGGTGCTGTTGCACTCAGTAGTATTGGGGTGTTCGACTTCTCGCTACGCGAAGCCGCTGCCATAGGAATCATTGGCGGCGCGGACGGGCCAACGGCAATCTACGTAGCGGGGCAGTTGGCACCAAACCTTCTTGGCGCCATCGCTGTGGCTGCCTACTCCTACATGGCGTTGGTGCCGTTGATCCAGCCGCCTATTGTCCGGCTCTTGACCAGCGAGACGGAGCGGCGCATCGAGATGATCCAGCTGCGCGAAGTAGGGCGACTGGAGCGAATCATTTTCCCGTTGTTGCTGTTGTTGCTGGTAGCGCTGCTGTTGCCCTCTGCGGCGCCATTGCTTGGTATGTTCTGCTTTGGCAATCTGATGCGCGAGTGCGGTGTTGTCGAACGCCTGTCGCAGACAACCCAGAATGCGCTGATCAACATCGTGACGATCTTTTTGGGTCTGGCTGTAGGCTCTAAGCTCCAAGCCACTCAGTTCCTAGTGCCAAGTACCCTAGGCATCTTGGCACTAGGTATGGTCGCATTCGCCATTGGCACCGCCAGCGGTGTGCTCATGGCCAAGGCGATGAATCAATTGGGGCGAACACCGGTCAATCCAATTATTGGTGCCGCCGGTGTCTCGGCAGTACCGATGGCGGCCAGAGTGGCAGGAAAGATCGGCCTTGAAGCAAACTCGCAGAACTTTTTGATCATGCACGCCATGGGCCCAAATGTGGCCGGGGTGATTGGTTCGGCGATCGCTGCCGGTGTCTTGATTTTGCTGGCTGGTTGATTCGGCGTGGAGCGGCGAGGTAACGAGCTGCTACAATTGCCGCCTGCCGCGTAGCTCTGGAGGCCGCTTGATTAAGTTCGTAGATATTTTCCGGTGGATGCGCGTCTGCTGCAGAACGAGTCTCGCAGCCATCGTGCCACTCATCGCCATAGCTGGACTTTTGTCGCTCACCCCGGTACTCGTACACGCCGAATCCCAATATTGGGTGGTTGTTGGTAGCTACCCAACCCTAAAACGCGCGGAACAAGCTAGGCAGGAGGCGAGTGCAGAGCTGAGCGAGGCGTTTGACGTACGTGGCGGAGACACGCCTACAGATTACGTGTATCGAGTTGTTGTTGGGCCCTATGAGACCACGATGGCAGCACGAGACATGCTCACCGAAGCCCGGGCTGGGCCCTACGAGCAGGCGTGGATTCTGCCCCAGGCAATTGATCAAGAATTACAAGTCGCTGCTGCGCAAAGCTCGGCGCAAGATGCCGGCTATTCGAACAGGGAAGATACAGATGACCCAGCGGCAGCATTTCAATCACGCCCTGGTCGTTTTGATGGTCGCTACGATTCGGGTATAGATAGGAAGAGTGGCGTCTCTGAGAGTTCCAGTGAGCCTAGCAGCCAAGGGGCGCACCCAGCGCGGGAGGCGTCCACTGAGGAGCAGCGCTCCGACGAGACGATTGAGATGAGCAAAGTGCCGAATCTGGTCCAGAAGGCGCCGAGCAGCTATAGCCTGCACAAGCTTCGCCGCGATAACGCGCCCTAGTTGGATCCACGATAGCCACGGCCGTGACTCCGGCCCCGTAGTTCAACGGATAGAACGATCGCCTCCTAAGCGATAGATGCAGGTTCGATTCCTGCCGGGGCTACCAGAAGCTGTTTCGTAGTGTCGCAGGTAGTCCGGTACCGTCTCGAAATACCAATAAATTTACTACGGCTCACTGGATCATCGGTGCTCTCCCACTGCAAGATGTGTATGTTGTGACATTCACCCTGGTGGTTCTTCTGTTGGGGCACGGCCGATGCGTGTTAGCACTGCCTAAAAAGATGTCCGCTATCGATCCAGCCAGTTTGCGCTCGGTCCTAGGTTGCAGTTTTGCTATGACTGAGTCGTTTGCGCTTCATGACTGCACCTAAATGGCAGAGTGCGGCGATCACCTAAGCCGTGCTTGATGTCTTGGCCACAGACAGCCGCGAAGCGATATCCTGCGCTTAACAAATCGTCATTGGTCGATCTTACGTTTTGGATATCCTGCCTTACATCGATGTGCTCTGGTGGACCCTGTCCTTGTTGCTGGTGGTCGGCGGCGTCGCCGGATTACTCCTACCCGCGATTCCGGGGCCACTGCTGATCTTTGCTGGATTGTGGCTCGCGGCCTGGATCGAAGATTACGCTGAGGTTGGCTGGGGGGCTCTGACGTTTATCGGCCTACTGGCGCTGGCGTCTTACGTTGCGGACTTTGTCGCGGGCGCTTTGGGTACCAAACACTTCGGCGCATCCGCCCGCGCCGTCTGGGGCGCGGTATTGGGCGCCATTGTCGGGATATTCTTGGGGTTGCCAGGGATTCTGCTAGGACCATTCGTTGGCGCAGTCATAGGAGAGCTGTCGGGCCGGCGCTCGCTGCAGGAGGCCGGCCTCGCGGGGTTGGGCGCCACCCTTGGGCTGGCTGTTGGTGTGGCGTTAAAGGTTGCGCTGGCGGTGGCCATGATCGGGATGTTTGCGGTGCTGCGTCTGTTCTGAAGGTGGGTTAGCTTGGCCACTGCTATTCCAATTTGTTGCCAATACCCTGGAAGCTTAGAATAGTGGCCGCGGGCAGAATGTCCGTCGCACTAACTGAGGTTCAAGCCATGCCATACGCTCCTGATCATCGCCCCTTCTACGATGCCGACAGCCACATCATGGAACTGCCGAACTTTTTGCGTGATTACGCAGATCCGAAGCTGCGCGATGAGATATTCCAGGTCAGCTACAGCGCGTCGCTGGTCACCGACGAGGAAGTTGAGCAGATCATGGCTCAAGGAGGTCAGCACAGCTCCGAGCACGTTCAGACGCAGCTTGCGCTAGGGGATGATCTGATCGCGAAATCCAAAGAGATTCAGGCGCTCGGGGCATTCAACGGTTCCGATCGAAAGGCAGCAATGGATCTTTTGGGATTCAAGAAGCAGTTGGTGTTCGCCACCCATAGCGTGGTGCAGCCGTTTCACCCCAGTTCGAAAACTCGCACCGATCTGCGCTACGGCGCCACCCGTGCCCACAATCGACATATGGCAGATTTCTGTGCCCATGATGATCGCCTGATGCCGGTCGGCGTTGTACCCCTCGATAGCCCAGAGCATGCCATTGCTGAGCTGGAGGTGGCTTTGGAGTTGGGCATGCAATCGATCTGGGTGCCGCACCGCGCGCCGATTGGGATGTCTCCTGGCCATGTTGAGTTGGAGGGCTTTTGGGCACGCCTGGCAGAATCAGGCACGCCGTTTCTGCTGCACGTTGGCGGTTCGCCGCTGCAAGCGCTCAAGAGCTGGAGTAACAATGGTCGAGCTGCCGTTAAAGACTGGATGGGCGGCGGAGAAAATGTACGGACTAAAGACGCGGCAGTCATGCATCAGCCACCGGAGACTTTCATCACCATGTTGCTACTCGACGGCGTATTTGCTCGTCATCCTAGTTTGCGCGGTGCCGCGGTAGAGCTGGGCGCAGGTTGGGTGCCTGAGATGCTCAAGCGTTTGGACTCCGTCACCAAGATCTACTCTCGGGTGGACGAATCGGTGCGCTTTGAGCGACCGCCTTCGGTTCAACTTACAGAGCAGATGGGTTTCACGCCGTTTCCCCACGAAAACGTTGCGGATCTGATCGCAAATTCGAATCCAGAGCTCTATCTGTTTTCCAGTGACTATCCCCACGTTGAGGGTGGGCGGGACCCCATCGGCAAGTTCGAGAAACACCTTGACGACTGCGATGAGGACATCAAAGCTCGCTTCTACAGTGAAAACTTCCTGCGCCTTTGGCCAGAGGCGAGAGTTGTCTGAAGGCCTTGGAGGAACGATGTCTGAGCACAAGAGTGAAATAGAGCGGATCCAATCCAATCAAGATTGGATGGACCAATGGCAAATCGATGTCGATCAGGACCCGTATAGCATTCCGCTTCCGGAACTGAATCCGGCGCACAGCCACCTCTTTGAGGCCAACAAGGTGTTGCCGTATTTCGAACGGTTGCGTGCCGAAGCACCCGTGCATCTTTGTGAAGACAGCCAGTTCGGACCATACTGGTCGATTACCAAATTCGACGATGTGAAATATGTCGACAGCCACCACGAGCTGTTCTCCTCCGACAGTTTGAATGGCGGTATCCGCTTAGGCGGCCGGCCAACCTCCGAGCCGCCGAACCCGATGTTTCATCTGCCGATGTTCATCATGGAAGACCCGCCAAAGCATGATGAACAGCGGCAGGTACTGGCGCCGTTCTTTACTCCGAGAAAAATTGCGGCGCTGGGCGATCTGATTCGCGAGCGGGCAGGGCAGATCTTAGACGACCTGCCTCGGGGCGAAGACTTCAATTGGGTGCGCCGAGTGTCTGTGGAACTAACCGGTCAGATGTTGGCGACGTTGTTCGACATTCCCCAAGAGGATCGGCATAAACTCATCCACTGGTCTGACACTGTGGAGCGTCTGGGCGATCCCGACTACTTTGAAACCCCGGAGGAAGGTTTTGCCGAGCTGTGGAAATGCTGGGAGTATTTCGATCAAGTATGGAAGCTGCGAGCGGAGCAAGGCAGCCAAGGTCAGGATCTGATCTCCATTCTCTCTCAGGCGGAATCGACCCGGAACATGCCGGCCAACGAGTACCTAGGCAACATATTGCTGCTCATTGTTGGTGGCAACGATACCACTCGAAATTCGATTTCTGGCGGCGTCTTAGCGCTCAACGAAAACCCTGCGGAATACGAGAAGTTGCTGGCGCAACCAGAGCTGATTCCCAATATGATTCCGGAGATCATTCGTTGGCAATCGCCGGTTGCTCATATGTGTCGCACGGCAATGCAGGACGTTGAATTGCGTGGTCAGCGCATTCGAAAATGGGACAAAGTGGCGATGTGGTACGTTTCGGGTAACCGTGATGAGGAAGCAATTCCCGACGCCAATAGATTCCTAATCGATCGTCCGAACGCTCGCCAACACGTATCTTTTGGCTTTGGCATTCATCGCTGCATTGGCAATCGCCTGGGCGAGATGCAGTTGCGCATTATCTGGGAGGAAATTCTGCAACGGTTCTCTCGGGTCGAGGTGGTGGGAGAACCGAAGTACCTAAAGTCTTCTTTTATTCGTGGGATTACCGATCTACCCGTACGGGTTCACGACCGGTAATCCTGCAGCATTTCGACTACTGCGCGGTCATGCCCGCATCCACGGTGAACTCGGCTCCAGTGACGTAGTTCGACTCATCGGAAGCCAGGTATAGGATGCAGTTGGCGATGTCCTGGGGAACACCCATTCTCCCAAGCGGAATACTCGCTGGAGCTGGAGGCGGAGTCTCCGATTCTGCGGCGGCCGCGCCCCCTGCTTGAGCCTGCATGTTGGTCCAGATCACACCCGGATGCACCGAGTTAAAGCGAATGTTGTGCGCGGCACCTTCCATGGCAAGTGACTTGGACATGATGCGTACGCCGCCTTTGGCCGCGCCATAGGCAACGCAGCGCTGCAGTCCGATTAATCCGGCAACAGACGACAGGTTAATGATGGAGCCGCCACCGGACTTCTCCATACTCGCCATGCCGTACTTGCAGCCCAAAAACACGCTGGTCAAGTTCACTTCGATTTGACGATTCCAGTCGGCCAGGCTCATCTCCGAGACGGGCATCAAGACTGCAATACCGGCGTTGTTTACGAGGATATCCAATTGCCCGAATTGGGATTCGATAGTCGCAATGGTGTCCTGCCAACCTTGCTCGCTGGTAACGTCTTGCTGCATTGCCAACGCCTTGCCGTCCGCCGCCTCGATTGCCTCTGCGGTGGCTTGTGCGCCGGACAAATCTAAGTCGGTTACAACTACGGTAGCGCCTTCCGCTGCCAAAGTCAGGGCGGTACTGCGGCCAAGACCAGGGTTTGACGCCGCGCCGGTAACCAGCGCAACTTTTTGATTAACTCTTCCCATCAGCTTGCTCAACTCCTAGTAGATACTTTACGCATTAAAACCCTTCTGAAACGCCTCTCGCGCTTCAATGCGATCGAGATACGCGTTCAGGTGTGTCAGCTCCTCGCCAACGCACCCGAGTCTGCGACTCATATAACAGGCGTGTCCGAGCATGACGTCCGCGCCGGAAAAATCGCCGATCAAATAGTCACGCCCGGCCAGCGCTGCATTTATTGGTGCCACCGCTTTGCTGATCAGTCGCTGGGCTTGTCCGAGCACCTCGGGGTTGCGTCGATCTTCTGGCAAAAGGATGGTTTGCACGACAACCGTGTTTACCGGCGGCATCACCATGCCTTCGCAGTAGTGGAACCACTGCAGATACTCTGGAAATAGTGGGGACGTCACATCAGGCTTGAGACTGCCGTCGCTGTGCCGGGCGATCAGATACTCAACGATCGCGCCTGATTCATAGATGCTGACGTCGTCATCATCTAACACCGGCACTCTGCCCAACGGGTGCCGAGCGCGGTGTTCGTCGGACTTCAGGTCTTTGGGATGAAAGTCCATGCGGTTCAGCTTGTACTCGAGTCCTAATTCCTCGAGCAGCCAAACTATCCTTCCAGCCCTGGAATTTGGCGCGTGATGCAGCGTTAACATTGTCTACCCCCCTAATTTCAATGATCGATGTGCAAGACGGTACTTGTCTCGATCACCCAATGCAATGCATTCGCCTACGGCAGTAAGCGTACGATTAGGGGATGCGCATTCGTAGTCTAATCTCGAAGCTGGGAGCGCTGCCGCCGTTCGCAGGCATGGTGCCCTGTGGCGTTACCAGAATGAAATTGATCGGGGGAATTGTAGCATCAGCGCCATCGGCATCTACCACTGGAGTAATAAAACTCGCGCCACCGTCGTTAGAAAACTCGACGTCGTCGGTTGTGCTCGCAAGACCGCTGAAGGTGAAAGACAGATTGCTGCTGGGCGTTCCGTCTATGAAGGTGATCGGATCGAGTGGGTTCCCGAGTAAATACGTGAGTTCACCTGGTAACTGGTCACGAATTTCTATGCTATCTGCTTCAATGGGATCGCCACCGTCATTGGTGACGGTAATGGCATATTCGACCTCAGCACCGGGAATGGCTTTCGGCGCGCTGGGCGAGCTGCCATCAAAAGTGACCGCAAGCGTTTTCTCCACCCGTAGGCCGGCGCCACCGGTTACTTCGACGTTTCCGTACGCGGTATGGGTGATGTTGCCCTCGGTCCCTTCAGCAGCGCTGACAGCCGCGGTCCAGGTGCCGTTTACCGCATCCAACGGTACTGTATAGCCTACTTCGTAGGTTTTGGTACCGGCGGTGGCGGCGATCTCGGCAAGTGCGCCGGTGCTGACACTCGTCCCTGTGGCGTCGAACAGTTCGAAGCTGGCAGCCGTGATGTCAGCGCTACCGAATGGGTCGCTAACAAGGGCCCGCAAATACGCAGTTTGACCGGCTACCAAGCTACTCAGCACGCTACCGCCTCCTGCCGCGTCGAACCATCCGACGCTATCCACGTTGATAATGGTAGTAGCAGGCAGCTCCGCCCGCGACGACTCGCCGCTGGCAGTGTCGTAGGGATAGACGAACACCGCTTGTCCGGAACCGGCATTCGGCTCGTTGTCAACGGTCAGCGCGACGTAGCTTCCTGAAGGGATACTGAGAGGGGCCGCGGCGATGGGAGCGCAACTGGCGTCAGTCTGCACTATGGCAAAGTCAAAGGCCCGGGTTTGGCTATTGCTGAGGCCAGCCGCACCAGCCGTGCTGATGCTCGCATCAACGCAGCCTATAAGGGTATTAGCGACACCATGGGTGAGGCTGACCCGAATGTTTCGCGTGCTGGTATTGTTGTTGCGACGCAGGAACAGTCGCACCGGAATCGGATCGGTGTCGAGCCCGAGATCGCTGCTAAGGTTCGGGCTGAGCCGCCAGGTCCTATCGTTGTCTTGGCGCCGAATACGCACGCGTTCGGGGCTCGATGTCGTAGTCAAAGGTGCTCGAGTTAGTTCCAGCGGTAGGGCAGGGGCATTGCTCGTTCCTTGTATGTCGCCGAAATACAAGGGCTTGATGCCACTGGTGGGGATCACTGAACCGCCAACGATTACATCTGGAGCGCTAACCAGTTGGTTAATACCAGTGCCGGTATGACTGAGGGTCGCAGCGTTGCTGATAAGATCATTGCTTACAGCGCTGGCAACCACATCAACGTCGAAGGTCACGGTAACCGTGGACGAAGCCGCTACGTTGATCCCGGAAATGCTGAGCTGCGTTGGCGTACTTGCATCAACGCCGCCACCGCTACTGACTATCTGCAGGTTCGTTAACAGCGCATCGATCGGATCGAGCAACGCTAAGTCAGCAATGTCAGCCCCGGCGCTTTCAACAATATTGATGCGATAGCGCAACGTGTCGCCGGGCTGAATCGATCCGCCGTTGAGGTCTTGTACTGTTTTGCTGGAGGTTGTCAGGTCCGGAGCGACGATGCTGTTGGCTGTGTGGCTCGCGGTATTGTTCGTGGTGTTGCCATCGAAACTTGTACTACTAACAGTAGCGGAATTGGTGACTGGCGCTGAGATACTCGGATCGACCGCAGCGGTAATCATCACGTCTGCGAGGCTGGCAGCGGGAGCGATGGGCCCAGGATGTGTGCAAGTCACCACGGTAGAACCGCTACAGTTCCAATTGCTGTCTGTGCTGCTGGTGCTTGCAAGCGTCAAGCCTGCTGGCAAGGTATCGACTAGCGTAATCGGGGCATTCTCAGCGCTTGGACCAACGTTGGAGACGGTTAGACGATAAGTGGCAGGTGCGGCGTTGCTAAAGTTCGCTGTCTCGAGGGATTTGCTGAGCGCCAGATCGACCACCGCAGTGTTAGTGGTGGACACGGCCTGCAAGCTCAGCAAGACCAGGTCACCGCCAGAAGCATAGGTGGTGGTTGCGCCCGTATCGCCGGCGGTCAGTCGACTGCTAATGTCGTAGACATCGAAATCCACGCCATAACTGGTAGTAGTTGCGCTAACGTTGATGGTGGAATTGAACTGATTGTTGACCGGGTTCGTTGCGTCCGTGAGATTGATGGCAGGAGTATTTTCGCCGTCGAAGGTCAAGTTTTCGCTAATGCCACCTAATGCTGCGGAGTTTTCGACATCACCTTCCCAGCTGAGGATCGCAATCTTGCCATCGATGGGTGCGCTGGGAATTCGAAAGTTGCTAGGAGACACCTGAATCTGACTACCGCGGAACTGCTGAAAGCCGTCGTACAAATTAATGACCCGCAGCGGTTCAGCGGAATCTTCATAGACGACGATCAGGCCCCAGCCTGACAGCACAGCGGAACGCGAACAGTAGTCGCCATCGCCGCCGATATCGGTGGTCGTTACACTCAAATCAGCGAGGGTATAAGTACCGTTGCCCGACACCAACGCGGTGACGTCGGCGAATCCAGAGAAGAAGTCCAGGTTCAATCCCGGAAGCGAGTACGATTCGCTGAACTGGCGATCCGCCGTCACGGTGGTACCGTTGAAAGTCACGGTGTTATCTGCAGTAGGTCCTGAGCCTGCCCAATACAGATAGGCGTTCAGTATGTTCGCTCCCAGCGGCACTCCGGCAAGCGCAGCGCTTGCAGTATTGCCTACTGCGCAAGAGTTTCCGCTGTTCGGCTGGGTTCGTAGGGTTGCACCCGTTACGGTGTAGTTTACGTTTCCGGCGAAATAGAAGCGCGGTGTCACGCTAATCGGGTCTGCGCTCGCCGCTAGGCTACTGAGCAATACCGTCAACGCCATCAATGCGCGAAGCCATACCCGGCGGGCACGGCCACAGTTAGTGCTCGTGGTTTGTTGTCTAATCAGCACGTCCTATTGCTGCAATTCTATGAGCAGAAGTCTGCGATCTGGAAGCGCGCTGCCGGTTGTTTGACGGCACACAAGGCGCTATCTGTCGTCCTTCTGACACCGCAAGTGTAGCGGTGTGTTCTACGTTCACTCTGTGACCTGGCGCACATCATCCCGGCCGTTCATATCCAGGCTGGCGCTGCATATCGGCCGGGCTGGCTGGACTTGGGCTTGCGCATTGC
Organism: Pseudomonadales bacterium; assembly: GCA_051027215.1. Lineage (GTDB taxonomy): Bacteria > Pseudomonadota > Gammaproteobacteria > Pseudomonadales > Azotimanducaceae > CALHVX01. The sequence continues at coordinate 766 of JBPCXR010000230.1, read as the reverse complement.
CCTCGATAGCCTGACAGTGAGTCAGATCGCGGCACCGGGGCGCTGCGCGACTAACACGGAGCCCATCTCGCAATCTCATGACCGATCCAGATCTCACCCGAATCGGCGAAACGCTTGCCAAGGCCAGCGATGCTCGTAGCCTCCGCGCCGTGTTGGCAAGCTTTAAGGGTATCGATTGGGAACGTTTTCCGCAGGCTCGGCTGCAGTTGTCGCGAATGCTGATTCGCAAAGGGCTTGCTCGAGACGGGTTGGATCTGTTGCCCGAGCCTGAAGATCCGTTGCAGGCAGAGGTAGAGCAGCTACGCGCGTATGGGCTTGCGAATACCGGCGCGCCGCTGACCGCCGCACGGCACTTGCAAGAACTACTGGCCCAAGGCCACGAAGATTCTGAAACTCTGGGATTGCTAGGTCGCACAGAGAAAGATCTGGCTCGCCGAGCGGAGCAGCGAACCGAGGCGATGAGCCATTGGCGCAACGCCTTGCAGTATTATCGCCGCGCCTTCGATTTGACCGGTGATAGCTACCCCGGCATCAATGCTGCAGCGCTGTCGCTTCGAGTTGGGGCGATTGCACAGGCACAGTCACTTGCGCAAAAAGTCCTGTCAGTTTGTGATGCACAATTGCGGGGCGCCTCGAACGGCGACGACTGGACGTTGTCGACCAAAGCAGAAGCGCTGCTAATTCTGGGCCAAACAGCCGCTGCACAACAGTTCTATCGCCAAGCCGCAGAACGCTTAGGTAGCGATTGGTCGGCATTGGGATCGAC
>JBPCXR010000229.1:0-109115 GCA_051027215.1 Pseudomonadales bacterium | reverse complement strand
TGGCCATCATCGCCGCAACGATACGTTCGAAGCGGGTTCGCACCTGCGGCAACAAGCCCGGCGCGCCGAGGAAACTCTTGGGGCTTTTGACAAAGTAGCCCGCAGCCGGGCTCTGCAGGTATTGGGCCAGTGCCTCGTTGCCAAAGCGCAACCGGGCAAACGCCGCTGAATCGGTGCGCAGCCTGCCCCGAGCATCCAGTGGCAGCTCAAAGCGCACATCTGGGTACCAGAGCATTGATGGCACGAGTTTCTCTGCGCCCTCTAGGGGTAAGAGCTGCACTGCCCCATCCACTACCGCGCCCACCGCACAATGAGAGGTACCGTAATCGAATCCTACGCTGTGCATAGCCACCATTGATCGTCCACCGACGGACTCGAAAGCTGCGGGATTCTAGACAATGATGCGTGGGGAATCACGACGAAAAAGAATAAATCCCTCACCCGCTAATCTGCGGGTGAGGGTATTCGCTTCGGCGGGACGGGAGGGCGTTGGGAGCATGCCGTAGCGAAACGGTTGCTTGCCTACCAGCTGTCCGAACAACAAACCACTCGAACTGGCCAGCAACCGTGAAGCTACCTTAAGCAGCGGCCCCTGAATGCAAACTGAATGCGTACCAGGCAGAGCCCACTGGCCGAGGTTGTCAGACCAACTACCGGAACAGCAGCTGGGATTCGACGCTGTAGTCGAAGTGCTCGCGAGCCGGCATCACTAGGTTCTGTAAAAACACCCCGTCCACTCGCGTGTCGCGCTGCACCAGAGCGTTCAAGAAAAGCACATAGGCGGTGAGCGAGTAAGCCTCGTCATTGCTCAAGCTGCCGGGGTTTGCCTGGGGCATAGCCCGGCGTATGTAGTCATAGAGCGTTGTCGCATAGGGCCAGTAGTTTCCGATAACACGAGGCCGGCGGACGTCCAGCGCAAACGCTGGCCGGTTGGCATCCGCCGAGCGCTGCTCGGGAGTCAATGCCAACGGCTCATGCAAGCCACCCAGGCCTTTGGCGCCATGACAATGTTGGCATTGGCTGGCATACAGTCGCTCCCCTTCGGTAACGCTGCCTTGGCCCTCGGGCACCTTTCCCGTTGGGGCTAGATCCGTGTCCTCCAGCGCCACCTCCGGGCCAGATACCGCCGTCCCGAGCTGCCGGTAGGTGTCCGCTTCGCGGGCAACCAGCGGCAGCGCGATCAGGCTGAGCCAGATGAAAAGCAGCGAACGGCTGAAGCGAGCAACGCTCATGGCCCAGTGCCCGGACCCATAGCAAGACCAAAGGTGACTTGCCCATCTTTTGCGACGCGCCAGCTGCGAATGGCGTTGTTGTGATAGACCGTCCCTGGCCCACGGCCCGTCATGTGCTGCTCGCGGCGCTTTTGCACGTTGCCATGCTCATCCGTGGCGCGGCTAAGCAACGCAGCCGGCTGGCCGTTCCACTCCCAGCCGAAGCGGAACACTCGGGCGGACTTCGGCAAATCCGCACCGTCCAACTTGGCCCGTCGCCAGCGACGACCACCGTCTACAGAAACCTCCACTTTGCGGACCCGGCCATGGCCGCTCCAAGCCAAACCGCGGATTTCCCAGTAGCCACGCCCGGGCACAACCTGTGGAAACGCCGGGCTGAGGATCAAAGACTTCGGCCCCATGGTAAAACTGAACAACTGCACCTTGCCGTCTGCTTGAGCATCCGAGTATTTCGACGTTTCCTCCCGGGTCATGAACGGCTTATCGGCAAGCTCCAAGCGGCGCAGCCACTTGATGCTCATGTTGCCCTCGTAACCCGGCAGCAACAGCCGCAATGGGTACCCTTGTGCGGGTCGCAAAGCCTCGCCGTTCTGGGCATAAGCAACAATGGCGTCATCCAGCAGCTTCGCCACTGGGATGCTCCGGGTCATGGCGGCAGAATCCGCGCCCTCGGCCAAAGCCCAACGCGCCTGCGGTTTTAGTCCGGTGGCGGCAAACAGGGTAGATAAGCGCACGCCACTCCACTCGCTTTGGCTGAACAAGCCATCAAGCTCGCCAGGGCGAATTGCTGCGGGGATTCGATCCGCTGGCAACGTGCTGGCGTAACCATTGCCAGAGCACTCCAGGAAGTAGTTGCTGGTTACTCCCGGCATGCGCTTCAAGTCCGCTACCGTGAAGCGCTTTGCCTGGCCCACGAGACCATGTACGAGCAGCTGATGGCTCGCTGGATCGATGGCGGGAATACCGCCGTGATGCCGCTCGAAATGAAGATCACTGGGGGTCAACAAACCGTTCAGCTGTTCCAGCGGCGTGTGCGACCAGCCTGACAACGCCCGTGCACTCACCTGGCGTTGCAACCGCTCTTGAGGTGCTCGCTCACCCACCTCCCTCGGTAACGCGCCAAGGGGCGGCGGCGCTGGTACCGGCGCCGGAACTGCGCTTGCTTTGGAGAACGCCCAACCCGCTAGCGCTGCTGCGCTGCTACGGCTAAGCCAGCGGCGTCGATTCATCGCCAGATACCCTTAGCACTCATTGCAGCTGGCGAAACGCCAGATCAGCAAGCTTGTCCAAGAGCGGCATCACCGTGTCTGCATCGGCGGAGGGCAACCCGAAAATGATTCGATCAAATCCCAAATCAATCAGCTCTGCCACCCGCCCTGGATTGGGACCGACACCAAAGATATTAAAGCTCGGCTCCCCGCTACGACCTGCGCGCGTCCAAGCCTGTCGAGTGGCTTCGATACCCGCGGCGTAGTCCAAGGCACCCTGAGCGGCTGCGCGACTGGGGTCCTGGTGAATCGGAAACCAACCATCACCGTATTCGGCGATTCGATCCCAGGTCCAGCGAGACGATGCGCCTAGCAATATCGGTGGTCCGCCCGGCTGCTTCGGTTTGGGATAACTCCAGATAGGATCGAAATCTACATACTCGCCGTGGAACTGCGGCTCTTCTTCCCGCCAAATGGTGCGCATGGCCAAGACCCGCTCGCGTAGGACCTTCCAACGATCCTTGTAGGCCACGCCGTGGTTCGCCATCTCCTCACCGTTCCAACCAGCGCCAACGCCCAGCAGCAGCCGGCCATTGCTCAACAGGTCCAACGAAGCCGTCTGCTTCGCCATGAGAATTGGATCGCGCTCCGTGACCAGGGTAATGCCGGTACCCAGTTTCAACGTAGTTGTTGCTGAAGCAGCTGCGGCGAGCGCGACCATAGGATCGTGGGTGTGCCAGTACTCTTTTGGCAGTTCGGCGCCACCCGGCCAAGGACTGATTCGACTCGCCGGAATGTGGGTATGTTCTGTTAAAAACAGCGATTCAAACCCACGCTGCTCAAGCGCTTGGGCCAGAGTGACCGGGTCAACGGAGTAGTCAGTGGCAAAGATCAACGCGCCAAATGCGGTCATCAGAGTCTCCAAGAGGGCGAAGAGTCGATGTTACTACGGGTAAGAGCGCCTAGGAGATAGCCACAGCAGTGGCAGCTTACAGAGCTTCGACTTTAGCCGAGTCCAGCTGGCTTAAGCGTTTGCCAATCTTTGTCAGATAGCGTTCAGCGGCGCTGATGCGCCGACTTTTCGGGCCAACGTTATAGGCCTTGAGTGCGCAGTCTTCGCCGCCACAGGAATCCCGATAGTGCGCCAGCACCTGCACACCACAATAGATGTTCTCTGCCGGGTCAGTCAGATCAGGGTTGCCGCAGAATCGGCGCCAGTACTCGGGTCGCACCTGGGCCGGGCCAACGGCACCAACTGAAGAGCGCACACCCTTGCGGAACGAGCTTTCGGTGAGTACCAGACTGGCGATCAGCTCGGGTCGAAAATCGTGGCGCTCAGAGGCCTCGAGGATCCAGCCGGAAAATTCCTGAGCGGTCCCGGCACGCACGCCGAAAGCACGGGAGACTTTGCTGGCAAACTGGTCTACTTCTGCGCGCCAAGGCTGGGCGTCAGACTGCGCAGGTACAGCGAAGGCAATGCGCTCATAGCCTGGGTCAGTGCCCATGGTGCCAATCACCATAGCAACAACGAAACAGGTCGCAATGGCGACTGCTTTGAGTTTGGCCAGCCTCCGGAGTCCTTCCGGCAGCTGTTGCCAGCGGCGCTTTGCCGCGGTCAGCTTCAGTGCTGTCAACTTCGCTTTCATCATCCTTTCTGACGACCCTAAGTGTACCTTGACCGGCAGCTCCAGTGAATCAACTCACTGACACTATCCGATCCCCAACAAGCCCGTATTCTCCCAGTCCAGGCTCCTGGCTTTGTAAGGGCTGGTGAGGATCTCGCTACGGCTGTGAACCCGTTCACAGCCGCGGGCGCCATATTGTCGAATTTACGTCAATAAAACTACCCATTGACACCGTTCTTTTGTCCCAGGTGCCTCCGAGGTGCAATAACTGGCCTCTCGGCAAGGCGATAGATCGACTCAGCCGGCCCGCAATGCCGCGACGATGCTCTGCCTTTGATCGGCATCGGCCACGGGGAAGGATGCTGACGTCCGATCAGTGAAGGCGGCGTAACGACGCAGCATCTCTGGCGCCACCTCGCCAGGCTCAGCGACCACCGCGAAAGCATTCAGAACGTCGTCGCTGATGAGCGAGCCCATCTCTTGCCAGCGACCCTGTTTTGACATGGCGTTCAGCTCGCCCTGCAGCTCACCCACACCGATCGAATCCAGGACCCCGCGATACGCGGGAGTCGAGCCGTAAAACGCAATGCGCTCGGCGATGGCCTTTTTGTTCTTGTTGAACTCAGCCTCGTCCCGACCAGTGACCACCATATTAGCGTAGGAGATCTCAAAATCTTTGCGAGCCCGGCTGGCCTTGGCCAGCCCCCGATCGATGGCCGGCAGGGTCACCGATTCGATGTACGCCAAGGTACTGAACGGATGCAAGATCACGCCGTCAGCAACCTCACCAGCAACCTCTGTCATTTTCGGACCCACTGCCGCGAGAATGACTTTGGGTGCGCCGTACTGTGTATCTTGCGGAGCGAACATGGGCGTCATCAGCGTGTGCCGGTAGTGTTGGCCAACGAACTCCAAAGGCGCACCCTTGTACCAATTGGCCCAGATCGCACGCATCGCCAGAACCAGCTCTCGCATCTGCGCCGCAGGCGCACCCCAAGGCATGCTGAAGCGCTTAGTGATGTGGGGCTTGATCTGCGAGCCCAAACCCAAGGTGAAGCGCCCTTTCGAGTAAGCATTCAGATCGTGCGCAATGTTGGCAAGAATCATTGGCGAGCGAGCAAAGGCCACCGCAATTGATGTGGCGAGCTCCAGTTGCTCGCTATGCTCGGCCGCGAGCATTAAGGGGAAAAACGGGTCGTGGCTTGTTTCGGCGCTACGAACACCATCAAAACCCGCCGCCTCCAGCGCTTTAACCTGTTCCGGAATCTTGTGCCAATCGCCACCCAAACCTGCATCGACCTTCATATACCGCTCCTAATTGGATGAGCGCTCGCCTAAGCCGCGCTCAGCTGAGTGATGATCTGACGTCTGTCATCTTTCGACAGCGAGGCGTAAGCCGCCGACGTACGATCTACCAGATCACCATAGCGTGACGTGATTTGCCCCGGAATGTCTTTTGGCTCACCGACCACCGCGAACGCTTGCATGATGTCATCGCTGATCAAATCACCCATCTCTACCCAGCGGCCTTGCTTGGATAAAGTGTTGAGCTCGGGCTGCAGCTCGCCAACTCCAATGCTGTCCAATACCGGTTTGTAGGCAGGGGTGGAACCGTAGAAGGCAATCTGGCGTTGCGTGGCCACCTTAGCTTCTGCCAGCTCTTCTTCACTGTTGCCAGTGCAAACGAACACAGGATAAGAAATCTCGAAATCGCTACGCTGTTTTCCAGCCTTCGCAAATCCCCGCTCTAACGCCGGCAGCGTTGTTTCACGCAAGTATTTCTCCGTGGTAAATGCATGAATGATCACCCCATCAGCCACTTCGCCGGCAACCTCAGTCATCATGGGTCCAACCGCAGCGAGAAAGACCCGAGGAGCGCCGAACTCGGTGTCAGTTGGAGTGAAGAACGGCGTCATTAGCGTGTGGGTGTAGAACTTGCCAGTAAATTCCAAGGGCGTACCCTCGTACCAATTTGCCCAGATAGCGCGCATTGCCAGGATGAACTCACGCATGCGTGCAGCCGGGCTAGACCAGGGCATACTAAAGCGTTTGGTGATGTGCGCTCGGATTTGTGATCCCAAGCCCAGCACAAAGCGGCCGTTAGAAACCGCATTTAGATCATGGCCGATATTGGCCAGCGTCATCGGCGTGCGGGCAAAGGCGACCGCGATGCTCGTCATCAAATCCACTTTCTCGGTGTTTTGTGCGGCGACCAAGAGTGGAAAAAACGGATCATGAGAAGTTTCAGCAGTCATGATGCCGGAATAACCCATGGCTTCGATTTCTTTGGCCTCTGCCGCCACTTTATTCAGATTTGCACCTACGCCGGTATCTACTTTCATCAGCTCAGTCTCCAGATTGATTCAAATTTTTTGCAACACTCGGCTCATGCACGCTGACCCACCGGGTTGTGCAGCAGCCCTTCGGTGGGGCCCTCGCCATCAAGGTAGTGACAAGCGCTTAGCCCGTCAGCATCGACGTCGACTTGATAAAGCGCGTTGTTAGGATGGCGCACCCGCCCAGAAAGCGTCGGTTCCAAGTCCAGCAGATGAGTCAAGATGGCTCTAGACATCACCGCGTGGGTCACGATCGCCAGGCGCTTGCTGGACTGACCATGCAGGCTATCGACAAATTCCGCTACGCGCTGAACCAGGTCCTGGGTATTTTCACCCCCCGGCGGTCGATGGCCGTAAGGGTCACGCCGTCGTGCCTCCCACTCTTTGGGAAACTGGCCGCGAACCTCTTCGACCGTCAAGCCGCTCCAGATGCCACAATCTCGTTCCATTAATACATCGTTGGTACTCATTTGCGCACCGAGAAAGGAATTCAGTAAAAACGCCGTTTCTTGAGTACGGCCCGAAGGTGAGACGTACATTCGCTCAATGCCGCCCAAGGACTTCAGCAGTTGCCCGTGGCTGATCGCCTGAGCCTTGCCGGCGTCGGTAAGCGCCGAGTCCAGTCGACCCTGCATTCGCTGTTCTACATTCCACAGAGTTTGCCCATGACGGACAATGAACACGGTCTTCATTCACTTAATCCTGGGGCTCGCCCGAAGATTTTTCGCGATAGTCACCAAACGCAGCGTCGCGTTGCGACAGCGCTTGGGTCAAGCCCTTGCGCAGCTCTTTAAAGTGCTCCTGGGCGGTTTGGGTGAAGGTTGCCAATTGCTGCATTTCGGTACCGGCACGAATACCAGCGCGTATGCCCATGGCATCCATCTGCCGATGCACTGCGCGTTTGTTGATTTGCTGCACATCTGTGGGTACTCGAGCCACTCGCTCAGCCACCGCAAGCACCTGTGCTTCTAATGCCTCCGCCGGAAAAGCTCGATTGGCAAAGCCACTGGAAACCGCGTCAGCTCCAGTCATAGAATCGCCGGTTAGCATCAGTTCCATCGAGCGCCGTAGACCAACGATCCACGGGTAGAACTGGTTATCTGGCGGCGAAATGGTTCGCACCACGGGGTAACCGATCTTCGCATCGTCGGCCACGTAGACCAGGTCACAGGCGGTCGCCAACTCTGTACCACCGGCCAGGCAGTAGCCATGAACTTGAGCGATGATGGGTTTGGCCATGTCCCACATACGGAAAAAACCATCGACCACATGCCGCGGCCAGTTCGACAGCCCTGCAGGGGTATAGAACGGTTGTCCTTCTGCCACATTCGACGCCAGATCGTAACCCGCAGAAAAACAACTACCCGCACCTCTGATGATGCTGCAACGTATGCTCTCGTCTTGATCCGCCGCTTCCAACGCAGCAAACAACTCGGTGCGCAGTTCATTCGATAACGCGTTGCGCTTTTCGGGACGGTTCAGAGTGATGCGACGAACACCGCTGAGTGGTTCGTCGACTATGATTTTCTGAAAGTCGTTGGCAGAGGGACTCATAAGCTGGCTCCTGGAATATCGACTAAGCGTCGATCTCTATGGACAACACCCGGCTCGCACAAAGCTATGCGAAAGAGAAGTTGCTGCTGGTGAAGGCGTTCAAGGTGCGCTCCAGATCATTCGCATCTGCCGCCATCGGGGCAATGATGTGGGTATGAACACCACCGGCTGCATCGCTACGAATTCGGTTCTGAATTTCCTCTTCGTTGCCAATGATCGCGATCTCATCGATCAGCTCATCGGTTAACGCACCGCTGGTTTTCTCGCGGTCTTTCGCCGCCCAGCCTTCGGTAATGGTGTTCGCCGCGTCTGGATGCCCGGCCCAGGCTAGAAATTTGTTGTATACCGGCGTTGCGTAATACGGAGCGAACGCGGCTCGGAACAAACCGCGGCCTCGCTCTTTGTCGTCCGTGCACAGCACCATTGCCCGGTTTACGATCTCGATCTGCTCCCAGTCCTTGCCAGCTTTCTGTGCACCCGCTTTGATCGCGCCCATCATCTTCGGTAGCGCACTTTTCGGCCACAGATTAAAAATCACCCCATCGCCAACTTCAGCCGCCATTTCGATCATCTTCGGACGCAGCGCTGCCAGATACAGCGGTGGAGGGTTTTCCGCCGGCGCTTGGCGATAACCTTTGCTGAACAGGGTTTGGAAATCGGTGAAGTTCGACTTCTCGCCGGCGAGCATCGAGCGAACCATGATCGCCGTCTCTCTAACCCTCGTCAGAGGTTTGTCCAGGGGAATGCCGTTCCATTGGCCCATAATGGTTTGCGAAGAAGAGCCCAACCCCATCACAAAACGATTCGGCAGCACCTGGGAGATCACATTCGCCGTAGCAGCCAGAACCGCCGGCGTGCGGGTGTAGACCGGGGTCACGGCAATACCAATGCGAATGTTTTTCGTGTGGTGCGCGATGGCCGCCACCTGGGTGAGGCTGTCAGGTGCTCCGGAATCGCTGAACCAGGCATCTGGAAAGCCGTTATCTTCAGCCCAGGCGAGGCGCTCAATGGTTTGGCTGAGCTTAGGGCCCGCCGGTAGCGTAATCGCCACACGCTTTTGCGGTTTTCCGGCCGCAGCTGACCCAGCGCTGGTTTGCGCAGACATAATGATCCCCCCAGATCCAACAGATAGATTGATTCAACTCAGTGCCTAAGGGTGTCACCGATGGGCCGCTCAGATCAAGCGAAGGTCAGCGAGGATTAGAACCTAGCAGCAGAGCCTTGGATCAGCACTTTGCACCGGCTGCGCCCACCACTTATTCTTGCCGGCCTCTGACTAGCAGCCTGGCAACCACAATATGAGCGACCGCCCTGGCCACAGCGACGTTGAGCTGATCGCCGTTCGCCCCGCCCACAGCTTCGATGAAAACGCCTTGCATGCCTATATGCGAGATCACGTTGACGGCTATAGCGGCACCCTGACTGTGCGCCAATTCGAAGGCGGGCAGTCCAACCCCACCTATCAACTGGAAGCCGGCGGCACCCGTTACGTGTTGCGCAAGCAGCCACCAGGGGAACTATTGCCCAGCGCGCATCAAGTTGATCGAGAATACCGAGTCATGAACGCCCTGCATGGCACGTCGGTCCCGGTGCCAAAAATGTACTGCCTGTGCGAAGACCCAACGGTGATCGGCACCAAGTTCTATGTCATGGAGATGGTGGAAGGCAGGTTGTTCACCGAGACGGCAATTCCCTCCGAAAGCAACGCCGATCGCCGGAGCATCTACCTGGATCTAGCCCGAGTGCTGGCGGAGCTGCACAAGGTCAACCCTATTGCCGTTGGCCTAGAGACCTTCGGCCGTCCTGGCAACTACTACGAACGCCAGATCGGGCGCTGGTCCAAACAGTATCAGGCCAGCAAAACCGAGCAGCTAGACGCTATGGACGTGCTCATGGACTGGCTGCCGAAAAACCTACCGGGGGATTCGTCCGCCGTGATCGTGCACGGAGACTATCGGCTGGGCAATACACTCATCGCCCCGACTGCACCCCATATCGTGGCGGTTTTGGACTGGGAGCTGTCGACTTTAGGCGATGCTCTCGCAGATCTGGGCTATCTGTGCCAGGACTACCATGGCGAAAGCTACGAAGATGCCGGGCTAGTCGACCTCGACCTAGAAGCCCTCGGCATACCCACAGAAGCAGAAGTGGTTGCCGAGTACTGCAAGCATGCGGGCCGGGAACAGATCGACAACTGGGTTTTCTATATTGTTTACAACATGTTCCGTAGCGCTGCGATTATTCAAGGCGTCTACAAGCGCGGTTTAGACGGCAATGCCAGCTCCGCTAAAGCACTGGAGTACAAAGACGCTGCACGTCTACGTTCCGCGCGCGCGCTGACCGTTCTCGAGTCTGAGGCCTAGGGCAAACAAGATAACCATGAACATTGATCTGATCCCCATTGGCGACAACCCGCCAAAAGAAGTAAACGTGATCATCGAGGTGCCGCTGCGCTCTGATCCGATCAAATACGAATTCGACAAAGCAGCCGGCGCAATCGTGGTTGATCGCTTCCTCTACACCAGCATGTTCTACCCCTGTAACTATGGTTTTGTGCCACACACCTTGTCGGACGACGGCGATCCGGTGGACGTCATGGTCATGGGCCGAATGCCGGTGCAGCCAGGTGCAGTGCTCGCGGTACGGGTGATCGGCATGCTGGACCTTGAGGACGAAGCTGGCGGCGATGAGAAGATCCTCGCGGTGCCCGCTCCAAAAATCACTCGGCTGTACGAGAAAGTAAACAGCTACAAAGACATCGCCGAAATCGATCTACAGCGATTGCAGCACTTCTTTGAGCACTATAAAGATCTGGAACCTGAGAAATGGGTGCGCGTTGGCGGTTGGCGCGACGTTGACCACGCCGCAGAGGTAATCGAACAGGCCGTTGCTCGCGCCAAAGAGTAGTCGACGCATAACAGGCGCAAGTTATTCGCCTGCTATGCGTATGCCTACTCGGTACCGTTAAAGCACCGCCTCAGCAATCACTTCCAAGGCTTCCGGCTGAGCGGCACCGATCAACATGGAAGAGACGTGGCCTTGTTTCCCAGCACCGGTCCAGCGCTGAATGCGTTCCTTGATACGATCCTTCGGTCCAACCAAGTGGCAGGCGTCGATCAGCTCTGCCGGTACCGCCGCCATGGCTTCGTCCTTGCGACCTGCGAGAAACAAATCTTGGATCTTGATGGCCGCTTCTTCGAAACCGAGGCGCTTAGCGTAGTCATTGTAGAAGTTCTTGTCTCTGGCACCCATACCGCCGATGTACAGCGCCATGTTGCCGCGGATCGGAATCATGCATTGCTCGACGTCATCACCCATGATGCAGGTGATGAAAGGCGCGATGTCGAACTGAGAGAGGTTTTTGTCGCCCCCCGCCTTCGCAAAACCTTTCTTAATTGGCTCATCGAACACGTGATACTGCTCTGGATCCATCCACACCGGGAAGAATCCGTCTGCCACCTCAGCGGCGGCAGCTACACCCGACGGTGTGATGGTTGCCGCCATTATCGGAATGTCTTCTTCACAGTGAAGAATGCTCTTCAGCGGCTTACCGAGGCCGGTAGCTCCTGGACCGGTGTAAGGCAATTGGTATTCCTTGCCCTCGAAAGTCACTGCTCCCTCGCGCCGGAAGATCTGCTTCATGATGGTGATGTACTCTTTGAGCCGAGTCACGGGCTTACCGTAAGGTACGCCATGCCAGCCTTCCACCACCTGCGGGCCAGAGGCACCAACACCACAAATGAACCGACCGCCTGACAACTCCGCCAACGTCATGGCGGTCATCGCTGCCATTGCTGGAGAGCGAGCGGGCATCTGCATGATTGCCGTACCCACTTTCATTTTACTGGTCTGGGCCAATATCCAGGTCGCTGGTGTTACCGCGTCGCTACCGTAGGCCTCAGCGGTCCAGATGCTTTCGTAGCCGAGATTTTCTGCGTGTTTGACCTGGTCAATAGGGATGCTGATCTTGCGGCCAGAATAGCCAGAGATAAGTCCGAGTTTCATTTGTCACTCCCAGTGGGTTCAGTTCGGTTTGTAATATTTGGACGGGCAACATAGCACCGCAGCAGTGGCGGGCAAAGCCAACGGCGCGAGGCCGCTAAGGTCGACTGGCGGCCCGCCACAGCGCAGGTGGCATGAAGGACCCCTGCCAGACGCCGAGCCGTAGCGTCTGAGCCTGATTCTGCTCATCTTGAAACAGCGTTTCGCCAACGCCCACTGACAGCGCATGCCCTCGCTCAACCTGAATGCGCGAGAGGCTGTCCTGGCCGTAGGTCTCGAGAAAAGACTCCCGACCCGAGGGCATAGGCCGAGCATCATCCTGCAGCGCGCACATACCCAGCACCTTATGTGAGCTGATGGCATAAAACGGCATACAGACAACGTCACGATTGTGGACTCGCTCCTGCAGCGCTTGCACTGCAACACGACCGCAAGGGTAGTCATTACCAATTTCGTCCTGGCAGACCTGGCCCCGTTCAACGGCATCGATGCCGAACAACTTGACCTCCACGCCACGGATGAACAGCGTCTCGCCATCGATGGCGTTGGCGAACGCAGGTCCCAACAGATCATCCGCTTGTTCCGCAGGATCTGCGAGCTGATCGTAATGCTGCGCAGCGATCACGCTCAGCATGAGCACCACACCACCCACGATACGCGGCCAGCCAATGTGAAAACTCAACTCATGCAGCTGGGAAAGGATAGCTCTGAGCTGGGGAAAAATTGTCCGAACGCCATAGACGACAATGGCAATGGTCGCGAGTACGAACAGGCCCAGTTGCACCAGATCGAATTCCGCCGACGCCGCTCCTTGCTGAATGGTGGAGAACAGCGTCAACGCCACCGCATTGCCGAAAAACACCGCCCAATTGATCACCAACACGCTGACCCCATTGAACGGCGACCAGCGGTGCTCATTATCTTCGTCGAACACGTTTAGCACCGGTGGGTTAAGACGGAAGATCTCATCCACCATGGATGCTGGCAGGTGCGAGCTGCGTAATACGTAAGCCAACATTCGCAGCCGGTTGGCTGTCAGCCAAAATACAAAGACCGCAAACAGCAACGCTCCGAGAGGCACAATGGATTTTGGCACCTGATACTCACCCAGCGAAATGAACTCGCTGGAGGCGTTGACTTCCAATTGACTCAGACCGGCAAAAAAGATCGTCATAAAGGTGCCGGCGAGGGAAATCCAGAAAATCCTGGAGAGGGCGTCGATGGAGCGAACCAGCGAAGCTGCCTGTATAGACAGTGGGCTGATCTGCACATGCTCCACGGCCTTCAGCGCTTCATTGCGCAAAGCCTCGCCGACTGCTTGTGAATCTTTTGCTTCGCTCACCGGCTCTACTCAGAGCGCGTCGGGCTGCGCGAGCAAGCGAGAATGCAAATACGCCAGAATGTCAGCAGACTCATAGAGCCAGCGCACCTGATCGCCCACAGCAATTCGCAGGCAGGGGACCTGCTGGCTGCCACCCCCGGTCAGCAGTTCCCGAAGGGCATCGGGCTCCCGATGGATATTGCGCAGCGGTATGTCGATGCCGTTAACCTCCAGAAATTGTCGAACGCGCATGCAGAACGGGCAGAAATCGAAGTGAAACAGCTGGTAAGTTTCCAATGACGTTGTCCGCTGGAATCAAAATCGGAGTATGACAGCTCTACCACGGTGCTTAAAACGCCGGATTGACGGCAGATTTGCACAAGAATGCCCGACTTTGACGCAACTGGGGTACCCAATCCCCACCCCAGATCGGTACCATTCGGCGGTCTCATTGCGGGTAGATGCTCCGTGGCAAAAAATCGTTCTAGCAGTAAATCCAACAAGCAGGCGCTACGCCTGCGCAATGCGATTCTCGGCTTCGTCGCCCTACTAGTGATCGTCGTCGGTGGCTATGGGCTGCTGTACTCAAGCGGTGTGAACGGCGGCAACCTGGCTGAAGGCGAGCAGTACACGGTACTTGAAGATGTGCCTGCGCGACGGCCGGGGGCCCCCATTGTCGTCACCGAGTACTTTAGCTGGGCGTGCGTCCATTGCCGCAATTTCGACCCTCTGCTTGAAGATTGGCAGCGTACCCTGCCTGAAGGTGTCATTTTCAAACGCAGTCCGGTGAGCTTTTCACCCATGTTCGCCCTGTTGGCGCAAACTTACATTGCACTGGAACAAGAAGGCGCACTAGCCCAAAACCACGATCGCTTTTTTCGTGCAATCCACGACAATCGCAAGCAATTTTTGTCGGTCGAGCAGATCGCTGACTTCGTCGACGGCAACGGCATCAGCAAGGACGCCTTCCTTACCGCGTACAACAGCACTAGCGTGCGACGCCGCCTCGCAGAGATCGAAAGCAACTCGCGCAAGGCTGAGATTCGGAGTGTTCCGAACCTGGTAGTCGCAGACAAATACCGCATCAATATGGATGTTGGTCGCAAGCCCGCACTGTTGGTCGCCGACCAGTTGATCGCCCTGGAACAGGAGTCAGCTCAATAACCCAGAGCACGCCAACGCCGCTACGCAAATGGCTACTACTGGGTCTAAAGGTTAGTGGGATTCTTGCCCTAATTGGCCTGGTCGCCCTGGCAGGATACTTCGTTCATCTAGACCGCAAGATCACCCAGACCTTTGAAGGCCGACGTTGGTCGATTCCCGCAGTGGTCTACGCACGGCCACTGGAGTTGTACGCGGGTCTGAAGATCCAACTGCCCGAATTGCAGGCAGAGCTCGAGCGCGTCGGCTACGAACCAGGCACCACGCCACTACTCCCTGGCAGCTATCGGCTTACCGCCAGCGGCGTGGAAGTACATTTACGGGGTTTCCGGTTTCCTGAAATGTCTCGCCCAGCCATACCTGTACGCCTGACCTTGGCCGATGGCTTTCTGACCGCAATCGCGCGCACCGAGCCAGCGCAGCAAGGCAATGTCACACAAACCGCGCTGATTCGCCTCGACCCGCCGGTCATTGGCAGCATCTTTCCTAGCCATGGGGAGGACCGCGTGATCCTCACCCCGGAACAAGTACCAGATTTGCTACGGCAAGCACTCAAAGCGGTTGAGGACCAGAGCTTCGATAGCCACCACGGTTTCGATCTGCGAGGCATTTTTCGCGCCTTGTTGGTCAACGTCCGATCGGGCGAGTTGGCCCAGGGCGGCAGCACCCTCACCCAGCAGCTGGTGAAGAGCTACTACCTGTCCAGTGAGCGCACCCTCAGCCGCAAGCTGCGGGAGGTCGCGATGGCCATCATCTTAGAGTTTCGCTTCACGAAAACAGATCTACTCAACGCCTATATCAATGAGATCTACCTAGGACAGGCCGGGCGAAGGGCCATTCATGGGTTCGGACTCGGTGCCCAGTTTTACTTCAACAAACCTCTAGACGAGCTCTCAGTGCAGGAAATTGCCACGCTGGTGACCATCATTCGCGGCCCCTCGTACTACAACCCTTACCGGCGACCGGTTCGCGTACGCGAGCGCCGCGATCGGGTCTTGGCAATCATGCATCGGCAAGGTTTGATCGACGCGCAGGCGCTCACAAGCGCCCACAACTCACCATTGACCGTCGTCAAAGGGCTGCGCAAAGGCGGCACTTACTATCCAGCCTTTATGGAACTGGTTCGGGAAAACTTAAAGAACAGCTACGCCGATGAAGACCTCGCAAGCCAAGGGTTGCGGGTCTTCACCACCCTAGACCCGCGCTTGCAGGACCGCATCGACTCCCGGGTAGAGCAGATCCTCAAAGCCATTGAGCGGGGACGCGAGTTGCCCGATGCATCCTTAGAGGCCGCGGTAGTCATCAGCGACACCCAAACCGGCGAAGTACTAGCCCTGGCCGGGGGTCGTAAGGCAGGCTTTGACGGCTACAACCGAGCTGTCGCCGCAAGCCGACCCATTGGCTCCCTGCTTAAACCGGTTATCTACCTGCTGGCCTTAGAAAACCAAGCTCATCTAGCGACGCCTCTGGACGACAGCGCTGTGTCCCTTGCCCTTCCTGGTGATCAGTTATGGGAACCGCGCAACTTCGACGAAATCGAGCACGGCAGAGTCCCTTTGGTTCGCGGACTAGCGGATTCGTTGAACCTTGCTACCGTCAACCTGGGTCTGGGTCTCGGGGTCGGGGCCGTCGCCGAGCGACTTGCACAACTTTCTGGCACGCCGACACGCAATCCCTACCCCTCGCTGTTGCTAGGTGCAGAAGAACGCACGCCGCTGCAAGTGCTGCAACTCTATGCAACCTTTGCTAGCGGCGGTTTCGCCATGCAACCCCGAACGGTTGTGCGGGTACTGGATGAGCGCGGCCAGGCGCTATCACACCACCCCATCGACTTGAGTCAAACCGTCGAGCCAGAGGTAAACGACGCACTGACCGCTGCGCTTGCCACTGTCATGCAACTCGGCACTGGCAAGACCTCACGCTTTGCCAACCGCGGAATTGCCGGTAAGACCGGCACATCCGATGACTACCGCGACAGCTGGTTCGCCGGCTTCGATGCCAACTACTTAGCGGTCGCCTGGATTGGCCGTGATGACAATCAACCCACCGGGCTTACCGGAGCCGCAGGCGCTATGCGCCTGTGGGATGCCATCATGAGTGATACCGATCTACAGCCGGTCATTGCCGACGAAAAGTCGCTTACCACTCCTGGGCAGACACGGATGCGCGTTGACTACCTCACCGGTTACAGCATTCGCTCAAATTGCGCCGGCACCCAGCCCATCCAATTGTCTCTACCGTCACGGATCCAACTGGAGCCACATCCCGATTGCGGTCTGTCTCCATTTCGTGACTTGAGCGAACGATTCCAACGCTGGTTGCGTAACCCTGGCGCCAACCGCATTGAGCAGTAGATAATCGCAGCATGAAAGCCTACCCGCTTAGCATTTCGTCATTGGTCGCCATGTTCATCATCAGCGGCTGCACCACGCAGTCGTTACCTAGCGGCGGTGCGCTGCCACCGGTAGAAGACCGCTCTGGGGAAGCTCCGCCGCCGGTCTATCCAGAACTCGAGCGACCACCTGCGAGCGCTCCCAGCGAGCCACGAAGCGATGCGAGCCAGGCTACCTTGGCGTTGCTACGTGAAAGTGAGCGGGCCAAAGCATCTGGGGATAACGCCAGCGCGGTGGCTTACGTCGAGCGGGCGATTCGCTTGGAGCCGCGTCGAGCAGATTTGTGGATCGAGCTCGCCCGCTTGCAGTTGCCGCAACGGGCTGTAGCCGCAGAACGTTATGCCCGTAAGGCGCTAGCGCTGGCGGGTGATCGCGCAGATCTCCAACGCGATGCCTGGTTGGTCATTGCCGACGCTAAGCAAGCCAAGGGCGAACCAGCGGAAGCCAGTGCTATCCGCGATCGCTATCGAACCTATCGCGGCTGAACTGAATCAGTAAACCAGTGCTTAGTCGCTCACTCGCTCGAACAAGCGTTCCCGATCTCGATAAAAACGCCGGCCAGCAGCGTAGAACAAGGGAATAGCCAATAGCGACAGCAGCGTAAAGCCCAACAATGTCCAGCTATATGGCTCCGCGACTCCGGCATCGATGAGCGCATCGACCGCGATGCCACCAGCAGTGATGCCAAAGCCCAGCCCTACCAGATTCAACATCAAGATGTAGAAAGCCACCACCGTTGCCCGAATCTGTGGTGGTACCAGTTCCTGCACCGTAGAAAACGTCGGTCCGTAAAAACACCCGAGCTGAAAATAGCCAAGGAAAATACCCACCCAAAACCAAATGCTATCTGGTGGAACAATGCGATAGGCGATGTTGAACGGAGCCAGCACCAGCATTATCCAGAACAAAAACATCGGACGACCCATGCCCGTGCGGGCCAGAAACTTATCCCCACCAATGCCGCCAAAGAGGTTGCCTAGTATGCCTGCCACCATGGCGATCCAACCGGAATAGCGCGCAATCTCGTCTCTATCAAACCCGCGCTCTTGGGCGTACCAGAGCTGATCGAACGCCGCCGCGCCCAGAATGAAATGCAAGGCCACACCGCCGCCAATGGTAAGACCCAGAGCAGGAGAGGCGCGCAAAGCCAAACCTAGGGTCTTTAGGATCTCGCTGAAACTCTGCTTTTCTACCGTTCCAGCTAACGTTTGCGCACGTTGTAGATGTTTACGTGGCGTTTCTTTGATGAACAACATCACCAGGGCAAGGAGTAACCCTATAGCGCCCAACAGGTAAAAGCAGTTGCGCCAACCAATAGCTGGACCGAGATAACCCACAATCAGCAAACTGACGCCAACGCCAATGGGCACACCCATGTAGTAAAAGCCCGAGGCAAACCCCAAGCGGCCGGGTGGAAAGCGATCAGCCAGCAGCGACATGGAGGTGGGCGTCATGATGGACTCACCCACGCCTATGAACATGCGCGGCGCGGCTAGACTCCAGAATCCTTTGGCTGCGCCAGACAATGCCGTCAACGCTGACCAAAGCGCAAGCCCGGCCGCAATTAACCGAGTGCGATTCACGGTATCGGCCAACGCGCCCATGAATAGCCCCATGGCAGAATAGAAGATGATGAATACCAATCCGGTGAGCAAGCCGAATTGAGTATTTGTCAGCGCAAGATCCGGCACGATGTAGTTGGCGAAGCTGCTGAGCAACTGGCGATCAACGAAGTTCATGACGTTGAGCAGGGTCAGAAATCCTAAGAAGAAATAGCTGCCCTTGCTCACTGCCTCGTCATCAGCAGAGGTAACAGCGCCCTGCACGTCTGCGTGCGCTGACTCTGTCAACGGACTGTCGGCCATGTGACTGTCTCCCCTCAATCCAGTCGAACTTCAGTTTGGCTTATTGCAGCAGTTCGAGCCAGTGCTTCACCGGAACTTGGGCTCCGTGACTCAAGTGCAGCTGGCAGCCAACATTGGCGGTGGCAATGAGCTGCGGATCTGCGCTGGTCAGTGCTTGCAGCTTGCGCTCGCCCAGCTCTTCGCAGAGCGCTGGTTGTAGCACCGAATAGGTTCCCGCCGAGCCGCAGCACAGATGACTGTCGCGCACCGGTACGAGCTCGTAGCCCGCCTGTTGCAGCAGCCTCGGTACATCCTCGCCCGTACGTTGGCCATGTTGCAGCGTGCAGGGCGCATGCCAGGCAATCCGCTGACCCGTCATCTGAGCTTCGAGGGTACGGGATTGGGACAGCAGCTCGCTGGCGTCTTGCAACTTCTCTGCAAACGTTCTGGCAAGCAGGCGATAGTGACCGCTCTCACCTTCGAATAGGCGTGGATAGTCTCGTTGAGTTACACCACACCCACTCGCCGTAGAGACGACCACGTCCACCTCGTCGGCTACCGCTTCGAACTGATCCAGCAGTTTTCGAGCAGCCGCCAAGGCAGAATCCTGGGCGTTCAGATGGAGCGCCAGCGCACCGCAGCAAGATTCCTTGGGCAAGCGCACGACCTCAGCCCCACGCCGCTGCAATAGTTGACTCAGCGTCTGGTTTGTTGCCGGCGTCGCTGCCTCCTGTACACAACCATCAAGCAACAACACCCGCATACCCGACAATGCGGGGTCGCTCAGAGCTCGCGTTGTATGCTCTCCAACCGGTGCCTTGTTCGGCTTTGGCGGAACATTGCGCTTTAGGGCGTTAGGCAAAACGAACGCGAAAAGTCGACCCAGCCTTGACCACCTTCGAACCCGGCGCGTAGATGACATCTGCGTAACCAACCAGCGTCGCATCAGTCGAGGGATACCCCGACGTGGCCGAATACGGTCGGTTTCAGCCCGTCCAAGCTCCAGCAACTCGCCATAAGCGACGCCAGAAGGACAGGTGGTTTCGCAGGCTCGACAAGTCAGGCAACGATCCAGATGTTGCTCGGCACGCTCAGCTACCTTGACCTGTTCGTCAGCTTCGCTCTCTAGCAAGGTCTTAATCAGATAGATTCGGCCCCGTGGGCCATCGAGCTCATCTCCTAAAACCTGATAAGTTGGACAGGTCGCGTTACAGAAACCACAGTGCACGCAGCTGCGCAAAATGGCATCGGCGCGCTGACCCTGGGAGGTTGCCAGGAGGTTTTCCGGGAGGCTAGTTTGCATGGCTACACAGGTGCCGGTTGAACAGACCGTGGGGATCGAATGCCTCGCGCAGGCGGGCGCCGACTTGAGCGCTGGCTCTGTCCACAGTGCTCAGCCCGGTGTCAGCATAAGACAACAATCGGCCACCCAAAGCATGTAAGCGTTCCGGTTCTAGTCCGTGCTCACCGCTGTACCAACGCTGGGCACCGCCCCACTCGATCAATGCTCGGTCATCGAATGGTAAAGCGGGCGCACCAAGGGGCAGCGATAGGCGCCAGAGGGGCCCGTCGGCGGTAAAGAACGGATGGCTTTGGTCGCGCAGGGTCTGCCACAGGCTCTGCTCGGCGCTGAGCTCGCCGCCAATGCAGGCAGTGGCCGCTGCAACTGCATCGGGAGCGCCGAGCAACCGAACCCAAAGCCGTGAGTCATAATAGCAACTGCCGGCCAACGGCAAACTCTGAGTGGTCCAGCTTGCCATGAGCTGCAAGGCCTGCTCTGCCGACAACGCTAACACCAGGGTCTGCTCGCTCAGTGGCTTAGGCATGACCCGCACGCAAACGCTCAGCAGGCAACCGAAGGTGCCAAAGGCACCGGCTTGCAATCTCGAAAGGTCGTAGCCGGCGACGTTTTTTACTACGCGCCCGCCAAACTGCAAACGCTCCCCGAGTCCGTTGATCATCTCCACACCCAATACGGCGTCACGCAGCGAGCCCCGCCAGGGCCGCGCCGGACCTGACAAACCAACAGCAACTGTGCCACCAAGCGTGCCGCCGGAACGGTAGCGAGGCGGCTCGAAAGCGAGCATCTGCTGATGCGCCGCCAGCGCTTGTTCTATATCGCGCAGCGGCGTTCCGGCTCTCGCCTCAAGCACCAACTCATCCGGTGCATAGTGCAGGATGCCGCAATGATCGATGGTTGAGAGACGCTCGCTCTGGGCATCTTCAGACTCTGCTGACAGCGCGCCATAGCGTCGCGCTTTGGTGCCACTGCCGCACAGGGTCACCGGCCGCTGCTGCTCTATCGCTGCGTTCACTGCAGCAACGATTCGTTCGCTGTCGTCCCGATCCGTCGCCATGATTTGGCTCAAAACCGTGGCAACCCGGCGAACGGCAGATCACCCTCATGCACGTGCATACCTCCGATTTCGCTACAGCGCTGCAGGGTAGGTATGCCTTTGCCCGGGTTCAATAGCCCCGCGGGATCCAAGGCCTGCTTAACCCGCTCGAACTGCGCCAGCTCTGCAGCATTGAACTGGTGACACATACCATCGAGCTTCTCTACCCCAACGCCGTGCTCGCCGGTGATGGTGCCGCCTGCAGCCACGCAGATCCGGAGAATTTCAGCGCCAAAGGCTTCGGCCTGCTCGAGCTCGCCAGTTTGGTTGGCATCGTAGAGAATGAGTGGGTGCAGGTTGCCATCACCAGCGTGAAAGACGTTGGCAACCGCTAGTCCGTATGTCTTCGACAAGCTAGCAATCTGCGTCAGAACTGCGCTGAGCTGGGCCCTCGGGATGGTGCCGTCCATACAGTAGTAATCGGGCGCAAGCCGACCCACCGCGGGAAACGCCGCCTTGCGCCCTAACCACAATCGCGCTCGTTCGTCTGAGTCTGTAGCGCTGCGAATGCTAGTAGCCCCCGCATGGTTTAGCAGCGCCGTCACGCGCCTGGCATCAGCGGCGACTTCCGCAGCATTGCCGTCCAACTCACAAAGCAAGATCGCGGCAGCATCCTTCGGATATCCAGCATGAACGAAATCTTCGGCGGCAGTAATCGCCAGCTGATCCATCATTTCCAGCCCAGCGGGAATGATTCCTTCAGCGATGATTGTGCTCACTGCGTTTGCAGCCGTGTTGATCTCGTTGAAAGCAGCCAACAACACCTGCTGAACAGGTGGCTGGGGCAACAGGCGTACGGTAATTTCCGTGATTACCCCGAGCATGCCTTCACTGCCACACAGTAGGGCAAGCAGGTCATAGCCCGGTGCATCCAGCGAGTTTCCGCCAACTTCAATGACGGTGCCATCCATTTGCACGCAACGCACCCCGATGACGTTGTGCACGGTCAAACCGTACTTCAAACAGTGTACGCCGCCGCTGTTTTCTGCGACGTTGCCACCAATGGAGCAAGCGATTTGCGAGGAGGGGTCTGGTGCATAATACAAACCGTGAGCGGCAGCAGCCTCGGTGATGGCAAGATTGCGCACGCCTGGCTGTAACCGTGCGCAGCCCGCGGCGGGGTCTATTTCTAGCACTTGGGTCATGCGTGACAGGCCTAGCAACACTCCTTCGGCGTTGGGTCTAGCGCCGCCAGACAGTCCAGTACCTGCTCCTCGAGGCACCACCGGCAACTGCAACTCCAGACAGAGCTGCAGAATTTTCACCACCTGGGCCTCGCTGTCTGGTAACACCACCAACCAGGGCTCTTGTTTTATTGCGGTTAAGCCATCGGATTCATAGGGCTTCAAGCCAGCAGCATCAGCGATGATCGCTGCTGCGGGCACAATCTCCGCCAGTCTGCGCTGAACTTGAGTACGATCCATGGCTCATTATAGAGCTCACACCGAGTCCAGTCAGAACTGATGCGAGGCTAGGATCTTGAACAAAAAGTGGGAGCAGAGCTACGCCGCCACACTCCCCTGGTCAAAATTGGAAATTCAACATGACGTAGGGCCCAGAGATGTCGATGTTGGCTTCATCCAGGTCATCGTAGTCTTCTAGGGAAAGCTGCAGGCTGCGCCAACCGATCTGAGTGCCTAATCCAAATTTGCTCTGATAACCCAATCGAGCTTGGACATCCACTAGTTGATCACCGCCGTAGCCGGCACCGCGAACCTGGGCACCCACCCATAGTCCAGCCAGCGGTAACTCCGCGCGCAGCCCGGCATAGAGTAACGGCAAGGCACCCTTAAACTCCGCCTCAGCCAAAGCTGTGCTGGAAGCAACGGCGATTTCACCATCGATGTAGCGCGCGGCGACCCCGACATCGAATGACAGCTGGTTGTCCAAAACTTCGTAGTAAAGCAACGCATCGGCCTGGCGCAGCTCGATCTCGGTACTCACCTGATCCGAAAATCCAAACACCGTGCCGTTGACTTCGATGCTTCGATCGAGTTGCTCGTCACCCGTCAACGACGTATCGGCATAGTCAAAACGTAGGTTTGGCACAATCGGCACAGCATGTTCAAAAGAAAAGTAGGCAAGCACGCCCGGTTCAGGGTCAATGCCAAGATCATCCTCTACATCCACATCGGAGAGGCCAGAACGCAAATCGCCTTCTGCCTGCTGCTGCCAGCCACCCACCCCAGCGCGCGCATCAACTGTGCTATCTGCGCTGGCGACACTCGGCACCACCGTGACGAGTAGCAACAGCAATTGACAAGCCGCGCGAATCAGCCTGGGCGAGGTATCGAAACAATCGGTATTAAAGGATCGTGCAAGGAACATCAGCACCGTCCTCATCGGAGAGTAGGACGAGTATAGTCAGCGGACACATATACTCAGTGACGTTGCGCACAAAGAGCCGCTGGCGCAAGAAGCTGAGAGCCAGTAACCTGCGCAAACAACGCCTGACCAGCCGGAACTAGCAAACTATGCAATCCGAGAAACTCACCGACAGCCAGCCCCCTAATGCCGACAGCGGGCGCAGTGGCCCCGGCTGCCAGATTGTCAACGCCCGCATGGTCAACGAAGGCGCAGTGACCGAGGGCAGCCTGTTGATCAGCGAGGGCCGAATCGTCGGCATGAATCGCCCGACACCGGAGAATGCTCAAGTCATCGACGCCCAAGGCGCCTGGCTGTTACCCGGCATGATCGATGATCAGGTGCACTTCCGAGAACCGGGCTTTGAGCACAAAGGCACCATTGCCACCGAGTCGGCTGCGGCGATAGCCGGTGGCATTACCAGCTATATGGAGATGCCAAACTGCAATCCGCTAACCATCAGCCAGTCTGCGCTGGAAGACAAGCACGCGCGAGCGGCTCAATGCAGCGAAGCAAACTACGCCTTTTACTTAGGCGCCACCAACGACAACCTCGAGGCCATCAAGTCCGTTGATCTGGCGCTGCCATGCGGCGTAAAAGTCTTTATGGGCGCGAGCACTGGCAACATGTTGGTTGATGACGAACAGACGCTAGAAGGCATTTTCGCCAGCACGCCGCTGTTGATCGCCACTCACTGCGAGCACACTCCAACAATTCTCGCCAATGAAGCCGCAGCTACCAAGAAGTATGGCGAAGACATCCCCTTCAGTCAGCATCCTCACATCCGTTCGGTTGATGCCTGCTATAAATCCTCTTCGATGGCGGTTGCCCTCGCCAAGCGCTACGGTTCGCGCCTGCACGTGTTGCACCTGACTACCGAAAAGGAGCTAGCGCTGTTTGAGCCAGGTCCCTTACAGGGTAAGCGCATCACTGCAGAAGCCTGTGTACACCACTTGTTCTTTAACGAAAGCTGGTATGAAGAGAAAGGTGCAGACATTAAATGCAATCCAGCGATAAAAGCGCGCTCGGATCAGCTGGCGTTGCTCCGCGCCATCAACGAAGACCGTATCGACGTGATCGCTACGGATCATGCACCGCATACGCGGGAAGAAAAGGATCGTGCTTACGCACAGGCACCGGCCGGGCTACCCCTCGTGCAGCATGCACTGCTGAGTCTGTTCGAGCAGATTCGCGCCGGGGTATTCGACATCACCAAGGTGGTCGAGAAAGTCGCACACGCCCCAGCAGACATGTTCGCTGTTCGGGAGCGAGGCTACTTGCGCGAGGGTTACCACGCCGATCTGACGTTGATAGACGACCGCCGCGATGCCAGCCCGGAGGAACTACTCAACGATGCCCTACCGCCGCCACTGTCGAAATGTGGTTGGAGCCCATTCGAGAATATTGATCTGCATGCGCGCGTGCGCGGCACCTGGGTTAACGGCGCTCTACGTTATTGTAACGGTAGCATTCTGCCGGGCCCATACGGTCAGCCACTGAGCTTCGATCGAGACTAGACGGTACTTCGAATCAGCAGTACTGCTTTTCCAACTGGCCAATAGTTTCGAAAAACTCCGCTTTGATGTCAGCAATGATGTCGGCCACTGGCCGTACTGCATCGATGCGGCCACAGACCTGACCAGTCAGCGCAATGCTCGCTTCCATATCGCCGCCGAAGTACAGATCTAACGCCGTGCCGAACGACTGCATGGCATTCACCTCGGGTGTGTTCTCCAGCGTGCTGGTTTTCTCTGTGCGTAGCGCCCGCAGTGCTGGGGAGTGATTGCGATTGAGAAATACCGTATCGGTCTCCTTAGCCCCAACAATGGCCTGTTTCCAGTTTTCGTGCACCGGCGACTCCGCAGAAGACACCATACGGGTGCCAAGCTGAATACCCTCCGCACCTAATGCAAAGGCGGCGGCCATGGTTTTTCCGTCTAAGAATCCGCCGGCTGCGATGATTGGTACATCCACCTTCGAGCGAATGAGTGGTAACAACACCATGGTGGAGACTTCTCGGGGGTTCTTGAATCCGCCACCTTCACCGCCTTCGACCACCAAGCCATCGACCCCACACTCCACGGCTTTGAGTGCCGCAGAGAGACTCGGTACCACATGAAATACGGTTAGGCCTGCAGCTTTCAACTCGCCGGTATAGCGTTCTGGGTTACCCGCCGAAGTGGTGACAAAGCGAACACCTTGATCAATCACAAATTGCACGATCTTCGGATCCCGAACGAAGGCTTGAGCTATGTTCACGCCGAACGGCCGATCTGTTAGCGAACGCATTTTCACGATTTCTTCGCGAACGGCATCCAGCTCGCCAGAAGAGGTTTCGATAATGCCAAGCGCACCAGCATTGGAGACCGCGGAGGCTAATTGAGAACGGGCAATCCAACCCATGGGAGCCTGAACCACAGGGGTCTCGACGCCGAGCATTTCGGTAATCCGGTTGTTAAACTTCAAAGTGGTTCCTCTATTCTAAAAAGGCTCAGCCAAAGCGCCTATTGTAGTAGGGCTCCGATTGGCATGGATTGGCCATTCACCAACAATTCGCCATCGCCGTAGCGAAGCTGCGCGCTGTAGGTTTTCTGTGCTTCTTTGATCAACCCCTGCTGTACCAATGTATTGAGCATCATTGGCGCCTGGATGCGAGCCATGTCTGCAAGCTGGGTTGCGTCAATATTCGGGTCATCGCCGAATGCGCTACGCATTTGCGCTTCGGTCGCACTCACCGCCATGGACTCAGCGAGCGCTTTGCTGACGCTGGCCTCTCCTTGCGCGCTCACAACTTGAGCCCACATACCAACGTCCATCACGCTGAACGCATCTGCTCCCGGCAAGCGGTTGCCATCCAGCGTAAGTTCCAGGGAGCCATCAAAGGGTTCGCCATCTAGGGTAAAGCGCAGCGGCGTCAGCGCCAGCGTCGGTGAGCGCTGAGCAAACTGGTAAAGCATCGCAGGGGCCTGGGTACCAAGCTGCGACATAGCTTCGTCGTTCATGGACGTGACCGCTTGGGTCATGGCGTAGTATTCATCCAAAGCAGCCACAGACACATTCTCCAGCGCCATTCCCATCTGCGCATCCACCACAGCGGATTCCGGCAACTGCAGGTGCTTAGCCCCATAGGTCACCGCAATGTTGAGAGTTTCTCCATCGCTGTTTTCAGAGCTGCGCACCTGCAAGCTTAATGCCTCAGCGACGATGCTGGGCGCATCGCCCTTTGAGCGCACATCGAAACGGGCAATGTCGAAATCTGCAGGACCGACCCACATGTATTTCGATACGGCGCGGGAGTCAGCTTGCAGCCTCACACCCTCGAGAACCATCTCGGCCTCTTCGCCAACGATCTCGAGAAGTTCGAACCCACCGGTCATTTTCCCGGCGCGATTGCCAAAGTGAAATTCACCTTTTACGTCCAGTCCGGAAAAGCGCATTGCACCGGTAGACTTTGGCGCGCCGATGTTCGAGCCATCGGCATTGATCGGCGGTACGCTAATGGCGCCTTGGGTGGTGCCAAAAAAGCTGGTAATGGTTTCCGCCTCGAACAGGTAGGGCATACCGCTGGTCTGCACAAACTCATTGATTTCGGGATTCTCCTCACCGGCGCTAGTGAGTGCTTTGAACATCCCAAAAAACGGCCCGTCAAGAAAACCGATCGGTCCATGACCAACGTGGCTGCGTAAATGTAGGCGGCGGCTGAACTCGTCACCCTGTAACCCCGCCGCTGAGCCAGCCGCCGCGGCATCGGTACCCTCAACCAACTCCTGCAACTGCTCGACATACTCTGGCGCCAAACCGATCTCGTATTCCACTTCGCTGCGAAACCAGCCGCGCTGGTAGTTGGCAATAGCTATCGACACCAGGCCCTCATACGGATCTGCCAATGCCAGTTGCTCGCGCAGCTGCCGCTCCGCCATGCCACCCAACCAACCGGGGAGCAGCAACAGCACCACTGCCACCACAATCACCAGCCCAATGCTCTTCTTCATGCGCTCACCTGATCAAGTAGTCTTGTGCCAGCCGCTAGCTGCGCGTTTGCGCTACGCCAGTATTAGGCGCTCTGCCGCAGATCCGGTAGCTCGTAACCTTGCGCTTCGAGATCTGCCCGTACCACTTTCTTATCCATTTTGCCTGTAGAAGTCAGCGGGATGCTGTCGACATAAAGAACGTCATCGGGCAACTGCCACTTGGCGAAGGCCGTAGCGCAGTGGGCAAGCACCTCTTCTTTGCTAACGCTGGCACCATCGGCGAGAACCACCAATGCCAGCGGTCGCTCATCCCATTTCGGATGAGGTTGCGCCACAACACACGCCTGCGCGATGCCGGGCAAGCCACAGATATGATTCTCTAGATCTACCGAAGAAATCCACTCTCCGCCGCTTTTAACCAGGTCTTTGGAGCGATCGCTGATGATTAGGTATTCCTCAGGGTCAATCTTGCCGACGTCACCGGTAATGAGCCAATCGCCGTGGAACTTCTCAGGTTGCGGATTGTTGTAGTACTCCGAACATATCCACGGACCTCGAATAAGAATTTCGCCAACGCTTTCGCCATCGTGCGGTACTGGGTTGAAGTCTTCATCGAAAATGTCCAGCTCCAGCCCAGGCATCAGCTGGCCGGCTTTAGCAACGTTCTCAAACTGCTGATCTTCGCTCAGAGCTAACTGGCTACGTTTCATTACTCTTCGTGACAGAGTCGCAAGCGGTGAAGTCTCAGTCATGCCCCAACCTTGGATCATCTCTACATTCAGCTGATCCCAGTACCAGCGAATCAACGTTGAGGGCGGCGCCGAGCCACCACAGGTCAATCTAGATAGCGCGCTGAGGTCGTATTTGCCAGGAGACTGCTCATACAACGATTTCACACCCTGCCAGATGGTAGGCACGCCCGCGGAAATGGTTACACCTTCGTCAGACATGAGCTGGATCAACCTTGCCGGATCCATGAACCTGTGGGGCATCACTTGCTTCATGCCCAGCATCAACGCCGACCAGGGCAGACCCCAACCCATCGCGTGGAACATTGGAACAATGCCACAAAGCACATCCGTGCCGCTCAGCCCCATCGAATCCGTCATGCACTGGGTGAGCGTGTGCAGATACTGGGAACGGTGCTCGTACTCAACGCCCTTGGGGTTTCCTGTGGTGCCACTCGTGTAACACAGACCCAGCGCTGAGTTCTCTGGAATCTCTGGCCACTCAAACTGCGTCGGTTGTCCGGCAATGAAAGACTCATAGTCTTCCGCACCCGGCAAATCGGTTTGCCAACCTTCGAATCCTTCTTCTGTCGCAACGATCACTCGCTTGACGCTGGGCATCCGATCTTTGAGTTTTTCCAGAAGCGGCAAGGCATCGGCATCAGCAATGATGAGTTTGTCTTGCGCGTGCTCGATGATGTAGGCCAGGTCATGATCTGACAGACGCACATTGAGGGTATGCAGTACCGCGCCCATGCCGGCGATCGCGTGGTAGGCTTCCACATGGCGCGAACCGTTCCACATGAACGTGCCAACCCGATCTCCAACCTGGATGCCCGCTTTGCTCAATGCATGAGCCAGCTGGTGCGCGCGATCGCGCGTTTGCGCGTAAGTCTGCCTGCGGGTTCCAGTTTCTGTAGCAGTGACGATTTCCTCTTGGGGTGCAACCTTTGCACCGCGATCCAGAATACGCGACATCAACAGAGGTGAATGCTGCATAGCCATTGATGGTCCTCCCTAGGACTGGTGTAAGCAATTGCCGAAGGATACAGCCCTTGAGCGGAGCATGTAACGCTCAGCCGGCAGAATCCGCGGTTCCGAACTCGAGGTCCGAGCGCAAGCGCTCACGACACTGGCTAAGTTGCTGCGCTAAGACGGTTTCCGACCAACCCCGCAGCGTCGCCATTCTTGCGGCGATTGCCGGCAATGCCTCTAGCAGCTCCATCGGCGCAAACCACGCAGCCCGGAGGCGCAAATACACCATATCTTCGAGGCTTATCGCACCTTCAGTGACCACGCCCCAATCCACTTCTTCGGCGAACAGCGACGCCGACAGGGGTGTGGGCGCTGCACCCAGTACGCTTTCGACTTCGCTGCCGTACAAGCGCACCAGCCGCGCGGCAATGACCTCGGGTTGCTGGTAGCGACGCGCGACGTGAGTGATCAACTCTTCGACTGTGCGGCAGCCTGTGCTTTCTAGGTCCCCACCACACAACGGCTGCAGCTTGCTACCGAGGGCAACCGAGCGCTGCAGGTGGGCACCCACGCGCTCCAATACATCTTCTGCCATTTTGCGAAAGCCCGTCAGCTTGCCCCCGGCAATTGTAATGAAACCGTCGTCTTGCCAGATTTCATCTTTACGCGACATCTCTTTGGGCGCCTTGCCCGGCTCGTTTACCAGCGGTCGCAACCCAGCCCATGACGCCACGACGTCTTCAGCGCTGATAGGGTGCTTGGGGAAGTAGGTCGCCAGCGGAGCCAACAGATACTCTACGTCCGCTGCGCTAACAGTCGGCCAGGTCCTCGGCGCCCGATCGTAAGGCGTATCTGTGGTGCCGACATAAGTGTAGCGTCCGCGCCCGATCACAAACAGCAAGCGCCCATCTGGAGCACCGATCATAACAAGATTGTTAACGGGCAGCTGTTCGTTGCGCAAGACAATGTGCACGCCTTTGCTCAGTCGCAACCTGGCCGCGTCAGTTGACGGTGGCAACAGCGACTCCGCCCAGGGACCGGTGGCATTGATCACAGTACGGGCACGAGCGGTGAAAGTTGAATCCGGCTGCAGCGCGTCGCTCAGCTGCACCTGATGAAACTCTTGACCCGCTTGAGGCGGGATCACCGCTTCTGCTCTAACGTAGTTTTGCACCACCGCACCTAGCGCAACCGCACTGCGCAAGGTTGCTAGCACCAAACGCGCATCATCAGTTAAGTATTCGCGATACACACAGGCATACGGAAACTCGTTCCAGGCAATGCCCGGCTCAAGCTGAGCAGCGCTACCGTCAGGTCGTTGACCAAAACGATCGCTCGCCGCAACGCTGCCGAGAAATTCGTAGATGCCGACCCCAACCCGATACTTTAACCACTCCAGGCGACTACGCACTGGCAAAACCATCCACCGAGGCTCGGCTAGATGGGGTGCTATACGGTGCACGGCTTTGCGCTCTAGCGCAGCCTCCCGCACCAGCGCGAAGTCGCCCATAGCAAGATAGCGCAAGCCTCCATGGATCAACTTGGTGGATCGACTGGAAGTACCGGAACCAAAATCAGCGGCCTCTACCAACGCTGTGCGCAGGCCCGCTTGCGCGGCATGCCGGGCGATTCCGGCAC
Organism: Pseudomonadales bacterium; assembly: GCA_051027215.1. GTDB lineage: Bacteria > Pseudomonadota > Gammaproteobacteria > Pseudomonadales > Azotimanducaceae > CALHVX01. The sequence goes on along the minus strand of JBPCXR010000229.1, from coordinate 78,367 downwards.
CGGTAATTCCGCCGCCTAGGACTAAAACGTCGAACACTTCCTGTTCTAGTTCCTGGGGCGCCCTACTGAGTCGTGGATGATTCATCGGTGCTTATGCATCTATAACCAAGCATCCAATTGCAGCTGAAACACGACATCCGAGGTGCTGCGGGACTGCAGATCTTCGATCACCACGAACTCCATCTGCAAGCGTGGGGTAATCGCTGCTCGAAGGCCCAGACTGCCCATTAACGCCGAGCCACCCATCGCGTCGGCAGGGTTGTCATGCAATTGGCTATGGGCATCAAGCTGCCCGAGCAGCTCAAACCTCGAGCCAAAACCGCGGCGCAAACCGAAATGCCCCACCATGGCCCAAGATTCCTGGGAGCGCGGTGCTAATTCGCCTTCGTCTAACCAAACAGCACCAGCGCCAAGGGAAATCACCGCACCGAGCGACTGGAGCAACCGGCGCTCCTGCAACTCAGCCCACAATGCGATATCTAGTCCTTCCGAACCGGTTAACCTGCTGCTGCGACCCGTTGGCAATTTCACTTGGGCCCGCAAGTTCACTTCTCTTGCAGGCGCATCCCACAAGGCGTAACCGAGCCAAGCCTGGACATCTCCAATGCCTCCGCGCGAATCGTCAAAGCTCACCAAGGTCTCGCCATCGATACGCACCAGATAGTCCAACTGATCGCTCTTGGCGCGCTCTCGGCCACCCTCTGGCAGGCCAAACAACGAATGGAAATCATCGATGAAGCCATCGAGGAAACCACCGCTGTGGGCTACGTAGGGAAAGGTCACCCCCCACTCTGCCTGCTCACCCCAGCGGCGAGATAAGGAGTAATCAAAGACCGTGGTTTCGCCGTCAAAAAACACCTGGGTTCCGCCAATGTTGGCAGAGGTGAAATTGCTGACCTGAGCAATGTTCACACTGAGCTGGAGACCCTCACCGAGGGCACCGCCGCGCATTCGCGGCAAACCGTAAAGTCCGGCGACTGGGGAAAGGTTGCGGATCGCAAGTGGGCGCTCGCCCTGCTCAGCAAAGCCAGGCACAGTAATGAGCGAGACGAGCCAGCTGTAGAGAAACGGACGGTATTTGGACATCAGCTGGTTCAGCGACCCGGCTACTGCGATGGGCGCAGTCTAACAAACCCCAATGGTTTTCAGGTCAGTGAATGCGCCTAGAGCGATCGTTCGCCGCTAACCTGATTTCGCCCATTCTCTTTCGAGAGGTACAGCGCTCGGTCACCGCGCTCGATGAACTCGACCATGGATTCACCGGTTCGATAGACCGATACACCCAACGACAGGGTGACGGAAAAAGGGCCGCGTCCTCGCACATCGGTAATGGGCTGCGCCTCGATCATCGCTCGGATCTGTTCCGCCAGCCGCATGGCACCTTCGTAGGGCGTGGAAGGCAGCAACACACCAAACTCCTCACCACCATAACGAGCCAGCAGGTCGCGTCCCTTTACACAGGCACGCATTTCTAACGCCACAAAGCGCAACACGTCATCGCCCACCTGATGGCCATGAGTATCGTTAAACAGCTTAAAGCGGTCGATGTCAGCCATGATCAAACAAAGTTCGGTGCCATCGCGCTCGGCCTCTTCGGTCATCGCCTTGATCGAGCGATCAAATACGCGCCGATTCGCCACTAACGTCAACGGGTCAGTATTTGAGTCTCGAGACAGCCGATCTACCTGCGCTCGCATGCGTGTCAACTCATGGGACATTGCATGCAATGAACCCTCTACCTGACCACTGCGCTCCCGGGTCTTGTGGGTTTCTTCTGCCAGCAAAACCACCAACTTCTTCAGATCCTCTGCAGACAGACCTTCGGTGAGCTGAGTGCCGCAATCATCGAGCACTTCGCTGTAGTGGTCCATGTCTTTGCCGAGCCCACCCAGCTCTCGCAGCACCGACTCGACGCGCTTACGCATCTCGCCCTGAATGTCATCGACTTCAGCTCGAATTGCGTCCAAAAAGTGTCGCTGATAGATGTCCTCACAGCGATCCGGCGAGAAGCTCTCGCCATCGCTCAGCAGCTGTTCAATCTCGGCAACCAGATCATCGTTCGAGCGGGTCACGTATTCGTACCAGACTGCATAGTTCTGCGGAATGGTCGGCACACGCTGCCGACTCATAAGCGGCAACACCTGCTTACAGACCTTAACGGCCTGCTCAACGCCTATATCAAACTCCACCAGAGATCCGGACACGGTATACCTCGCAAACCCTTGCAATAACCGTAGTCAAGCAGCGGGAAATTGCATGGTCGAGGTCCTTGAGAGTGGGAGGTCGGTCACGCAAATAGCGTGTCTGGATTCAGGACCTGGCTAAGAGACCCCTCGCAAGCACCTTGTCAGCCTGGTATCAGCTAAGATCAACCAACCTGCTCAGCGGTCTTTCGAGCCCATTTGTAATCGGCTTTACCATTCGGCGCTCGTTGCACCTGGTCTACGACCAACACCTGCTTTGGCACTTTATAGCCGGCAAGCTGTTCTCGCGCGAAATCGATCACCCCCTGGGGATCGAGCGTGGCGCCATCCTGAGCCGACGCTACTGCAACCACCCGCTCACCGAAGCGATCATCTGGCAAACCCACCACCAATACATCGTAAAGCTGTGGGTGGCGCTTTAACGCTTCTTCAACTTCCTCGGGGAAAACTTTTTCTCCAGCCGTGTTGATACAAGCACTACCCCGACCAAGCAAGGTGATACTGCCATCAGCGGCAACGCTCGCGTAGTCTCCCGGAAAACTGTAGCGCACACCGTTAATCTCGCGAAACGTCGCCGCCGACTTTGCCTCATCCTTGTAGTAGCCCAAGGGTACGCTACCGCTGGTGGCAAGCTTGCCAATCTCCTTCGACCCAGGCTCGACTTCCCTGCCATCATCGGTAAAGACTTTGACACCTTCATTGAGCGCGAACTTAGCCGTGGGCGCAGTCATATCTCTAGAAGTGACCGACGAGCCCATGCCACCTTCGGACGAACCCATCACATCCACCAGCGCGCAGTCGATGTGCTCCAGCAGAGCTTGTTTAACCTCGGCGCTCCACATAACCCCACTAGAGATGATCTGCTTCAAGCTGTCGGGACGATAGGGACGATTGCGTGTTGCGGCATCCTGCAAGCTAGCAAGCAACGGCTTAGCAAAGGCGTCGCCGACAATAACCAGATCGTTAACACGATGCTCCTGCACTAGCTCCCACAGATGATCAGGGTCCAAACCCAACTTCGAGGTCGCAACCACGGTGCCTCCCTGGGCATGGGGTACCATGCAGCCAAGCCACATCCCGGTGCCGTGCATCATCGGGCAGGCTGGCAAGCTCACCGGTGCTGCGTCGGTTGCACGCAAGTATTCGCGATACTCGGCCAAAGTTGTTGGTGGCGTCATTTCCTGGCTTGCTGCGCCGAGCCCTGTGAGCGCAGTGGAAAAATCCACCACGTTGTACATGACGCCTTTGGGCATACCCGTCGTGCCACCGGTATACAGCATGTAAACGCCTTCCGGATCGTGCTCGATGGGGGGCAAGGGCTCGAAGTCGCGCTGCACCGATTCATAAGCCGTTGCGAAATCCAGCAGCACTTCGGCGCTGCCGTCGTCGACTTGCAGAAACAGCTTTATATTCGGCAAGCGATCTTTGATCTCCCAGATACGCATGGCGTAGCTGCTTTGAAACACCAGAGCTTCGGCATCTGAGTTTTCTAGTAAATAAACCAGTTCATCAGCTTTGTAGCGGTAGTTGACGTTGATTGGACAACCGTCGATCTTGAACACTGCGAACTGGGATTCGAGATATTGGCTCGAGTTGTGCAAATACAATCCAACCTTGCTACCAGCGCCTAAGCCAGCCTCCTGCAGCGCGGCCGCAATCCGGGCTGCGCGTTGTTCGTACTGCTGCCAGCTGAGCTTGACGTCATCACAGATTACCGCAGGGCGATCTGGCGCATAGTCAGCGACCGCTTCCCAGATCGAAGCAAAATGTAACGTCATGACCCCTTCCTCCCACCATCAAGAACTTTGAGCCCTACTGTGCCAGCGCCTGGCGGTTGGCACCATCACTACCCAGCAATGCACTAACAGTTGGCGCAATTCGCCAGCCCCAATATCCGGCAGAACGCGCTATCCCTTTGATATTTAAGACTATTTCGAACGGTGCAATTCTGGCATGAGAATTGGATAGCAATAGTACGAACTGCATTTGAGACAAAGACAACGGCCATCGCCGATCGAAAGCCAACACAAGCCAGCCGAGACGAGCCCGCCATGACAAATTCCATGCCGAAAAGCCCCAATATGTTAAGTCTACGTATTTCACGCTGGCGCCAGCCGCGGCTTTCTTGGCTGGCGGTCATTCTGGTCGCCGTTCTGTGCCTTGCTTTCGGCGTGGTTGCCAATGCTCTGCACCCAGAGCTGAACAGCGCCGCCAGCATCGAACTCGGAATCGACACATGATAAACAGCAACCGCGAACAGCTACGTCGATCTCCGCACCGGGCATTGCTGGGTGGCGTGTGCTCAGGATTCGCCGATTATCTAGGGACCGACCCAACCATCGTTCGAATTGCACTGCTAACCTTTGGCCTGTTCTTCTCACAGATCGCAGTGCTCGGCTACGCCATAGCCTGGGGCCTAATGCGCCCATAGAGACAGTCAATTGTATTAGTTTATTTAATCGATTGGATCCATCAAGCAGGACCTTCCAGAATTCTCCCATTGACGTATCAGCGTTCAAGCAAGCAGTTGCGACAACGCCACCATCGAACTAAGGAGAATTCTATGAGCGATAATGTTCCGAGCATCAATATCGGCATCAATGACGAGGCCCGAGCCCAAATTGCCGCGGGACTGTCGCGGTTACTCGCCGACAGCTACACCCTTTACCTGAAGACTCACAACTATCATTGGAACGTCACCGGGCCGCGGTTCCGCGACCTACACCTGTTGTTCGAAGAGCAGTACACCGAACTGGCGGCAGCGGTCGATCTAATTGCCGAACGCATTCGGACCCTCGGTGTAAAAGCACCCGGCAGCTACAGTGCTTTTGCACGGCTAACCCAGATTCAGGAGGAAGATGACATTCCCAGTGCCGAACAGATGCTGCAAAACCTGGTCGTCGCGCAAGAAACCCTGGTTCGTACTGCGCGCGAAGTATTACCCACCGCACAAGACGCCGACGACGAATCCAGCACCAGTTTGATTGCCGACCGCATGGTCGTCCACGAGAAGTCTGCCTGGATGCTGCGCAGCCTAATCTAGTTCTCGGGCTAGGGTTTGTTCAGGGCAAGGCGTTCAGCGCAGCTCCCGGGCAACTCGAGTGGGCTCGCAGGCACTCCGACGCCGCTAGCGGCGTCGGCGGTTCGGGCTCCGCCTCTTCCACCAGCTCGAACAGATCTTCGGCAATGTCTTCCACAGACTCAAAGAATCGCGCTTGCTGGGCGGATTGCATGCGTACCAGCAAGCCGGCTGCCGTTGCTACACCCAGCGTTTGATTGCGCTCCCAAACACCGCCGAACTCTCCGTAGTACTCCTCCCGGGCATCAGAGTGTGCCTCGAAGGCGACCACGTAAGATTCGCTATCTATCTCGCCGTTCATCCGCTGCTGCAGCAAGCGCAACATCTCCGCCTGCCAACGTCGACGATAGTCGACCCAGAGAACGCGTTCTGGCTCATATTGTTGCGCCTGCCCGTGCAAGAAGGATTTTTGCTCTTTGTTTAGGCGCCCCATAAAACGTTGCAAGCCTTTGCGCACCTCCTTCTCCCAACGAGCCTGGTTTTCTAGCAGTGTTTTACCTTCCTCATCCTTCAAGAGCTTACGGTTATCTTTTTCAAGTAGTGCAGGCAACGCCCGAATCTGCTCCGCGGTCATGGATAGCAAGATTTGACTAGCAGTACGATGAGCTTTGGCCTCAACCACCTCACCCCACAACAGCGCAGTTTCGATGAATTCGTTGAAATCATCGACCAACACTGCGTCCGGGCCGCCAACGGCGTTGGCAATATCGTTGTTCAAACGCTCCAGCGCGCTCGCGTACTGTGGTAGTTGGGTGGTGCGGTGCCAGTAAAGTAGCCGCTCGAGCTCAGCTGTGAGGAAGCGCTTCTGAGGACGCGTGAGGTCGACGTAATCGTCCACGTTCCAACGAATCAGGCGATCGGCGTTGTTGTAGGCCAGTTTGATACTGCAGCCGCCAGAAAACAGCAGCAACAGCATTGCCCCTAAAGCGAAATGCCAAGTCCGGGTCACGGGGGCGATTCCTCATCGGGCCGCTTCGATTCCTGCGCTTGTTGCCACATTTGAAAAGCCTCTAATTCGTGCTGTACCTGTTTTACAACAAAGCCGATGACGGCGACGTCATCGATTAATCCCAAACCCAGGATGAAATCTGGAATGGCATCGAAGGGCGCAACGAAATACAGCAAAGCGCCAGCGATACTCAGCAACGCCGACCTAGACACTCCCTGGTAATCTCCCCGAGCCCAGGCTTTTAGCATCTCCAGCATGACTGTTAGTTGCGAGCGCACACCGGATAAGCGCTCCCCGGTGCGCTCGCCAGCCGCCTTCGCTGACGCTTTGGTAGCCAGGGAAGCTAATCGTTTGGGCTGCTCTAGCAGTCGTCGGGCTCTGGACTGATAGCGCGCCAGGGTGTAGGGCGGCTCACTCATGCTGTTTACTCTGACGTCGAGCTGCCGAGGAAGTTGCATAGCCAATGGGCAACGGCTGCACTGGTGGTGGGTTCAGCGAAAGACGCCATGCCCTCTTGAAACGTTTCAGCGCCGACGCGCGATTCACGGGTGGCGAGCAGCGCACGGGCGTAAGGTTTCTGGAACTCAGGGTGACCTTGAATGGCAAGCGCGCCCTGTGGCATCTCGAAAGCAGCAATCGGACAGGCTGGATGCGATGCCAAGAGTTTGGCACCGGGAGGCATTTTTTGTACCTGATCTTGGTGGCTCGACAACGTTGCGTATTGACGCAACTGCGGTCTCATCCAATACTCGTTCGCCAGCACTGTATTGACGTTGACCCCTACCCGCCAACCTTGTTCCGCAGGTTCCACCAGCCCACCGAAGAAGTGCGCGAGCAATTGGTGCCCAAAACAGATACCCACTACTTTACGAGCATCCGCAAGGGCCTCACTGACGAATTCGGCAAGCCTAGGAATCCATGGCAGGTCATCGTAAACACTATGCTTTGATCCGGTAATCAGATAATGGTCGGCGACCGTGATCGGTGGCAGTGTTGCCGCCTGGGCATCGATTATCACGAACTGCTCGGGGTCGAGCTGAGCCTGTGCCAACAAGCCCAGGAACATTTGCGGGTAATCGCCATGCTCGGCCTGAAATTCGTCGAGCACGGTATCGGCCTTGAGAATCCCTATACGCATTTGTCGAAATTCAGATGAGCTCAAAATAGCGTTCCAACTGCCAACTGTTAACGTTGCGTTCGTATTCTCGGCACTCCCAATCTCGGGTCATCACAAAGTGCTCGACCCAATCCGCGCCAAAAGCCTCGCGGGCGGCGCTGCTGCGTGCAAAACGCTGCGTCGCCTGACGTAGAGTGCCAGCGAATTGCAGGGCTTCGGGCAACTCGGTTTCAACTTCATAGGCGTTGCCGGTCGTCGCCGCAGTTAGCTCGAGCTGCTGTTCTATGCCCGTCAGCGCCGCGGCCGTCATCGCACTGGCCACCAGATAGGGGTTGGAGTCCGCACCCGGGACTCGGCACTCTAGCCGCTGCCCCGATCCCTCAATCACCCTCACCGCAGTGGTGCGATTTTCCATGCCCCAGGTTGCCGCTGTGGGTGCCCAGGCACCTTTTACCAAACGACTGTAGCTGTTGATGGTCGGCGCCACCATGGGTAGCCATTCTGGCAACAACTTCAGCACACCTGCCAGCGCCGAGCGCTGCAGCTTGGACATGCCCAGGGCGTCCTGATCATCACGGAACTGGTTGTTACCCGTTGCATCCAGCAAGCTGAAATGAAAGTGGCCACTCTGGCCTGGCACCGACATCGACCACTTGGCCATGAAGGTGGCCAACAATCCTTGTCTAGCGAAGTAGGTCTTGGCGAAGGTTTTGAAGAGCGCAGCACGATCTGCAGCGTCTAATCCTTGTGCTGGGGCCAAAGCAGCTTCCCAGACACCGGGGCCCGTTTCTGTGTGTAAACCTTCGAGCGGCACCGCGAGTTGCTCGCACTCATCCATCAGCCCCGTAAACAATTCAGCGTGAGTTCCGGTGCGCAAAACCGAGTAGCCAAAATTGCCAGGGGTCAACGGACGCAGGTCGCGATAGCCTTTTTCGCGCACGCTTTCTGGGGTTTCGGCAAACACGAAGAACTCGTACTCAAACCCGGCCTTTAGAATGAGTCCAGCATCCTTCAAGCGCTCAAGGCTGTGCGCCAACAAGGTCCGCGGGCATGGCGGTGGTGGATTCGCGGCTAGGCTGAAGCTCGCCAGAAACAACGGACAATGCTCATCGGCGAGCCAACGCTCGGTATCCACATGCAACTGGTAGCGGGCGTCAGGAAAGCCGCTATGCCATCCGGTAAAGGTCCCTTGATCGTACAGCACATCGTCAAGATCCCAGCCGAAGACGCAGTCGCACCAACCTCCGCCCTCTCGTAATAGAGCCGCCAGTTTGTCCACGGAAATATATTTGCCGCGCAGCACGCCATCGACATCGGTAAAAGCGATTTTTGCTCGGTTTACGCCGCGTTCGGCATAGCTTGCGAGTTTCTCAGCCAAGGTCGGCGCATGCGCCTTGGATGGGGAAGAGTCTGGGGGCGCATTGGCGGTCATTGTGCTCAGCTATCCAAAGGCGTCGGGTTGTGGATAACTCTGAGGATAACTGCTGGGTAAGTCCCTGAGAAGGCTTGGACCAGCGCTCTTGAAAGCGCCTTGCACAATCCATAACTACATATTTATCAAAAGGCTAGGCGAATTCAGATGTGCGTAGAAAAGCATCGACCTGCACAGCGTCGAGAATTGCGCATTTTTCCCGTTTTGTGCACAACTCCTAGCTGAACGACTTACTCCTGTTGATCAGCGGGAAGCTCAATGGCAATTTCGGGTGCGCTGAACGGTTTTAATTCGGTGAAAATTGCCGGATCCAGCTGCCAATCGCGGGCGTCGGGCATCACTGTCTCACCGACGCTCTCGTGCTTGAGCTGGTCTTGCACCACTTCGGCTGCAGGCGGTGGTGCCTCAGCCGCCCACGCGCTCGGGCCGAGCAACATAGCCGCAAGTACAATCAAATGGCACCTAATACGCATACTGCAACTTCCAATAGAACTGGGTGTCCGGTGAATCGATATCCGGAGAACCATCGCCGCTCACCGGCAGCCCAAGACTCATACGACTGGTCCAGCCCGGCCCCCAGTTAGCGTCCCAACCGATCCCGAGCGAGGTCAGCTGAGCCCAGGTTTCGTCGCGGTCGTTCTCGCCGTTTCCGTAAGCGCTATCGAGAAAGGTAACCAACTCACCGTAGCGTAGCGGAAAGCGCAACTCCAAACCGATGTTCAAGCCACGATCAGCCAGAAACTGAGTGCGTTCAAATCCGCGGTTCAAGTGCGGTCCGCCCATGCCTAGAGCCCGAGTCGCAGGCAATTCGGAAACCGCATACTGGGCCTGCCAGCGCAGCGCGAACTTTTGCTCGCCCGGTAACATCGGCAACTGCAAAGGTGTCCATAACAAGCCATGCCCCGCAATTCGATAGAAGCCGGAATCTTGGCCCGGCGCTTCGCCACCGCGAATCGAGCCGTATTCCAGCTCCAGGCCGCCGTTAAGGGAAAGTCGCACCGCATCCCAAACTTTGTGACCTGTGACCGCAAGGTTACTAAACACCAGGCGCTGGTTTTCGAATTCCCGCCAGGTGAGATTGTGCCAGCCTAGCTTCAACCGCGCGTGACCGCTGGAGTTGCGAGTCTGCCAAAACGTGCGCTTGATCCCTAGTTCCAACAGGCGGCTGTCACCGTCTAAATCGGCGTCAATACCATTGATCGCATCGAAGTCATAGCGATTGTTACCGGCAAAGATCTCCAAACGATAGGGCGATTGCCGAAAGGGCAGCTCGTAACGTCCCCAAAGTTGGTGCTGATCCGCAGGATCGACGCTGCTGCGAACACCAACCTCAAGCAAGTCTCCGCCTTGAAACGGATTGCGCCACTGCAGCCGCGTACCCAGCCGCTCTTCGCCGGTGTCGTCTAAACCATGGTTATCCAGCTGAACGATTCCAGCGAATGCACGCTCTTCCAACACCTCAATGTTTAGATCCGCTGCGCCCACTTGCGATCCCGGCTGCAGCGAGGCTTGTATACGAATACCGGGCAGCTGATTGATGCGGAACAGCCGGGTCTCCAACAGGCTCCGGGTCAAGACATCGCCCTGGATATCGGCCAGCTCGGCGGCCGCCAGTTCAGAACCGGCGCCGTTGACGTTTACCTCGCCCAAGGTCCCGGGCAGCATAGCGAGATCAACCACACCATCGCCAACCTCTTGCTCTGGCACGTAAACCACTGCCAGCATAAAGCCCTGTTCGCGCACATGGCTCTGCACACTCGCGGCAACTTCTTCCAGCTCTTGCACTGAAAGCCCACGCCGTTGTTTTTGCGTGGCAATTAAGTCCAGCAATGCCTGGGCTTCCGATGGGCTGAGATTCGCAGCCTCACCGTGCACACCGAAGGCGCTGAGCAGCCGGCCTACTTCCTGCAGCTCGGGCAAGCTAAAACCATTTTGCCCAACTGCGTGCCTTGCTCGAATTTCTGTCAGGCTCGACTCTATAGCAGCGTCCACCCCAGCCTGATCCAAGCCGATGTAGCGCAAGCCACCTTCGCCGCTGCTTAGACCTTGCAGCTGCACCTTTTGCACGCTCAGTCGTTGACTGGTAGCTGGGTTAGGATCGCGATCGCGCACCGCAGGAATTCGCTGCGCCTTCGGTTGCGCTGTTTCTTGCGCGAATACCGGGGCTGCACGCAGCAGCAACAATCCCAAGATCACCAGCAACAGCGCAAAAACCCAACGCTCCGACGGCCACCGACGACTTGTCTGCGCAGGTTCCGCAACGATATTTAAGCTTGGCTCCAGCGATGGAGGATCGAATCGTTCGGTGCGATCCTCGTTACGCAAGGTTCTGTCACTATCTTCGCGCCGTCGATGGGTGTCTTCTACACGCGGTTGCCGCTGGAAACCTTCAATGATGACTCGTCGGGCACGCCGATACTCTGCATGCGAACACTCCCCGGCTCCATAGGCCTTGGCGATGCGTCGCAGGTGCACACTGTCGGGACAGAGTTTTAAGAGTGACATGCTATGTCAACCCTACAGCTGCCGAACCAAGCGGAAGCCAGTGAGCTTATCGGCCCCTCGGCCAATGTCTGCAACACTCGCCTGGGTACAGCTTGCTATGGGATCATCAAAGGCGCCGCCAGCAACTTTGACGTTATCACCTGAGGCAATCACCCATTCGCGAACATTGCCCGCCATATTCAATAGACCAAACTCGTTTGCCGCACCAGCGCCTGTTGCAACCGGCGAGCCACCTCGGGCGATGGCACCCGTCTGCACAACGCAATTGCGATTCGCATCGAGCTTCGTGCCCGCTGCGTGTTGCCATTCAGACAGCGTCGGAAGTCTGTACACCCGACCGCTCTGCGCACTGAGCCAGCGCGCGTAGTCCTGGGCCTGCTCGAACGAGACATTGACGACAGGCAGGGTTTGGTCACCGTTGCCATTGCAGCGGCCGGTGGCGATGCAATAGCGATTGATTTCTTCGGCACTAACTTCCTGCTTTTGTAGTGCGAAGGCTATGCCGCCGGGGATTCCAGGAATCACCACCAATTTCGCACCTAGCTCACCGTCGGCCAGTCGATCCGTACAGTAGCCACTACGGCCTGCCTGAGCGCCGTTACCCACCAGATAACTTGGCACACAGGGATCGAGCCGCACTGCTTGAGTCTGCGGCAATACGCCAAATGTCTGCACGGCAAGCGCTTGAAAATCTGCGGCTCGATCTGGATTGACAATCGAGAGTTCCTGAACGCAACCAGCAAACACCGTATCCAGGCGCGCACGGCCACGATCGACAAAGCCAGGGTACTCCTGGTTCAACTCATTGAGATGGCGCTGAACCACTGCCGGTTCCAAGCTCAGGCAGGCGTCGCTGACTATGGTATTTACTGCCGTGTCGTAGTCGTCCTGTAGAGACCGAGTAATACGCTCTGACTCCAACGCTGCCTGCCGCTGGCGACCTTGCAGCAAGTTGTTGCGTAGGGACAACAGTGGCGGCTGCAAGAACAAGCGCGGCTCAAGCTCCGTCAGCGCTCGATCGGCAAACGTAAACTGCTCCTCTGCTACGCTGCGACTGATTTGTGCAGCCAGTGCTTCGGCGGCTTCAAGATTCAGCTCCGCCCATCGTGAATGCTCGGGAAACTGAGCTTGGGCCAGTGCGAAAGTCAGATTCAGTTCATCGAGCCACGTCTGGGAGGGCTGTGGCGCGCTGAGATGGGAAAGAATATTTTCTTCCAGGCGAGTGCGCAGATGTGCCTCGACCTGGGGCAGGGTCAGGTACACCTTTCCCGCCTCATATTGCGCAAGCCCCGATTCCAAGTCCGGGGCAGCAATGATCGCTGCGGTCAACTGCTCCGCCAACAACTGTCGATATTCGGACACCTGCAGCGGGCCACCGTCTAAAGTTGCAAGCGTATTCAACTCCGCTGCGGCGCGTTGATGCCAGCTGGCATCGATGCTTGACTCTGCGAGCAGCGCATCGAGCCGCTCGGTCTGCGCGCCCAGCAGCGTAGAAGCGCGAACTTCTTCCTTAACGGTGTCTAGGGCCTGATCTTCCCGAAAGTAGCTCACACCCAGGGCAACGCAGAAGGCGACCAGTGCGACTCCAGCAGTTCGCGAACGCCAGGGTGGCGGTTCAAACAGCGCTTGTTGCAACTGCTCCAGTCCTGCCGGACGATCTACACGGTTGAAGCGTAAGCAGCGGGACAACTCCCGCCACTGCCGTCGGCTCAAGCGTCTGGGCCGATCGGGCTTTAGATCCTCTGCCGCTGCGTCTTTCGCAGACAATCGCCCGAACGGGTGATGCCCGGTAAAAATAAGGTACAGCACCACGCCCAGAGAGTAGATGTCATCTCGGATTTCGGCATTGTCGCCGTTGAGCATTTCCCGACTTGCATAAGCTGGAGTTAGCGCCGCCAAGCGCTTGGGATCAAACAACGTGTTGTCATCTTTGGTCACGCTGTGATTAACCTGAACCGCGCGGGCAATACCAAAATCCAGAATTTTCGGTTGATGAGAAGGCGCAACGAATACGTTACCTGGTTTGAAATCTGCGTGTACGACCCCGGCTTCATGCGCATGGCGCAGGCCTGAGAGCAGACCTCGGACCACCGGCCAAGCAATTTCATCCGGCAGCCCATCGGGGAATTGACGAATCAGTTCAGTGAGTTCCTGCCCTTGCAGCAACTCCATGGTTAGAAACGGCGTATCGCCATCCTTGTCAAAATCGAAGATCGAGACGATGTTCGGATGCGACAGGCTTTGTGATTTGGAGGCTTCCCGCTCAAGCGCAATGAAGGCTTCCGGATGTCTACGGAAATCCGCGTTCAGCACTTTGACCGCAACGTAGGGTTGCCGGTCCTGGGCCTCGACCTTGCGCAGATCCCGCGCTCGAAACACCGTACCCATGCCGCCACTACCGAGCTTTTTGTCGAGAACGAAGCGCTGTTTTAGCACCCGTGGAGTGCGCGGATCCGCCGGTCCTATGGCCGGCAATTCTCCGGGTCGTAGATCTCTGCCGAACCCAGTGATGGTGCGCGGTCGAGCGTGACCTACAGCGGCGTCATCGGCAGAGTCTGAGCCATCGTTTGCCGGTGCACTCTCCGCCGGAAGGCGCAGAATCGTGATGTCCTTATCCTTGCTCATCTAGGGACTTTACTCATTCCAGTTCGCCGCCATCCTGCGGCGTTCGATCCACTTCTTTGTTGTTGTCTCACTCGCATGCGCGAACTAATACGAACGACACGTTGTCTCGCGCTTCGCCGGACAGAGTACGACGCAGCAATTTTTGCGAAGCGGTTTTTAGCGCTTGGGCTTTGAGCACGCGACCCAGCTCGGCATGCGATAGCTCGCGATATAACCCATCAGTGCAGAGCATGAACGTATCCCCCGGGCACACATCAAACAGTGCTACATCTAGCGTCAACCCGGTTTGCCCTCCCACTGCTCTGGTGATGACGTTGGTTTCTGCAGCCAGCGCCTGAGACTCTGAAACAGCACCAACATCCAGTAGGTCACACACCGGATTATGATCTCGAGTGATCTGTTCCAGGCAGCCGTCCCGACGGCGATAAAGCCGACTATCGCCTGCCCACAATACGACGCCAACGCCTGCATCAATGAGCATTGCAACCACTGTACTACCGACGGTTGCGCCACCACAGTTCTTTTGGCCGTGAATTCTGAGTGCGTCATTTACTTCAAGCAAGGCGTCTTCAACACTGTCAACACGACTGGCCAGTGAACCTGTCAGAGAAACTGTCGACAATGCTTCGCAGATTGCCGCGCTAGCAACATCACCTGCGCTATGACCGCCCATCCCATCAGCCACAACCCACAAGCCATCGTGAGGTCGTGACATCACCGCATCTTCGTTGTGCGCTCGGCGGTTGCCGGCATGGGTAATCGCTCGGCTTTCCCAATGGCTATTCATGAATTACGCACATGCTGAAAGTGCAGCGCAATCTCAGAACTTGGAGGCTCGCCCAACGATAGCCAACCTTGGCCCCACAAACGCTGCTCACCACGTTTGCAGTGGCTCACTTCGTTGTCTTCGGACTGGATATAGGTACCGTTCGTTGAGGTATCGAGAACAACGAAATAGTGGTCTTTGAGATAGATATGCAGATGCTCACGAGACACCAGCTCGCGATCCACATTCATATCTGCTAACGGTGAACGGCCTATGACAATCCGTTCCTCTGGACTCACGCAAAATCGACGCTGCTGCCATGTCAGCACGAGTCGTGAACCTGCCTGCGCTTCCATGTTGCACCTGAGCGATTCGACGGACTCAGGAGAATAGAGGAGGCCTTTAGTGCCCTATGGGACCCCAGTCACAGGTGTCCATCCGCACGCTTTGTCGAACCGTGGAAATGGGAGATTAGTGCAGAAAGTTGAACATGCGTCGGCGATAGCTGGACGCTAGTGGCGAGCCCTTGCCGAGTAGCTCTAGGATTCTAATCATGGTCAGGCGACCAATATCGTCACGAAACTTGCGATCTGTCTGCAATATGTGCAGCGCATGATCTAGCGCGGTTTCATAGCTGTCTAAGGTCGCCAGTCGAACGGACAACTGGTAACGCGCTTCTAGGTCATCCGAATTTTCCGCAACGCGATCATTCAGCGTAGCTACTGCTTCAAACGCTGCGGCTTCTTCGAGCAGTTCCAGCCGATTCTGTGGCCGACTACGACCCTCGGTTTCTACTGGAATGCCGGCCAATACCTGACGCGCATCAGTCAGCGCCTGCTGGTTGCCTTCGGCTGCCTGACGCAACAAGACATCCGCCAACTCAACTCTGAAACTCTGATTGTTCGGCTCTTCGGTGATGGCCTGCTGCAGTAACGCCAGGGCTTGATCGAATTGCCGCTGTTCCAGCAGCAACGACAACTGTTCGCGCAAGGCTTCGGCAGAGGACAAGGTCAAGCTGTCAAGCAATTCCCGATACGCAGCCTCTGTCTGTGGACCGTCCAACTGCGCCGCAATCTGCCCATTGCTGACGACTCGCACGCTCGGCAACGCTTGAACCCGCAAATGTTGCGCTAGCGTTTGGTCTTGAGCCACATCGACCAGGCCCAGCAAAACTTTGCCCTGATAGCGTGGCACTAGCTCCGACAGCTGTCGCTGAGCATCAGCCGCCGGTGCCATTTGCGCGGCCCAGAACAACAGCAGCACTGGCACCTCGTTGGAACGCTCTACTACGTCCGTTTGAAAGGCGTCTGCTGTAACTTCAAAAATCTGTGCCTGGTTGTCCATGGATTCGTCTTATGTGTCGTTTTCATGAAAGCCTTGAGCGCTCACCGTACCATCGGCAGCAACGTCGACCTGCAGCGCAATGGGCCGGCAGCAGACCTGGCAGTCTTCGATGTAGTGCGCGCTCCCATCATCGTGAGCGCTAGTATCGACGAGAACGCTAATCTGTTCACCACAGTAGGGGCAAAAAAGATTCGCCTCCTCGACCGAAAACCCGCTCACTGCTGGGCAAACGCCAGCGACCCAGGCGCAACGCTCGTGACCGAAGTCCAATTGTGGCCCTCGTCTTGGCTGGCGTAGCCAAGGCTCGCAAGCTGTGACCGCAGGGGCTCAAACAATGCCTGCAAAAGGTCCATTCGATTGTTTTGCGCGCTGATATGGCCAATGAGCACATTCAGCCCAGGATGTGCTATGTCTGCCAATAGTGCCGCCGCCTGCTCGTTAGCCAGATGCCCCAGGTTACCACCCACCCGGCGTTTCACCGATGCTGGATAGCGGCCAACAGCCAGCAGATCGCGATCGTGATTTGCTTCAAGCAACAGCGCATCCAGCCCCTGAAACTCGCGGCTGACGTGGGGGGTTACGTGACCGAGATCAGACAGCACGCCTACACGCGCCCCGTCTACACTGAATACAAACTGCGTCGGCTCACGCGCATCATGAGGCACCGTCACCGGCACTACTTCAACGCCGGCAACCTGAAACGGCTGATCGCTAATGAACGCATGCCCGTAGAGCTTGCCTTGTTGCGCCTTCAACGTGCCGTGAGAAGCATAAACTGGAATATCAAATCGGTGCGCGAGCGCCGCCACACCTTGAACATGATCAGAATGCTCATGGCTCACCAAGATGGCGCTAAGATCTCCGGGCCTTAGTCCCAAACGCTGCAGACGCTTTTGGGTAGCGCGCAACCCGAAGCCACAATCTACCAACAACCGCTGACCGCCGATCTGCACCAGGGTGCCATTGCCCTTGCTACCGCTACCTAACGACGCAATCGCCACGATCGAAGGATCGAGCCGGAGATTCTCTCTTGGTTGTGCCGCTTCGGTCGCTGCCACTGTGGCAGCCGTCAACCTGCGTACTCCCGGATCAGCACTAATACATCTTGCGCCAGCTCCCGCGGCACGGCTTCTGATTCCTCCTCCACCGGTTGCACCTGAACCCAATAGGCAACTTCTGCGGCCGATCCCGCGGGCGACAAGCTGATGATCAATTCGCGGCTATCGTCGCCGAATGAGAACAAACGTTTGAAAAAGCCCTTCTCTTCGCCAGTAAACGTTTCTTCGTTGACCGTAATACGATAGTGGGCTGCCTGTTCGTCGGTATCTCCGACGCTAACTTCGGCGTTAGCCAGCGCTTGACCAACTGTGGCCC
Organism: Pseudomonadales bacterium; assembly: GCA_051027215.1. GTDB lineage: Bacteria > Pseudomonadota > Gammaproteobacteria > Pseudomonadales > Azotimanducaceae > CALHVX01. The sequence goes on along the minus strand of JBPCXR010000229.1, from coordinate 60,972 downwards.
AAGCGCGTTCAAAATCCAGATTCAATCGCAGAGCAGGCACTCCCCCTGCGGCCCGCTCCATAACAGATTTAGGTTGGGTGGAGATGGACTGGCCCACCATAGAAACCGTTTGCTCAGCAACCTTCGCCGCAATGAACGCCCCCAGTTCGCTGAGTATCTGTTGCTCTGCCTCGGCAGAATTCGAGGCCAGGGCGCCGATCTGCACAGGCTGGGGCGCCTGTTGATCGGCCGAACGCTGATGTCGCAAGTGAATCTCTGAAGTGCGGTCTTGCAACCCCTGTTCGACACGCAACAGCACCCGCTCAGCGGGCGCATCCAATTGCGGTACACCGTCAGTCTTGCGCGCTTCACTCAATACGGTGCGCACAATGTCTCGATAACTTTCATCGCTAAGGGTCAGCCACTGGGAGTCCAGGCGCCCAGCCTGCGGGTTTTCAGCGGCAATGTTGACACCGTTGTCAGTGAAGAACTGTTTGATCTTTGGCCACACCGTTGCTGCCGGTTCCGGCACTACCAACCAGCGGCGATCACCCAGGCGTTGAATACGCACGGATTCGCGCTTGTCATCGCCATAAATCGCGTCAGGTAGTGGCGGCTTAAAAGGATAGAATTCAGCGTCACTCTGGGCGGGTATGGGCGGAATAGGAAACGGGTCGCCCAAAGATTCAGCGCTCAAGTCTTCTGGAATAACGACTTCCGGCCCCTCTTCAGCTTCCAAATAGTCGTCTCTACGCTCAACGAACATCCCCCGATCGTCTGACATCCAGCCACAAGCTGGCAACAGCACGATCGAACTTAGCAGCGCTGCGCTGCGCAGTTGAACCCCTGGCTTCATTGCAGGCATCCCGCATGGCGCAATTCGGCGCGCAGAATTTCGTGCTTGTCTGCAGACAGCGGCAATAAGGGTAGGCGAATGCCCGGGCCAATGAGCCCCATCTCGGCCAATGCCCATTTCGTCGGCGTTGGGCTGGACTCGATAAACAACGCCGCATGCATGCGCTGCAGATCGGCGTCCAGTACCGCCGCGCGTTCACGTTCGCCCGCCAGGAAGGCGCTGCAGAACTCCGACATGCGCTTCGGCAACACGTTAGCGGTTACGGATATGGTGCCGCGAGCGCCAAGCTCAAGCATCCGCAAGGTTTGCGCATCTTCGCCAGATAGCACGATAAAGTCGGCGTCTACCAGCTCGCGAATTTCACCGACTCGTTCAGCATCGCCACAGGCCTCTTTAATGCCGACCACGCCATCGAAGCGCGACACTTGGGCCACGGTTTCGGCCAACATGTCACAAGCCGTTCGAGGCGGTACGTTGTAGAGAAACAAAGGACCGTCGGTAGCCTCCGAAATGGCCCGATAATGCGCAACCAAGCCGGCCTGGGTCGGTCGGTTGTAGTACGGCGTTACCAACAGACAAGCGTCGGCGCCCAACTTTTCAGCTTGCTGGGATTGATGAATGGCCTCCCAGGTGGCGTTGGCACCGGTACCTGCAATGACCGGCACCTGTTTGGCCACAACCTCGACGGTCCGGCGAATCACCAGCAGGTGATCGTCTACATCCAGCGTTGCACTCTCACCAGTGGTTCCCATGGGCACAATGCCTTGGGTTCCCTGTTCAAGGTGCCAGCCAATCAACCGTTCCAGCGCTGGCCAGTCGACGTCGCCATTGGCTTCCATCGGCGTGACCAGGGCAACGATGCTGCCTTCAAACATGCCCACCCTCATTCGCTGAGCCTCAAATACAGAGCCTCGAATCTAATAAACTCAGAGTTCTACTGACGCCAGGGCGCCGGCGCGCCATGGTACCCCCGCACTTCCAGGCTCACAATTGCCCGTCGCTGGCCTTTTGTCCGACGTCTACTTCAGCCAGCGCTGCATGATCCGCTTCTCGTGGCCAGGCGTTGTAGATTGCCTTCACCAGGGTCGCCAAGGGAATGGCGAAGAAAACGCCCCACACGCCCCAGAGACCGCCAAAGGCTAATACCGCGACGATGATGGTTATCGGATGCAGATCGACTGCCTCGGAAAACAGCAGCGGCACCAGAACGTTGCCGTCCAGCGCCTGGATGATGCCGTATGCGGCCATGACATAGGCCATCTCCCAGGACCAACCGAACTGGATCAGCGCCACCAGAGCAACTGGAATCGTGACAACGGCTGCGCCGACAAAGGGGATGAGCACCGACAATCCGACCAGCACAGACAACAGCGCCGCGTAATTCAACCCAAACGCCGTGAGCGTTATGAATGTGACTGCACCGACGATGAGTATCTCGATAAACTTGCCGCGCACGTAGTTCGCCAGCTGAGTATTCATCTCAGCGCCAACCTGCTCGATCAGCAATCGTTCTGCCGGCATTAGCGAACGGACCCAATCCAATAGGTGCTGGCGGTCCTTGAGGAAGAAAAACACCGAAATCGGCACCAACACCACATAGATCAATAGCCCGACGAGCGACGGAACCTGGCCCACCAACAGCTCCAGTGCAGACGTTGATAAGTTACCCAGCTGACCCGCAGCAGAATCTATTGAAGCCGCCACTTGAGCTTCGGTGATCAGTTCGGGAAAAGCCTCCACCAAGCGCTGCATGATCTCTCGCAGACGCACCAGAATGTCTGGCAAGGCGGCCACAAAGGCTTGGGTCTGCCGCACAACCAACGGCACGATGAAAATCAGCACGGCGACCATGCCTGAAAGAAACAGCACAAAGGTCAAGTAGACGGCCGGCTTTTCCGGGATCTTCAGGCGTTTGAAGCGCTCCACCAGACCCGTCAGAAGAAAGGCAAGTACCAAGGCCGTCAGAACCGGCATCAATACGCCACCTAAGGCGACCAGCACCACAAAGGCGACGACCAACATGACCACCAAGTAGATCGCCTCTTCGTTCGAAAAGTAGCGATTCACCCAATGACTGATGACTTCCAGGAAGCGCACGTTAGCAGCGAACCTCAGCGCTTCTTGCGCAGCACATACAGAAACTGGTCCTGCTCCCGCCGCGACACCAACAACTCATGCCCGCTCTGACGGGCAAAAACTTCAAAATCCCGTTCAGACCCGGGATCCGTGGCCCGCACTTCCAGCAAAGCCCCAGGAGCCAGACGATTCAGAGCCTGCTTGGCTTTCAACAGGGGCATTGGGCAAGCCAGCCCCAGCACGTCCAGGCGCTCATCCACCGTCAATTCGGCGGGAACGCCTGTTTCTGGCTGCATCGGCTGGTGCTTTGAATCTGTCACGGTCTACCCAGGTGGTTTACGGCTACTATATCGCCATTGCCTGACAATAGTCTGAACTGCGGTTACCGGACCGGGATCTAAGCGGCCCAGAGCCGGTCCAAGCAGAGGTATCATCCTTGAAGCGTAGGACCAACATTGAGGAAATTTGTGCAACTCCTGCTGAAAATTGCCCTGCCGCTGCTCTTGGCTGCATGGGTCTTAGTACCAGGCGCAGCCTGGGCTGCGCCGTCAGAGCACGATGAACCGATCGAGCTGCCGCTGCTGGGTGACGGTTCCTCAGCAATCGTTTCGCCGCAGATGGAACGAGAGATCGGCCGGGACTTTCTCAAGTACATTAACGCTTCTCTCCCAACGGTCAGCGATCCACTGCTGAAATACTACGTAACTCGGCACATGGGTCGCCTTGCTCAGCATTCCGAGCTCAGCGACAAGCTGCTCAGCACCACTCTCATCGACAAACCCGAAATTAATGCCTTTGCTGCGCCTGGCGGAGTGGTTGGCATCAACCTCGGATTAATGGTGCAAGCAGAAGACGTGCACGAATACTCAGCGGTCCTGGCTCACGAGCTAGCACACCTGAGCCAGCGTCATTTCGCCAGGGGTGTCGAAGCACAACAGGCGGCAGCATTGCCGAATCTAGCCGGTTTCCTGGCAGCGCTGGCGATTGGCGCCATGGGCGGTGGTGATGCCGCGATCGCCGCGTTGTCTACCGTGCAAGCGGCTGCTCAGTCCAATCAGCTGCGCTACAGTCGAACTCGGGAGCAGGAAGCAGACCGAATTGGCCTGAACACCCTGGTTGAAGCCGACATGGATCCCCACGCCATGGGGCGCATGTTTGAGCGCATGCAACGGGCCTACCGCTTCAGCCGCCGGCCGCCAGAGTTTCTGCTGACGCACCCGCTAACCGACAATCGAATCTCTGATGCTAGGGCTGGTGCCAGCCGTTTCCCAAAGCACCGCTATGCAGACTCAGAAGAGTTTCAACTCATGCGCACTCGGGCGAAGGTGCACTACGCCGATTCACCCCAAACGGCCGTGAAGACCTATCGCAAGGCGCTACGTGATGATCCGGACAACAAGATCGCCCGCTATGGCCTAGCACTGTCTTTGTCGAAAGCCAACGAGCACAAAGAATCGCTGATCGTTGGCGATCAGGTATTCAGCGACAGTCCAAACAGCCTGTTGCACATCGGTAGCTACGCCGATTTACTCATTGCCGCTAAACAATACGATCAAGCGCTGCGTTTGTTGTCTCACCAGTTGGTGCTGAATCCGGACAACGCGCCACTATCGATGTTGTATGCCAAAGCCCTGACCTCGGCCAAGGAACATCAGCAGGCCCAAGCGGTGCTGACACGACAGAGTCGCCTGCGGCCCAACGATGTTGATGTTTGGTACAACCTCGCGGAGGTAGCCGGATTAGCTGGAGACATCGTTTCAGTACACCTTGCTCGTGCCGAGTTTTTTGCGCTACACGGCTCGTACCAAAAAGCCATCCAACACTTGGAGTACGCACGCCGCCTGGTGAGCCGTGCAGATGATGAGCTGTTAAGTGAGCTCGACCAGAAGATCATCGATTTACGTACTGAGCTACGCGAGCTGCGAAGCTAGCTGGAACAGCTAACAACGCTGAATCGTAGGCACTATCCTGCACAGTTCAGTGAGACCAGGGGAAATGAATGCAACATGCAGTCGTCAACCAAGCGCAATGGCTCGCGGCGCGCGCCGAACTTCTAAAGAAGGAGAAGGCCCATACCCATGCCCGCGCCGAGCTGGCTGCAGCGCGCCGAGAACTACCTTGGGTCAAGGTCGACAAGCGCTATGAGTTCACCGGGCCTAACGGCCGACTGAGTTTCTCGGAGATTTTTCTCCACCGCTCGCAGCTGGTCATCTACCACCTAATGTTCGGACCAGACTGGGAAGCGCCCTGCCCTGGCTGCACTCAGTGGGCAAACGCGTTCAATGGCACCACAGCGGACTTCAAGCAGGCAGACGCGCGCTTAATCGCCGTGTCTCGGGCACCTTACGACGAGATCCGAGAACAGCACCAGGCACTTGGCTGGGAGTTCACCTGGCTATCGTCTTTCGGTAGCGATTTTAACTATGACTACTACGCCTCATCTAAGGACGAGACGGAGCTCAGCAGCACACAGATCGGCACAGAGAGCGGCGAGCTAGTGGAGTTCGATCGCGGTGAAAACCACGGCGTCAGTGTTTTCTACAAAGACGCCGATGGCGAAGTCTTTCACACCTATAGCGCCTACAATCGTGGGATCGAAGCGCTAAACGGTGCTATGGGTTACTTTGACCTACTGCCCAAAGGTCGAGCCTGGTAGTTGCCTAACCGACCTTAAAATCGAGCATACGATTCAACGGTAGTAACGCCCGCTGGGCAATCTCGGGATCGACGTGGATTTCGTTGGCCGTCATCTGCTGTTCTGAGCGCAAACACTCAGCAAGCTTGCGCAGCTCGTTCATCGCCATCCATGGACAATGCGCGCAGCTGCGGCAATCTGCACCATCGCCGGCGGTGGGGCACTCGATAAAGCGCTTATCAGGGTTCAGCTGACGCAGTTTATGAAAAATGCCGCGGTCGGTTGCCACAATGAACGTATCGTGGGGCAGTTCACCAGCGGCCTTTATGATCTGGCTCGTTGAACCCACCGCGTCCGCCATATCGATGACTGCAGCCGGCGACTCCGGGTGGACGAGCACGCCAGCGTCTGGATACACCGCCATCAAGTCAAACAGTGCCTTGGACTTGAACTCTTCATGAACAACGCACGCGCCATTCCATAACAACATGTCCGCATCGGTTTTAACCCGGATGTAGTTACCCAGGTGTTTGTCTGGCGCCCAAAGTATTTTTTCACCCTGAGCCGACAGATGCTCAACGATGGGCAGCGCCACGCTACTGGTGACCACCCAGTCCGAGAGCGCTTTTACGCGCACCGAGGTGTTGGCGTACACCACCACGGTGCGGTCCGAGTGCTCTTTGCAGAACGCTTCAAACTCATCCGGAGGGCAACCCAAATCCAAGGAACATTCGGCTTCCAACGTCGGCATGATGACGCGCTTTTCCGGGGAGAGAATCTTTGAAGTCTCACCCATGAAGCGCACGCCGGCCACAATGAGCGTTTCGGCTTCATGCTCTTTGCCAAAACGCGCCATCTCCAAAGAATCCGAAACGCACCCACCCGTGGCCTCGGCGAGGTCCTGCACATCCCCGTCCACGTAGTAGTGCGCGACCAACGCGGCCTTGCGCTGATGCAACAAATCACGAATCTCTTCCTTCAAATCATCCCGATCGCTGCTACTGAGCACCTCCGGCTCATACAACGGCACCTCATTCGGCGTCAGGCAATAATCCCCACTCGTATCCACAGCTCAACGACTCCACGGCTTCATGGGGGGTAGTGTATCGCAGGTCCATGGGCGAGCGAGCGAAGCCGCGGCCCAGTCCGGACCGCTGTTCGCCATCCCTGGCCGCTGGCGCACGGTCATCCTGACCGTGAGCCTCCGGACTGGGCCGCGGCTTCACTCGCTGGCAAGGAACTGCGCTACTACTCGCCTGCAGAACCGAGTAGTTGCAGGGGCTAGCGGGTATCCTTGGGTAATGGGGAGCATTTTGTTTTTGTTGGCGGATGAGGCGAGTGCGCATAACGACAATCATCGGCGCTTGCCGGAGGGTTTCCGTGCGGCTGGCTGGCGCGTGGCTTGCGCGCCTCACGGGTCGCTGGCGCTTGCCAATGGTGTTCTGCTCTGCGCAGCCGGGCGGGTGGATGAATTCGAGCGTATCTGGTGCCTGGGATTTGGCGAGCAAGCGTCGTTTTTTGACCGCATGCAACTTCTCAGTAGCCTACCCCAGGATCGATTCGTCACTACTGTGGAGGCTCTGCTCCTGCTGCACGGCAAATTTCGCTGGCAGCAGTTCATGCCAGAGAGCTATGTCAGTAACGATGCTGGTTATCTGCTGGCGCAGACGGGTAGAGGCGATGAGTGGGTCGTAAAACCAACCGCTGGCTCCTATGGCAGGGACGTGTACCGACTCGGTCCAGAGCATTCAGAGGCACAACAACAGCACCTGCTTAGAACCATGACTGCTGACGGCCGCTATGCGTTGCTGCAGCGCTATCTGCCCCAGATCGAACAAGGCGAAAAACGTGTGCTGTTCGCGGGCGGGGAGCTGTTGGGTACTTACTTGCGCCGCCCTGCTGCAGTTCCAAGGCAACCTCCGCCCCATAGCGACTTTTCACTCGCCAACATCGCTGCCGGCGGAACCGTGGCCAACGCCCATCTTGCAAAAGACGAAATGCGGCTCGCCCAGCGTATTGGCAACGAGTTGCTCGCCCAGGGCGTGGGCTTTGCTGCCATCGACCTGGTTTACCCTTATTTGATGGAGGTCAACATCGCGAATCCCGGTGGCCTCGGCACCTTACTCGAGCTGACAGGCGAGGATCATACGGCCCAGGTAGTAGCGGCCTTAGTGGAGTTGTGGGTTTGAGCGCACGTCATCGCGCAAGGCTTCCAGTTCCGTTAAGCGATCCTGGCGCGTGTCTATGGCGCGAATAAGTTCTGCAATCACTCGCTCTCGGGCTGGATTCTGGGTCAACCGAAAGGTCTCGAGATCCACTTTCAGGCGCTCGATCTCTGCGCTCAGCAGGTTGATGAGTTCATCCAGCGAATCGTTCATTACGAACTTAGCGGCTACCGCCATCGACCCTGATCAAGGTGCCGGTGGTGAAACTGCCAGCATCCGATGCAAGAAACAGTGCCGCGCCAATAATCTCCTCCGGCTGCCCGCCCCGCGGTATGGCCATATTGGCTTGCGCACCTTTTTCAAAGGTCTCCATGTCCCAGGCTTTGGAGATATCGGTCAAGAACGGACCGGCGGCAATGACATTGACTCGCACCTTCGGGCCGAAGGCGAAAGCAAAACTGCGGGTGATGGCATTAAGCCCGGCTTTGGCCGCGCCATAGGGCTCGGATGTGGGGCTAGGCTGTAGCGAGGCGATGGAACTGATGTTGATTATGCTCCCGCCGTCGCCTGCCGCCATGCGCTCGCCAACCAACGCGCTCAGGCGAAACGGACCTTTGAGGTTCACTCCGACCACCTTGTCGAACAGCTCCTCGGAAATCTCACTGAGCGATGGATACAGCGGCGACATACCGGCGTTGTTGATCAAGATATCGATCTTGCCAAACTCGGCGTAGGCGGCATCGACCAAGTCGCTCAACTCGTCCCAGTGACCAACGTGGCAGCCATAGGGCAAAGCCCGACGTCCCAGTGACCGCACCTCCGCTGCCACTTCTTCGCAACTTTCGGCCTTGCGGCTGGTTATCACGACATCAGCTCCGCGTTTGGCCAGAGCCAAAGCCATCTGCCGGCCCAGCCCACGACTGCCACCAGTAATCAGCGCCACCTTGCCTTCGAAATTCAATAGCTCATCCATCGTCTCGGAATCCTGGTTGCTGTGATTGTTGTTCTGCGGCCATTATAAGCCTAGGCAATTCCATCGAGGGCACCACAGTGATTAAGAATAGACCACCGCAGTCAGCGAGCACCGCTGCCTGTCGAGAAAAATAGCCATGCCTGGTCCACTCGAAGGATTCAAAATACTAGACCTCAGCGCCGTCGTTTCCGGACCGCTGACCGCAGGTCTGCTCGCTGACCAAGGCGCGGAGGTCATCAAAGTAGAACGCCCTGGCGGCGATATCCAGCGCCATGTGGGTAGCAGCCGCAACGGCTTTTCTGGCTTTTTCCACGTGCTCAACCGTGGCAAACGCTCGATCGCGATCGATCTTGGCAAGCGCCAGGGAGTCGCGCTGGTCCAGGCCCTGGCCCGTGATTGCGACGTAGTCATCCAAAATTTCCGTCCTGGCGTCACCGAACGGCTGGGAATCGGCTACAGCGAGCTGAGCGCAGAGAATCCGGGGCTGGTTTACCTGTCGATCAGCGGCTTTGGGCAAAGCGGCCCCCACGCAGGTGACCGTGCTTACGACCCGATCATCCAGGCCTACTCCGGCATTGCTGCCGTGCAGGGTCGTGGTCACCGAGAACATCCGGATAAGCCGGAGCAGGTGAACATGCTGCTGCTCGACAAGCTCACCGCCTGGACCGGCTCCCAGGCCATTACTGCTGCACTGCTAGCGCGCAGCAAGAGCGGTCGCGGTCAACACGTCGAACTGTCTATGCTCGACACCGCCATCGCCTTTTCCTGGATGGATGTTGCCGCGGACTTAATCCTGCTGGACGATCCCGATGCCGCAAGCACCGCCGACATAGAGCGACGGCCGCCCATCGGCGCCTCCGGCATCATGCAGGAATTTGAGGACGGCTGGGGCGCCGTGATGACCCTGACTCAGAGCGAATTCGAAGGTTTGTGTCGCGTCTATGACCTGCCGGAAATGGCCACCGACCCCCGCTTCGCAACCCTCGCCGCCCGTACTCGCAACCGTCGTGCCTGGTGGGAAGTGCTAAGCGGGCAGATTGCCGAGAAGGCCAAGGCGACCGACATTGCGCATGCCCGGGCGCGAATGAGCGCCGAACAGGTGCCATTCGCTCGAGTTCGCCGACTCGACGAGCTACCCAACGATGAGCAGGTGCAACACAACGCGACCTTTCGCCAACTGCAACACCCGGTTGCGGGATTGCTGCAAGATGCCCAGCCAGCACCTCGCTTTAGCGATACACCTGCAGCAGCCGGCGGGCCTGCGCCTACCGTTGGTCAGCACACGCGAGAAATACTGGAGGAGCTCGGCCTGAGTAAAGAAATTGACGAGCTCTACACTAACCTCATCGTCTACTAAGCCCCGCCCTAGGCGGATTGAACATTGCGCCCTGAACTAACTAAGGAACCGGAATGAACTTTGGCTTTACCGAAGAACAAACATTACTGCGCGATCAAGTCCACCGTTTTATGCAAGCGGAGTGCAACCTCAGCACAGTTCGATCTCTGATGGACAGTGAGACGCGGTTCGATACCGGCCTATGGCAACAGACCGCCAGTCTTGGCTGGTTGGGTATGATCGTCCCAGAAGTCTACGGCGGCGTTGGTCTGAAGTGGATCGACCTGTGCATTGTGTTAGAAGAAACAGCGGCGGGACTGTCGCCCCTGCCCATCGCCTCAGCAGCCCTTGCAAGCGCGGCGGTATTGCGCTGCGGCAGCGAGCAGCATAAGCGCGACTGGCTACCAAGAATGGCAGGTGGCGAGGCGCTGTGCACTATTGCACTCTACGACGAGCCCAACTGGATTGCCCCGGAGGCGGTGACACTACAAGCCAAAGCGGTTGCCGACGGCTATCAACTCAATGGCAAGAAACCATTCGTCAACGATGCCCGCAATGCTCAGTACTTTCTCTTAGCCTGCCACACCGAGCAAGGCATGGCTCTTGCCGCCTTAACGCGGGACCAAGTTACCGTCGAAGCTTTGCCGATCCTGGATGCGAGCAAACCCATGGCTGCAGTGTCGCTTCACAACGTCACCATTAGCAAAGACATGCTCTTGCCTTTGAGCACCGAAGATTTAGGTTTCTTAACTGACTGCGGAGCCGTCGCGGTCGCTGCAGAAATGATCGGCGCCGCAGAGGCGGCTCTTAATATCACCAACGAGTACGCAAAAGAGCGCATTCAGTTCGGCAAACCCATCGGCCAATACCAGGGCGTCAAACATCGCTTGGCAGATCTGTACGTCGACGTTGAGTCTACCAAGTCGCTGCTCTACTACGCCGCCTGGTCTGTGGATGATGCACCGGGGGAACTGCCGCGGGCCATTAGTTTGGCTAAAGGCTACAGCAGCGATGCGTTTGCGAAACTGGGTATCGATTCTGTCGGTCTGCACGGCGCCATCGGATTCACTGCGGAGTACGACATCCAACTTTATTTGAAACGCTCGAAGTGGGCGCGACCCATGTACGGAGACTCTGACTATCATCTTGAGCGGGTTGCCGCGTTGGGAGGTCTGTGATGGATTTTGAATACAGCAGCAGTGAACAAGCCTTTCGCGAGGAAGTTCGCAGCTTCCTCAAATCCAACTTGCCGCCGAAAGCTGAGCGGGGCAAAAACTTTCTAAACGAATGGCTCGAAAAGGTTCGCGCCAAGGGTTGGGTTGGCTTTAGCTGGCCACGGGAGTTTGGCGGCAGCGACGGAGGGCTAATCGAGCAAGCCATCCTCAAAGAAGAAATGGCACTGGCCAAGGCGCCGCCCTTGGGCACCTCGTTCATGGGGCTCGCCTGGGTCGGGCCCGGGATCATTCAATACGGCAGCGAAGCGCAAAAACGGCGTTTCATTCCCGACATTCTAGACAGCAAAGTCAGTTGGTGTACGGGTTACTCCGAACCCAATTATGGCAGCGACCTCGCCAGCATCCAGTGCAAGGCCGAGCTCGCTGGCGATCACTACTTGGTTAACGGCCAAAAAATCTGGACCACGGGTGCGCCTTGGGCGGATTGGATCATCTTGCTGGTACGCACCGATTTCAGCAGCAAGATCAAACACGAAGGCATAACCTGTCTGCTGGTGCCAATGGATTCACCGGGTCTCGAAGTGCGACCGATCGAAAACATGGCCGGAGATCGACACTTCGCCGAAATTTTCTTTACCGACGTTAAAGTCCCCGTCGAGAACCGCCTGGGCGAAGAAGGCGATGGCTGGAAGGTCACTGTTTCGGCGCTCGCCAACGAGCGCTCCAGCATCGGTGAAGTAACGGCGATGTTCGAGCAATTGGACAAGCTCAAAACACTCGTCAAGAACACCCAGCGTGGTGGCCAGCCCGCCTCTAAGGATCCGCTCGTTCGCAGAACACTGGCCATGTTCGAAGCGAAGATCGCAGCGATGAAATACAACGGCTTGCGTTACCTCACTCGTCAGCTGAAAGGCGAGCCGCTCAGCAGCGAAACTTCAGTGAACAAGCTGCATCGAGCCAGTCTTGAAATCGAGATGCACGATTTTGCCGTGGCCCTCAGCGGACTCGCGGGTCTGCAACTACGAGGCGGTGAGGATGCCGTCGACGACGGCAGATGGACCAAGGCCAGCCTCAACTGGCCGAATGTGGTAATCGGCGGCGGCACTCCAAATATTCAACGCAACATCATCGCTGAACGCATCCTGGGTCAGCCGAAAGATTAGCGTTGGGTTTTCCAGGGCGGCTCAGCATGCCAGTCGAAAGGTGCAACGCCGGCACCGGTGAGTTGCAGTATCTCAGCATCCGCAGCACCGGCGTCCAAGCGCAACATACCGATGGTGCCTAAGGTCGTATCGTAGTTGTGCGGGTAAGTCGGGGAGCCCGGGTTGACGCAGAGAATGTCACCCACGGTCTCAATCGCGTGACGATGAGTATCGCCAGATACGATGACATCTGGGGTACGTTCCGGAAAAAAGCGATCTATCCAACGTTCGAGCGTAAAGTTCGGCGGTCGTTCCGGTACCGGAACGTAGTGAGTTAGCCCGATCCACAAACCTTCGAGTTGCAGAAGCCAGGCAGGCTTCACTCGCGGATCATCAGGTTGCACCGGTCGCCCGCCGCTGCCGTCTTCACCGTTACCCCGAGCTGCGTACACGGGTGCTAAGGCTTCAAGTTCATCCAATACCCAGAACTCGTGCACGTCGCCACCATGAAAGATCAGGTCGACGTCATCGAATGCCTCAAAGATTTGCGGCCACAACTCTGGGTGGGCCTCGGGCAGGTGCGTATCAGAAATTAAACCGATTGTCAGTGGCATCTAGAGTCCTATCAATCTTTTGGTAACGGCCTAGACATAGATCGTTCTTTGCGAGGTGGTGTTGGCGGACGGAAATTCTCATCTGGATCGGGACGGTGCCCAGGCGCATAGGGTGGGCGTCCGTGGTGCCCATGCTTACGACGCCTCGGGTAGTAAGGCGCATAGTCGGGGTAGTAGCCCAGGCTGCCGTAACTGTAACTGTCAGCAATCGCCTCTTGTTCCGCAACCATGCTTTGCTCCCGCGCTCTGGATTCCCGCAACTCTGCACGGACCAGCGCCCGTGCCTGCCGGTCTGCGCTGCGCTCGCGCCGATCAGTAGCTAAGCGCTCAGCCAGTGCCAACTCCGATTCAATTCGCGCCTGGGCTGCTGCTTGGGCAGCGGTGGCGGATTGCGAGGATTGATCAGATGGTGAAAAATTGATCTTTTGTGCACCGGGGCTTGGTTGGTCGCTATAGCTGACAACACCCTGTGGATCGACGCTACGGTAGATTTCAGCCTGTGCTCCAGCGCTGCCTACGGCTGCGAACCATAACAATGCCACCAACGGTTTGCTGTACTGCATGAGAAAAACCTCACCAAACTGCGGCCAGAGTAGCATTTGACAAGAGTTAAGCCAAAAAAGTTCAGGCTCGGACTGTGCACCAAGTCCTTCTCTACAACGGTCGCGCTGCCAGGCTTTGGTCCAGCTGCCGCACGCTAGGCATCAACAACAACGCTCCGGTGGCCAGCAGAAACGCCAGCCCACTAAACATGATGCCGGTACCCACACTGGTGTACTCGGCAACCAGAGTCACAGGAATTACGCCCAGCGGCATTAGCCCATGACTCATCATGTCGATGCTGAGAATACGGCCGCGCATCTCCGCGCTTGCTTGCTGTAGCAACAACCCCCGGTTTAGCGACATGTTCCAGGCACTGACCCAACCGATGAGAATCATAATGCCAAGGGCTGTCATGAACGATTGCGCCAAACCGAAGATCAAGGTCGCAGAGCCCCAGAGCAGCATGCTCAGCAGCAGCCAGTAACCCTTGCGGCGCATGCCACCCATGGCAGCCATCATCAGTGAGCCGACAATGGCACCGCCACCCATGGTAGAAACCAGAAACCCGAGATCCTCTGGACCGCCGCCCAACACATCTTGATTGAACGCCGGCAGCAGGGTGTTAACCGTCATGCCAAACATGAACGGCACCAATGAAAGCAATATGAGCGCCAACACAGCGGCTTCGCCACGCACGTAATGCAGGCCGGCAACTACGTCGTCAGCCAAGCCTTTGCCGTCTGCGGCCTTGATGTTTCCCGGCACCGAGACGCCAAGCATGGTCAGCGAGCTAAGAAAATACAGCGCCGCAATGATCAGGTACAAAATACCGACCCCATAGCTCGATCCAGTGTCGCCATCCGCCAACACTGCGATCAACAATCCTGCCAAGGCAGGACCTACTATTCGCGACAAGTTCCAGCTAGTGGTATTTAACGCCATGGCAGTGAAGATTAAGCGCTCAGGTATGAGCTCCGGGACGAACGCCTGACGCGCAGGCATAGACAGCGCCAACACGGCACCGTTAAAAAAGCCGAACCAAATAAAGTCCCAGAAGGTCACGTGACCTTGCAGCACGATCGCCGCCATCAGCAAGGTCGCCAGGGTATTCAGCAACTGTGCAGCGACGATGATGCGACGCTTGTGCAGGCGGTCGGCGAGCGCACCGCCCCAAAGTGAGAAAATCACCGTCGGCAACATAAACGAGAGCGTGACCCAGCCGAGATCTAGCGGCGATTCAGTCAGGGTATAGACCAGCCAGCCGCGAGCAATGATCTGCATGTTCATGGCAAACGACGATGCGAGGCTACCGACCCAGAGCATGGCAAAGTCACGCACCTTGAGCGCGGCGAAGATGTCGTGTGCTGCCAAACCAACCAACCGGGAACGGGCACATCATCCTACCAGGCCAAGGGAGCACAAAGCAGCGGACAAGGTCAATTTCCTTGTGTGTCGTTTCCCACCGGGCCGGCGGCTATAGTTGCGGCAAAGAACAACCACCGATCAACGGTGTTTGAACAAGCAGCGTTGGTGTCGGTGGTGAGCAATCCGAAAAGCCGTTGGAGTCATCCGCAGATACGTCGTTTGCTGTGCGGCTATGCTCTGCTCGCAGGATTGGCATCAACGACACACCTGCTAGCAGCAAACTCTGCGACAGGCTTTTCGACATTGGGCGAGTTGAGCTCAGATGCACTGTCCAGTTCTCTGGCCAATAGCACGGGGCAAAATCGCCTACGCTTGTTGCTGATCGCTGCCGATCGGTACAAAGACAACATCGAGCAGGCGCGCGACCACCTGCGCCAGGCACAACTGCTGCTTGATTCCGGGCCTAGCGAAACGAGCGTGGAAACCGCCTACGCTGCAGCCATCGCCTGTGACTTGCGCTACCGTTCTGCAGCGCAGAGCGACGCTTTCAACCCTTGCGAGATGCTCAAAGAGCACCTGTCGAGCCTCTCTGACCCCTATGTTCGTTCCACAATCTGGCGGGTGCTAGCCTTCGCTCGACACCGCGAAGGCGCGTTAACCGAGTCTCTGGATTTAAGCCGACTTGCCTTGGATGCGGCACAGCAGACAGGCACACCATTGCTCATCGCCGAAAGCCACATCCAACGGGGTTCGACCTTTCTGGAATACGGCCTGCCTGAGCGAGCGCTCGCCAGCTTCAGCAATGCCCGCAGCGTTCTGGAAGACCAGGATCAACCTGATGTCACCATGACCCTCAGCGCCCTCATCGGCAGTAGCCAGTTGAAAGCAGGCCATGCCGACAGCGCCCTAAAGACTTTTCTTGCTGGTCTGCAATGGGCAGAACAATCGAGCGCGCATCAACGAGCCGTGGCGCTACGCGATATGGTAGCTCAGGCCTACCTGGCGTTGGAGCAACCCAACACGGCGGTGCGTTACTTGGAGGGAGTGTTCGCGGGTCCGGTTCCGGACCTACCTGCCGCGCTACAGATCAGTGCACTCATCACCCTCGCCCGAGCCTACTGCGCAAAACTACAATTCGACCTCGCGAACACAACTTTCGGCCGCGCAGAGCTGCTAGCAACCGAAGTGGGCGATGCCAGTAGACGTCGCGCTGCGACGCTAGCTTACGCAGAGGCGCTAACAATGCAGCAAAGCCCCGAAGCCGCCGTGGCCCGTCTACTGCCGCTCACCACTGAGCTTCGCGGCTTAGAGCCCACCCAGCCGCTAGTCAGCGCGCTGAATGTATTGGCCCAGGCCTACGCTCAGCTAGATCAGTACGATGCAGCTTATCGGGCACAGACCGAAAGCCGCGAGCTACAACGCCTAGTACAGTCTTCTGATTTCGAGCGCTTGTTATCGTACCAGCGAGCAGAATTGGAATTGGATCGACAAGCTGACGAGCTGAGCTTGCTCCGCGCGCGCGAGCAATCGCTGCGCACCACCAATCAACTGAACTCGACGATACTGGCCAGCTTGATTCTGTTGGGCATCATCGGCGCGCTGCTGATTTATCTGTGGATGTCACGTCGACTGCAACGCCAGGCAACCTTGGCCCAACAGCAGGCTGCAGAGAACTTAGAATCTCAAGTCATCGCTCGGACCCAAGAACTAGAGAACGAGCTCGCCAACAGACTGCTTCTGCAAGAGGAAAGGCGACAGCTGGAAGCTAACTTGGCCGAAGGCGACAAGTTGCGCACCATCGGTCAGCTTACCAGCGGGGTGGCTCACGACTTCAATAACCTGATGACGGTGGTCACGCTCAGCGCTGAGCTACTGCAACAGGGCAGTGAGGCGTTGGGCAATAGGCAACAGCAGTGTGTCGATGACATCTTGCTCGCCGCGGACTCCGGCTCGAAGGTGACCTCTGGACTGCTGGCTTATGCGCGGCAGCAATCTTTGGAACCTGAAACGCTCGACTTGGTCGATTACATTCAACACTCTCAGCCGTTGTTTCAACGCACCCTTGGCGAAGGCGTTGCGCTGGAAATCGACCTCGAACCAACGACTCTGGTCGTGGATCGAGCCAATCTCACCACCGCCCTGATTAATCTGCTGGTAAACGCCGGAGAGGCCATGGGCGGGCGCGGTGAGCTACACCTGAACATTGAGCTGGTTGAACAGCTAGCAGGACCCAGGCAAGGGCAACAGCCTGGTGACTGGGTGAAGATCAGCGTGACCGATACCGGTCGCGGCATGACGCAGATGGAACGAGAACGCGCGTTCGAACCCTTTTTCACCACCAAAAGCGGCGGCAAAGGCTCAGGGCTTGGTTTAAGTATGGTTTACGGCTTCGCCAAACAGTCTGGTGGCGAGCTAGAAATCCAAGCTACCGCGACTGGCGGCACCCAGGTCATTGTTTGGCTTCCGAGCTCCGCGGTGCCAGCAAGTGACGTCGAACCGGTCACTTTGCCCTGGAGCAACGGCATCGAATCAGGGGCGACAGTGCTGCTGGTAGAGGACCAGGCGGCGCTGCGATCAACGCTGCGAAGGTTGTTGGAATCCATGAATTTGAAGGTGCTGGACGCAGCGGACGCGGACACTGCGGTGGTGCTCATGCAAGATCAACCTGCCCCGGATTTGCTGCTAAGCGACGTGATCATGCCAGGGCAACGCACTGGCAACGAATTAGCCGACGAACTCAGGCAACGCTTTCCGGAATTACCAGTATTGCTGATGTCAGGCTATACCGACCTAGTGGACCTGGACTATCCGTTGCTGCAAAAACCGTTCAGCCTCGATGAGTTGCGTGCCAACGTTGCCACCGCCTTAGCCCAACGTCAGGCCTAGGATCCAGGCTTGCCGGCCCTCGCTGTAACCGTTTGCAGTCAGTAGTCCAGGCGATAGCGATCGCCGTCCCGAAGCAAATGACCCGCTGTGGGCGTGGCGAAGTGGGTGCCGATCACCAACACCGGTTCATCCGCAAACTCAGCCAAGAAGCGGGCCCGAGTGTCGGCACTCGCTTGCTGATCTACGTCCGCTGTACTGGACCATTCCGGGTGCGCAATCTGACAGGGATGGTGGAGCATGTCCCCGGTGATCACCGCACGTTCGCCCGCTGACTCGATCAGCACACTGACATGCCCCGGGGTGTGGCCAGGCGTAGGGATCAGACGCACTTCCGGACACACCTGATGCGCCGCCGGCACCAAATCGGCGAGCCCGGCATCGAAAATGGGCTGCACGGAGTCTTCGATTACCGGGCCATATTCCTGAGGCTCACGGCGCCAATGATCCCACTCCTGGGTCGCGTAGAGGTAGCGGGCTTGGCTGAATGTCGGTGTCCAGCGGCCATTCACCAGCCTCGTGTTCCAGCCCACGTGATCCACATGCATGTGGGTACAGAGCACTGTATCCACCGCCTCCAGCGCGAATCCCGCTGCTTGAAAGCGCTCGAGAAAATCAGATTGCATGAAGTTCCAACGCGGGTAACTCCGAGCCTTGTCATTGCCTATGCAGGTATCCACCACCAGCAGCCGATCGGGTGTGCGCAGCACCAACGAGTGCATACTCAGCACCAGCCGCTGGCGCTCGTCCAGGAAGGGCTGGAGCCATGGGTACGGAGCCAGAGCCGCAGGATCTGCCTGGGGCAAGAGGTGAGGTCCGAGGGAGGCGGTCGTCAGCTCAACCAGACGGGTAATCGACACCGCCCCGACCTGCCAGGCCAGGGGCTGCGCTACGCTCACTGTGCTCATCCACTCCCCCTAACGCTAAGGTGTTCCTTACCCAGTTTGTCACTTACACTGCGCCGCGTCAGCGCTTAGGAGACGTACGCAGTGCGCATCGCAATTTTTGGGGGTGACGGGTTTATTGGCTGGCCAACCGCCCTGCACCTATCTGCAGCCGGCCACGAAGTAGCCATCGTCGACAATCTCAGCCGTCGCTGGATCGACACCGAGCTTGGCGTGCAATCCCTTACGCCGATGGACTCGATCCAAGAGCGCCAACGCATCTGGTTTGAAGTATCCGGCGAGCGGATCGATTTCCACCTGCTGGATCTGGCCACAGAGTACGAGCGGCTGAAGGGTTGGTTGCAGGACTACCAGCCAAACGCGGTCATTCACCTGGCCCAGCAGCGCGCTGCGCCTTACTCGATGAAGACCGATCGGCACAAGACCTATACGGTCAACAACAATGTCAACGCCACCCACAATCTGTTGACCGCACTGGTTGAAACCAATCTCGATGCTCATCTGGTGCACATGGGCACTATGGGCGTGTATGGCTACTCAACGGTTGGCGCCGCCATTCCGGAAGGGTACCTGCCCGTAGACATTCACCTTGACGATGAGCGTCGCGCTACTCAGGAAATCCTCTACCCGGCAAACCCAGGCAGCATCTACCACATGACCAAGTGTCTAGATCAGCTGCTGTTTCAGTTCTATGCCAAAAACGATGGGCTGCGCATTACCGACCTGCACCAAGGCATCGTCTGGGGCACACACACCGATCAAACCCGACGGCATGAGCAATTGATCAATCGCTTCGACTACGATGGCGACTACGGTACGGTGCTGAATCGCTTTCTGATTCAAGCCGCGGTTGGCTACCCGCTAACAGTGCACGGCAGCGGTGGCCAAACCCGGGCCTTCATCCACATTCAAGACTCCGTGCGCTGCATAGAGCTGGCGTTGGCCAACCCACCAGCGGCCGGTGATCGCACTAAGATCTTCAATCAAATGACCGAGACCCATCGCGTTCGTGACCTGGCGGAAATGGTGGCTGAGATGACGGGCGCCGAAGTCGCCTACCTGCAGAATCCGCGTAAAGAAGCCGACGAGAACGATCTGATCGTCAAGAACGAGCAGTTCCTGGCGTTGGGTTTGTCGCCCATTACCCTGCGGGAAGGTTTGCTCTCAGAGCTACTCGATGTCGCTCGCAAATACGAACATCGAATCGATAAGTCTCGGATACCCTGCACCTCAGCCTGGACCAAAGAAATCTCTGCGCAAATTCAGTCTGCTGGCGTCCCTGGTGTGGTCGACGTTGGCGATCCGACCTTCAGCGCCTCGCCTCCAAACAGTGCCTCGAATCTTGGAACCATGAAGAAGATCGGCGGGCACTAGCGACTCTGAGCAGCGCCGAGTAACGACCCATGGTGACTCGATACGCATTTGCAACCCTGGTCTCTAACCCGGACTACGTAGTCGGCGCTACAGCGCTGGCGCGATCTCTACGCGCTGTTGGCGCTAGCGCTCCGCTGCTGGTACTCAGCACCGATCCGCAATTGGATGCCAGTGCGCTGGAAGCCTACGGCTGCGAAATAAAGCCAATTGCGCAAGCAGATTTCAGCACTGAGTTTCGCGAGCGTCACAGTCGGGCTGCGGTCCACAAGGCAGCGCCGTTCACCAAGGGCAACAAGCCCCTATTCCACGACCCGCTAGACAACTTCGGTAAGCTGAGCTTGTGGCAACTAGACACATACGAGCGGATCGTCTTCTTGGACGCCGATACTGTCGTAGTGCGCAATATCGATCGCCTCTTCGGCTACCCTGAGTTTTCTGCAGCGCCCAACCTCTACGAATCCCTAGCAGACATGCACCGCTTGAACTCCGGGGTTTTCGTCGCCCAACCCAAGCAGCAGACCTACACCGAAATGTTAGCGGCTTTGGATGCGCCGGATGCCTACTGGCGGCGTACAGATCAAACGTTTTTAGAGAAGTTCTTTCCACGCTGGCATGGCCTCCCCTATACCTTCAACGTGCTGCAGTATGTCTACTTCAACCTACCGCAGCTATGGCACTGGCCGAGTATCAACGTAGTCCATTACCAATACGAAAAACCTTGGCAAGCCAACCACCCCCGAGTTGCACAGCTAAAACCGCTAATTGATCTGTGGCAGCAGATCTATGAGCAGGGCACGATACCGGATAGCGTGCCCGCGCCCACTTCGGCGCCCCGTGACCAGTAAGTCCACAGGCATCGCACTCAGCGGCGCCCGCGGCTACGTTGGACAGTTTGTTAGAGACCACCTGCTGGCACAGGGTGAGCGAGTTCGAGCGTTGACGCACACGGCGCGTGCAAGAGCTGCACCCTCGCCCGAACTACAGTGGCTGGAAGGCAACTTGGCGCTGCAAGACGGTCGCCCAGCCTTGTGCGACGCTTTGCTCGAGGGTCAGCGGGCCTTGGTGCACTGCGCGTTTGCCCACGTACCGGGCCGTTACCGCGGTGGCGAAGGTGCCGATCCAGAACAGTTCTGGGCCGCGAACCTGCTACCCACGATCGCCTTGTTAGAGGCTGCCCGGCGTCAGGGCTTGGAGCGGGTGGTGCTCATGAGTAGCCGCGCGGTCATGGATGGCTACGCCGAACACCCAATTGAAATTGGCGACGATCAGCCACCTCGACCCACTACCCACTACGGCGCGCTAAAAGCAGCGGAAGAGGCGCTGGCCGATCACTACAGCCGTAGCAGCTCGCTTTGCGTCAGCTGTTTGCGCCTCACCGGTGTGTACGGCGTTGCTGAACCCACCGAGCGCAGCAAGTGGCTCGGCCTCATCGCCGAGGCTCTTGCCAGCGCTTCTGCTCCCATCTCGCGCAGTGGATCGGAAGTACATGGGCAAGATGTTGCCAGTGCTGTGGCGTTGCTCCTAGAGCAGCCGCTGCAGACGGTTCGCGGTCGGACCTTTAATTGCTCGGACATTGTGGTTTCACACACTCAGATCTTACGCGAGGCTCAGCGCTATACCTCCACCGTTTTGCCTGTGCCTGATGAGTCGCCATCACCGAACGTCCTCTTGACTTGTGCGGGGCTGACCGAGCTTGGCTGGCAGCCAGGCGGACGCGGACTATTTGAGCAGACTGTTCAAGCGCTGGTGGTATTGGCGCAGGGCAGTAAGCCCGCAGCCTAGCAGCCCAGCGCAGCCGGTAGTTCCGATAAGGATTGGATCAGCAAATCGGCTTTAGCCGCATCGGGGTGATCGCGTTGTTGGTCTGCGGCCATCCAACAGGTGCGCATACCTACCTGTGCCGGCCCGAAAACGTCGTTGGTTAAGGAATCACCCACAAACAAGACTCGTTCTGGGGGTTCTGCGCACAACCTCAGCGCCTGATGGTAGATCGATGGATCGGGCTTGCAGGATCGGGCTGCTTCACTACTGAGCACAAACGCTACGCCGTCGAGCACACTGACCCGTTGCAACAGCGGGTGCAGATAGTCGTCATCGATGTTCGACACGATAGCGGTCTGCCGCTTGCGCTGTTGCAATTGCGCAAGCACCGCTGCGGTGTCATCTCGCAGCTGCAAGCTATGTGTAACAGTTTCGCGCTGTGCCGTGTAAAACGCTTCTGCCAAAGGCCGTTGCAGCGCAACGGGCAGCGAGACCTCATGGGCAAAACGCTGAAAGCTGGCTTTCACCAACGCTTGATGGAGGAAGAACGGGCGCGCGACGAAACTTGCTTCGGTCTCCTGCCGAATCTGGTGATATCGCTGCAGCTGCTGAGCCGAGAGAGGTGTAGCTGTAGCAGCCTCAACAATGCCGCGGAGGTTTTGCTCCGTGGACTCCCGAGGCAGATGGCGGAACAGCGTCCCTCCCAGGTCGAACAGCACACAGCGGATCTCGGTCTGCCAAGGCACAGCGCAAATGTTTAAGCGTTCTTTATGGTGAGCCCGCCATCAACCGGGAGCGCAACGCCGGTGATAAAGCTGGATGCAGGCAGCACCAGGCTCAAGGTGCCGTGGGCCACTTCCTCCGGCTCGGCATAGCGCTTTAAGGCGACCCGGCGGCGGGCGTACACCACTTTCTGCTCTTCAGGAATCGCATCCGTCATACCGGTACGAATGGGTCCCGGGCAGATGCAGTTCACGGTTATGCCTTCGGGGCCGAGCTCGACTGCCAGGGAGCGGGTGAGGCCAATGACCCCAGTCTTGGCCGCAGTATACGGGCTACCAAACTTCGTCGCCCCGAGCCCTTCGGTGGATGCGATGTTTACGATTCGCGCATCGCTAGCCTTGCGTAAGTGTGGCAAGGCGGCACGGATGGTGCGCGTGTGCGCGGTTAACAGCACCGACAAGGTTTTGTGCCAAGCGTCCTCATACTCCTCACCGTCAATGGGAGAAAAGATCGAGATGCCGGCGTTGTTGACCAGGATGTCGATACCGCCAAAGTGTTCGGCGATCTGTTCGAAGACCGCGCTGATGGCCGCCGCATCAGACAGATCCAGCGTCCAGGCTTTGGCGTCGCCGCCCACCGCGACGATGCCGTCTACTACGGTCTGCAGCGGGCCAGCATTGAGATCGATGGCAGCAACCCGGGCACCTTCGTCGGCGAACAGTTCAGCTGTGGCTTTGCCCATACCGCTCGCCGCACCGGTGACGATGGCCACCTTGCCGGCAATGGATCGACTGAGCTTGGAAAGGCGTTGTTCGGTCATAGCGTGTTATCCATGATAATCGGTCTGTTAGATCTTGCTCCGCGGTCGCTCGAGAGTGCTGCGGGCTCCAGCGGCGCTCCTGAGGGCTCGGCGAGCAGCTGCGCAGGCAACTCCCAGCGTACTGGGTGCATTATACTTCAGGCCAACGGTACCAATGGGAGAACACAATGGGCTTTGAAGTCAGCACACTGATCGTCGTCGTGCTTTTGGTCATGACGGCCATCGCCGGCGCAAAGATCGTGCCCCAAGGGCAGAATTGGACCGTTGAGCGACTGGGAAAATACACCCGGACCCTCCGGCCTGGACTGAGCCTGCTGATTCCCTACGTTGAGCGCGTTGGTCGCAAGCAGATCATGATGGAGCAAGTGCTGGATGTCGCTGGTCAGGAGGTCATCACCAACGACAACGCCACGGTGGTCACCGATGCCGTATGCTTTTTTCAGATCATGGATGCGGTTAAAGCATCCTATGAGGTGAACCAACTCGAGTTCGCGCTGCAAAACCTGGTCATGACGAACATTCGTGCGGTGATCGGTGCCATGGCTTTGGACGAAACTCTGTCCCAGCGGGATACCATCAATCGTCAGGTACTCGAAAAGGTGGACGAAGCAACCCATCCTTGGGGACTAAAAGTGACCCGCATTGAAATCAAAGACATTGCCCCACCCCAGGATCTGATCGATGCCATGGGCAAACAGATGAAAGCCGAACGAGAAAAGCGCGCAACAGTACTGGAAGCCGAAGGTTATCGCGAAGCTGAAATCGCCAGAGCCCAGGGCGAAAAACAAGCCGCTGTGCTGGATGCCGAAGGACGGCGGGAAGCCGCCTTTCGTGATGCTGAAGCGCGCGAGCGGCTTGCAGAAGCTGAGGCCAAAGCAACCGAAACGGTATCTGTGGCCATTCGCAACGGCGATCGCCAAGCCATAAACTATTTCATTGCGCAGAAGTATACAGAAGCCATGCAGACCATCGGCTCTTCCAGCAACGCCAAAGTTGTGCTTATGCCGTTTGAAGCCGCCAGTTTGCTGGGCTCCATCGAGGGCATTCGCGAAGTGTTGCAGGAATCGAAAGAATGAGTTTTACCCAAGTTCACTTCTGGCTAATCCTGGGAGCAGTGCTGCTACTGATTGAGGTTTTCGGTTTTACCGGATTTCTGATCGGCATCGCGGTCGCTGCTTTGGCTACCGGCCTCTTCTCCGCGTTGTTCGATTCCTCGGGCTTCTGGACCACTGCCTTATTGTTCGGCGTACTGTCTGTGTTGTTTACCTGGATTTACTGGCAGTTTTTCCGCGGCTTCAACACATCCACGGATGCACCGTCCCTGCACAAACGTGCGCAAAACTTGGTTGGCACAGTGTTTACCTTGGCGGATCCCGTAGCAGCGGATGCCGTGGCCCAATTTGTTGGCGACACGCGCTGGCAGGTGGTCAGCGCCACTGGCGCTGCATTGACTGCTGGCGCAAGCGTGCGGGTCACCGGCGTTAGCGCCGACGGCCACCTGCAGGTTACCCCCCTCGCGCCTTAGTCTTTCGCGGTGCTCGCGTATAGATAGGCAGGCAACGCACAAGACAGGCCGATGCTCAAATTCAGCAAAATGAACAACCAGGGTTTCGGACCCTGCTGGCGCTGGAACATGTAGATCCAAAACACAAACGAGCTGATGAACAGATCTGCGACGAAACCGCTGGCCGCGTAGTTCGCGAAAGTGCCCCGCAGAAACGGCGGCACACTGACACCGTTGTCTACAAAAAACGCTGCAAAAAAACCGAGCGGCACAAGGGCACCGATCACTGCCAGCAGCAGATACAGGTTACGCATGGTCAATCCTTAGCCGCAACGCGACTGCTGTGAAACCGGGCCTGGGCGCCGGGCATTGGCGAGAACGTGCCAATGCCCAGAGAACTTAACCAGACGCGGTTATGATTCCAATAACCTCGAAGGTAATCAGCATCACCCGCTAGCAAGGTAGACTGGCTTCACCATGAGCCCGACCAGCACCGCCACATCCATCCCAGCCCCGGCCGAGACCCTCAGTTTTGGCGCTCTGTTGAAGCAATGGCGTGGCCATCGGCGCATGAGTCAGCTACAGCTGGCCGTCGCATCAGGCATCTCTCAACGACATATCAGCTTTCTCGAGACCGGGCGCGCTCAGCCCAGTCGCCGTACCATCCTGGATCTGGCCGACACGCTCGACGTGCCGTTGCGAGAACGCAATGCGCTGCTGCTGCGTGCCGGATTCAGTGCGCTCTACAACGAGCAGCCTCTGGCCCAGGCAGAGTTGGGACTGTTTCGCGAGGCGCTGGATCAAATGCTCCTGCAGCATGAGCCCTACCCGGCTCTGATCCTGGATGGCCGCTGGAACCTGGTCAGCAGCAACACCGGTGCACTGAGTTTTTTCAGCAAATTCATTGATATGTCAGTTCTTGCACGAGCTTTTAACTCCGAGGATCCCGATCAAGCATTTCCTTTGGTACAGCTGTGCATGAACGACAATGGACTCAAGCCCTATCTCGAAAACTGGCAAGAAGTTACCTATACCTTTCTGCAAAGAGCTCGAAGCGCGCTATTGGCAAACCCCATGGACCGAGACATCGAGACTTTGATCCGATTCTTGCAGAACCATCCTGATGCTCCGGAAAGTTGGTTGAACCCGTCATGGAACACAGCGCCGCCACCAGCGATCACCATGCAGCTACGTAAGGATGGTCGGCAATACGCCCTGTTCACTGTACTTGCACATTTTGGAGCACCCCAGCAGGTCACTTCCCAGGAGTTGTCTGTCGAACTGTTCTTCCCTGCGGACGAGGCTACCCGAGCGGCATTGACGGCCAACGACTAAGGCCATGGCCTGGCGTTCTTGAATAGATAACTGTATATATATACAGTATTCTTCCTGCCAGGAGTTTGGCACTGGCCAGCACTACGGCCGTTCCTGCTGTATGCGCAGTGGCAGCGGAAAGCGCCAGGAATTAGCAGTTTGTCGAAGCGACCTCCCACCCCCAGCGACGGTGTGCCGAAGCTACAGCGACCGTTACACCGGCAGCGCGGTCGGCCCCGCACCTCACCACCAATTCGGGATACCGAGGAGCTCAAACGGCTATTCGAATGCAGCAAAGCAGAGCTGCCCGCACGCCTCGCCGCCTTTGGCGTCGCTTACCATCGCGACAGCGCCGGCCACTATTGGGCCGCATTGGAACAAAAGCCCGATGCACCAGCTACGGAAGGGGAAGATGAGGGTTCGGAGTAAAGTGCAACCCATGTATCCGGGTTGCACCTTCGAGAAATGGTGGGTCGTCTGGGACTCGAACCCAGGACCTACAGGTTAAAAGCCCGGTGCTCTACCAGCTGAGCTAACGACCCATTTCAAACGAATCCCGCCACCGGTAGATAGGGCGGGCAAAAAAGAGCGCGAATTGTATGCATCCACAGGCAGCAGCTCAAGCCCGATTCTAGTCCGCTTGCACGGGGAATCTGGCTAGCGCTGCCCGAGATAACGAGTTGGGTCGGCAACGCCAGCTTCAGCAAAGCCGCGCCGACGCAGCGCACAGCTATCGCAGCGGCCGCAAGCTTCACCCTGAACGCTGGGTTGATAGCAGGAAATCGTTTGCCCGTAGTCCACCCCGAGCCGGCCTCCGGCGGCAATGATTTGCGCCTTGGTCCAGTTCACCAGCGGTGCGTGGACGCGCATGCCACCCTCCTCCACTCCAATCCGGGTCGCGAGATTGGCCAGATCCTGGAACGCTGCTAGAAATTCAGGACGACAGTCCGGGTAACCCGAGTAATCTACGGCGTTCGCACCAATGAATAAATGACGCGCATCAAGCACTTCTGCCCAAGCTAGCGCCAGCGCCAGAAACACCGTGTTACGCGCTGGCACGTAGGTGATTGGAATAGCTTCAGCCGCGCCTGGGCCGCTAGCGCTGGATTCCGGCACATCGATACTCATATCGGTTAATGCCGAGCCACCAAAGGCAGACAAATCGATCGGGACTATACGATGCTCAACAACACCCTGACTCGCAGCAACCGTTCGTGCAGCTTCGAGCTCAACCCGATGCCGCTGACCGTAGTCGAAGGAGATCGCATAGCACAGATAGCCATCGCGGCGAGCAAGCGCCAAGGTCGTCGCGGAGTCGAGACCCCCAGAAACTAAAACGACTGCGCGCTGTTGATCACTCATGGGCGATTATCGTTACAGTAAATCCCGCCGCTCAGCGACCGGGTTCATTGCCCCAAAGTGTTTTATGCAGCTGCACCTGCAAACGCGCATCGATCCGATCCGCAATCATCCATTCCGCCAGGTCAGCGGCCGCTAGCTGTTCGGCGCTGGGAGAAAACCACACTTCGCCCACTCGCTCGGCTAGCCGCAACTCATCACACTTGAGTTTGGCCCACTCGTAGTCCTGACGATCACAGAGCACAAACTTGATTTGGTCATGGGCCCCACAATGATCCAAGTTTGACCAGAAGTTGCGCGCCAGCTCCCCAGATCCGGGGGTCTTTAGGTCCACTACCTTACTCACTCTCGGGTCAACTGCGTTGACCGCGAGCGCGCCACTAGTTTCTAAAGAGACAACGTAGCCCGCATCGCAGAGTGCACTCATGAGCGGTAAGACGTCAGCCTGTGCCAGCGGCTCGCCACCCGTGACGGTAACCTGAGCTACCCCCAAGTCAGCGACCCGGTCCAGGATGTCGCTGCCGCTGTGCACCTCACCACCGCTAAACGCATAGGCCGTATCGCAATACTGGCAGCGCAATGGACATCCAGTGAGGCGAATGAAAGTCGTCGGATAACCGGCGGCTCGCGCTTCTCCTTGAATCGAGACAAAGATCTCGGTGATGCGTAGCGATAGCTGCGCTAGCGCTCTCTCACGCCCAGCGGATGTAGCTGCGCTCGCCACCACTGAGCCCTACTGCATTTCCCGCGCATAGTCGGCGGCCAGCTTGGCTGCGCTGTGGCTCGGGTATTGGCCACGCACGCGGTTTAGATATTCCAGCGCTTGATGCTTGTCGCCGAGACGGTGATAGGTCACCCCGAGCTTGTAGAGCGCATCTGGAACCTTAGGATGATCGCTATACAGGTCGATGACTTGCACAAACTGCGCTCGGGCGCGTTCGCTCTGGTCTTTCACCAAGTACAGCTCACCCAGCCAATACAACGAGTTGCCGGTGTATTGCCCACCTGGATAGTCAGATAGCAGCCGGTTGAAACCGCGTAGCGCGTCATCGTACTGACGCTCCCGCAGCAGTTTTAATGCGTTGTTGTAGTCAGCTTGCTCGCCGCTAGCAGCGGCCGCTGGCTGGCTTGCTGCTGTGCCGCCTGGACGAGCTCCAGCAACTGCACCAGCCGCAGCTGCGCCGGCATTGGCGGGTTGGCTTGCGCCAGCAGATCCACCCACTGGGGCGCCGCGGCTCAGCGCCGCGAGACGACCATCCAGATCGATGTACTGCTCTTTCTGGTCTTTCTGCAAGCGCTGCAGCAGATGACTTTGTTCCTCGACAATGCCACGTAGGGTCTGCACTTCCTGCTGCATGACCTGCAACTGATAGAACAGCTCAGACAACTGTGCGCTACCACCGCGGCCACTCGCCGTGGACTCCTCCACAGGCACGGCCGCCGCCAGGGCAGGAACCGAACTGAACAGCAGCACAGCAACAAGCGCATAGACGGGCCCACGTAGCCGGCACAGACTGCGGCCAGCACGTTGTGAGGAGCACAAACAACGAAATGCTAAACGATTCATATCAGCCTCTTCGCGTCTCAGCTCGGCTATCGATGGCTATCGATAGACCAGCACGCCACGTCGATTGCGGCTCCAGGCAGCATCGGAATGACCTGGATCTTCGGGTCGCTCCTCACCGTAGCTCACGCTCTCCATCTGCTGATCGGTAACACCAGCGCTGCGCAGAAAGCTGCGTACAGAGTTCGCCCGTCGCTCGCCTAGCGCCAGGTTGTATTCCCGCGTACCGCGCTCATCACAGTGACCTTCGATGACGATGGTTCGAGCTCGGTTGTTACGGAGTACCGTGGCGTGCATTTCCAATACCGCCAGGTCATCGGGGCTCAGCACGCTCCGATCGTATTCAAAATAAAACGTACGGGGCAGAAGCCGGGTTGTGCCAGGAATATACGGGTTGCCGTTTGGATCAAATGCGGCTGCCGGTTCCGGCGTTGTATCAACGGGCGGCGGCGTATCAGGCGCGGCGTCCGGTGGGGGCGCGGGTGGCAAAGTTTCTTTCGTACCAGATGAGGCACAACCTGCGGCTACCAGCAGCAATAGCAATGCTGACAAAGTGCCTCGAATCCACTGATTGGTCATTAAGGGTCTCCTTTAGGACGGCGCGAGTCTATCGTCTGGCCAATGGCCATTCTCACCTCGAACCATCTCCATGGTCTGACGCCGACAGTATGGCGACGCCTCCGGTTCACTGTTGATGCAGAATCCGATCCGCGCGAATTCTACGTGATTTGTTGTCAGTGCGTGACAACCGTTTTGGATTGGCTCCAACACAAGCTAGCGGCTCGAGCTCACATTGGAGCGTAAGTAGGGTGACCAAGCCGGTTCGCGAACGTCACCCGCCTCGGATGGCAGCCGGTATTTGACCCGACCGTCTACCGAGACCACTGCGAGAATGCCTTTTCCCGCCGACTGGGTCGCATAGATCAACATGGCCCCATTGGGTGCCACAGAAGGCGATTCATCCAAAGACGTGGAGGTGAGGACCCGCAGATCGTCTCTGGGTATGTCGAGCCAGGCGATGTGAAACACACCAGCAGCCCGATGCACCAGAATCATGTGCTCACCGTCAGCCAACATTCGTGCTCTAGCGTTGTAGTTGCCTTCATAGGTTAGCCGCTCGACGAAGTTGCTGGACATCTCCAGCTGATAGATTTGTGGCTGACTACCCCGATCCGAGGTGAAGATCAGGTGCTCACCATCCGGGGTCCAACTGGGCTCTGTATCGATCGACGGGTGCTGGGTCAAGCGCCGCAAACGTCGATCCGCCAGATTCATCACGTAGATCTCCGGATTACCGTCTTTTGACAGCACCATGGCCAGCTGCTGCCCATCCGGCGAAAACACGGGCGAGCTGTTGATACCCTTGAAGTTTGTGAGCTGCTCGCGCTTGCCCGTAACAAGATCCTGCAAAATGATGCTGGAGCGCCCAGTCTCGAACGAAGCATAGGCGACCCGCTGACCATCGGGTGCCCAGCTGGCCGACAGGATCGGTTCGTTAGAGCGGAACAGGGTGCTAGCCCGAGCACCATCGGCATCAGCGATTTCGAGGCTATAGGTGGCCGTGGGCTTGCCAGCGTTCTTTGCCAACACGTAGAGAATCTTGGTAGAAAACGCCCCTTGAATTCCGGTGATTTTCTCGTACACGTCATCGGCGACCTTGTGAGCAATGTCGCGCCAGCCCTCGGGACCTGCAGCGAGGTCTGCGGTAAGCAGCTCCCGTTCATTGCTCACGTCAAACAGCTGATAGCTCACCGCATAGCGGCCATCAACGGTGCGCGCACCACGTCCAATCACCAAATACTCGACACCTAGGATGCGCCAATCGCGAAAAAACACCTGATCACGACGAGTTGGAAAAGACAGCATGTTCGATCGCTCCAGCGGTGCGAATTGACCGCTGCGGGCGAGATCATCGGCAACGATATCCGATAGCTGTGCTGCGCCGCCCAGGTCAGAGCCCTGGACAAAGGGCACAATCGCGATCTTGGTCTGCTTGTCGTAACCCTTGTCGATAATGATGGTGTCTAGAGTTTCCGCGCTCTGGGCGAACCCGGCAACAGCGAGCAGACCCAGCAACAAAAGCTTTAGCGAGCAGGCTAACAAAGCACTCCCGCGCAATAGATGTAAACGCTTCACCGTAATAAATCCTCCGGTTTGAACAACAGCGTGAATTTTCGAAAGTAACGTTCGAACAGGGCCGACTCTTTCGGCACCTCGAAGCGGCGGGCCTTATTTACCGCGCCTTCAGCAGAGCGATCGAAGGCCGCGTTACCGCTGCTCTGGACCACCGTGACACTGACAATATCTCCCGTTGGCACTAGCTCGACCAACAGGCGCGCCTCCATCCCGCGCCGGGCGCTGGGTGGGCGCGACCAGTTACCCACAATGGCTTGGTAGATGCCCATGCGAAAAGATTGCGCGGCAACATCGTCCGCCTTATCGGTAATAACCGCATCCAGATCAGAAGCCTCCGACTCCAGCGCCTCCAAGAATTGTTGGTTGGCTAGCTCATCTAGACGTTTTTGCCGCTCGGTCTCGCGCTTTTTCTGCGCTTCCTGCTCTGCCTTCAGGGGATCCGGCTTGGGCTTAGTCTGCGGCACCGGCGCCGGTTTGGGCTTGGCAACCGGCTTGGGCTTGGCATCCAGCGGCACCGGTTTGTTGAGCATGGGTTTTGGTTTTTGTTTCGGCGGTGGCGTTGGCTTGGCTTTTGCCTCCAACACGATCAACTCGGACTTCACGATCTGAGGCTTGACGATGCGCGTTTCGGTCACAGTCGGGTTGAATCCCCGCAGCAACGCGGCCGCCGCCAAAGCGTGAATAGCGAGCGCCAGCAGCAGTGGACCGGAGTAATACCTGAGTGCGTAAATCACTTTGAGTCAGCGGTGGCTGTTAAGCCCCCGGCAGCTCCGGTGGATCGGTAATTAGCCCGACGCTCTCAGCCCCAGCCTTTTGTAGTACGGTCATGACGGTAATCACCTGGCCATACTCTAGAGTTTGGTCAGCTTTGACGTAGACCGCGATCTCAGGGCGGGCGCCGATAATCTTGCCGGCTTGATCTTCCAGCGAATAGACCGTGACTCGTGTCCCTTCGTCATCCGCATTTTGAATTCCAAGATTCACAAAGATCGCGCCATCTGCCCGAATGGAGACCACCAGCGGATCTTCGGCTTGATCTTCGATCGGCTCGGAAGGCGCGTTGGGCAAATCGACATTGACACCTTGAGTCAACAGCGGCGCTGTTGCCATGAAAATTACCAACAGCACCAGCATCACGTCGATATAGGGCACGACGTTGATCTCAGACATGGGTTTACGCCGGGTGGCCATGGCTCGACTCCTGCTACTTACTGGGCCGGGTATGTGCTGCGCGGTAGAGAATGCTGGTCAACTCTTCCGTGAACGCCTCGTAGCGAGTCATGAGCGACTCTACTCGGGCGGAGAAGCGGTTGTAGCCAATGACCGCTGGTATAGCGGCGAACAAACCCATGGCGGTAGCAATCAGCGCTTCGGAAATCCCTGGCGCTACCGAGGCCAGCGTTGCCTGAGTCATGTTCGCAAGGCTACGGAAGGAATTCATAATGCCCCACACCGTCCCAAACAAACCGACATACGGACTGGTTGAACCAACGGTCGCTAAAAACGCCAAATGGGTTTCGAGCTTTTCTTCTTCGCGCGTCACCGTGATACGCATAGCTCGCTGAACACCTTGCATTATTGAGTCAGCGTCGGCGTCAGATTGCTCCGACATGCGCGTATACTCTTTGAATCCCGCCACAAACACCGATTCGATTCCCGTCAAATCGTCACTATTGGCAAGTTCGCCATAGAGCTGTCGTAGATCGATTCCAGACCAAAAGTGCCCTTCAAAATCTTCCAGTTGCGCAGCAACTCGGCGCAGGTAAAACCAGCGCTGAAAGATCATCATCCAAGACACAACTGACGCCAGCGCCAGCAGTCCCATGACCACCTGCACTAACAGACTCGCGTTGCTGACCAGTTCGAAGACCGAGAGTTGCTCGGACAAAGGGGCTCTCCTTAGGCAGGCCTGCGACTGCTGTGGCAATCACCTGACCGATGAGGGTTGTGCGGCTATTCCAGCGACAGTGGCGGTTGCTGCGCGGCGCTGCTAAACGATGCCGGAACCTGCACACCAAAATGCAGATAGGTTTTTTCAGTCGCTACTCGACCGCGCGGCGTGCGCATTAAGTAGCCCTGCTGTATTAAATAGGGTTCGATCACGTCCTCGATGGTATGCCGCTCTTCGCTGATTGCCGCTGCCAGTGAATCGAGACCCACTGGTCCACCGCTAAACTTATCGATGATGGTCGTCAGTACTCTGCGATCCATGGTATCGAACCCCTGTTTGTCGACATTCAGCATAGTTAATGCTGCATCAGCGACGGCAATGGTTACCACACCGTCTGATTTTACCTCAGCATAGTCGCGCACCCGTCGCAGTAACCGGTTGGCGATCCGCGGCGTGCCGCGTGAACGCTGGGCAATCTCTGCTGCTCCGGCAACCTCTATGGACAAAGACAATTTGTGTGCCGATCGCTCGACAATCTGCGCCAGCTCTTCGACCCGATAAAATTCCAATCGTTGCACGATGCCGAAGCGATCGCGCAAAGGCGACGTCAAGAGTCCTGCTCGAGTTGTGGCCCCCACCAGGGTGAATGGCGGCAAGTCGAGCTTTAGCGAACGCGCCGCTGGCCCTTCTCCGATCAGGATGTCGATCTTGAAGTCCTCCATTGCAGGATAGAGGATCTCTTCAACTACCGGGCTGAGTCGGTGTATTTCGTCTACAAACAGAACATCACCTGGCTCCAAATTGGTCAGCAACGCCGCCAAATCTCCCGGGCGCTCCAGTACCGGACCGCTGGTGGCTTTCAAGGTGGTACCCATTTCATAGGCAATGATGTGCGCCAGCGTTGTCTTACCTAGCCCTGGCGGGCCAAACACCAGAGTGTGGTCCAGCGACTCTTGGCGTTTGCGCGCGGCTTCAACAAAGATGCCAAGCTGTTCTTTGACGGCGCTCTGGCCAACATATTCTGCCAGGGTCTCGGGCCGAAGCGCGCGATCTAAGCGTTGTTCGACATCGTTGGAGACTGCAGAAATCAAACGATCCGGTTCAATGCTCATGGGTTAACCGCTCGCGTTCTGACGTGCATAGCTGCGTAACGCCAGGCGTACCAATTCTTCTGCCGGCAACGTCTGCTCGGGGTGATCGCGCGTAACAGCGCTAACCAGCCCAGCAGCTTCGGCTGGCTTGTAACCTAAAGACAACAGCGCGTCGATGGCTGAGTCAGCGTCCGTTGATACCTCGGCCGCTTGATGGGGCAGGATCACGGCTTCCAAACCAACATCTACCTTGTCTTTCAACTCCACCAACAAGCGCTCCGCAGTCTTCTTGCCTACTCCAGAAATGCGCGTTAAGGGCGCCGTCTCCTGGCGATTCACCGCGTGAGCGAGTTCGTTGATCGATAGTGCTGACAACAGACTCAGTGCCAGTTTGGGTCCTACGCCGTTAACCCGAATCAATACTCGGAACAGATCACGTTGCGCTTTCGAGTCGAACCCGTAGAGCAACTGCGCATCTTCCCTGACGATCAGGTGGGTAAACAGGGCGAGCGGCAGACCTTTCTTCGGTTGCCCACTGTGCAGCAAGGTGCCCAGGACACCGCTGGTTACTTCGAGCTCATAGCCAACGCCCCCGACATCCAAAAGCAGGGTCCCTTCGTTAACTTCGACAAAGTTGCCGCTCAGCCAGCCGATCATGGAGCGGAAGTATTGACGTGACAAATCGCAATCGCAAGGGCGTCGGCAGAATCGCTGCCTAACTGGCGATTGCTGGGCAAACTCAGAATAGCTGCCACCATGTGCTGCACCTGTTCCTTGCTTGCTCTGCCGGTTCCAACGACAGACAGCTTGATGCGCTTCGCCGCGTATTCGGCGACGCTCAAATCTCCAGCCACCGCCGCGGCAATGGCAACTCCGCGCGCCTGGCCCAACTTCAACGCCGATTGTGGGTTACGCGCCAGAAATACCTCTTCGATCGCAAAAGCATCTGGCTCATACTGCTCTATCAACCCGCAAACCCCGCGATAGATCTCCGCCAAACGCTCGGGAAAGCCAGCTTCTCTTGGCCGGATGCAGCCACTGGCAACATAGACCAGGGAACTACCGCGCCTCTGAGTGTCGATGATGCCGTAACCGGTTCGCACCGAACCTGGGTCGATGCCAAGCACTCGTGTCACGAGTCGTCCAGCACCCCTTCGGCAAACTCAGCGTTGCTGTACACGTTCTGCACATCGTCCAGGTCGTCCAGCGCATCAATGAGCTTGAGAATGGTCTCGGATGCATCAGCATCGCAGGGTGTTGTGGTGCTGGGAACCATTGTGATCTCAGCATTGTCTGACTCGAGGTCAGCAGCCTTCAGCGCGTCGAGCACGGAACCTAGCTGTTCCCAAGGCGTTGTGACACGCAGCGCGCCATCTTCATCAGTTTCAAGATCTTCGGCGCCAGCTTCCAGCACCACTTCCATCACTTGATCCTCATCGGCTCCTGGCGCAAACAAAATCTCGCCCTGGCGAGTGAACAGGTAAGCAACGGAGCCGTCAGTGCCAAGATTGCCGCCGTGTTTACTAAACGCGTGACGGACTTCCGCCACAGTACGGTTACGGTTATCGGTCATGGCTTCGATCAGCACGGCAACCCCGCCAGGACCGTAACCTTCGTAGGTCAGCTCTTCGACTGAGTCACCATCCTGCGCCCCTGCCCCGCGCTTAATAGCACGATCGATGGTGTCCCTGGGCATGTTCGCCCCCAGAGCTTTGTCCACCGCCAAGCGCAAGCGTGGGTTGTCTTCAACCACTCCACCACCCAAGCGCGCGGCAATGGTGACTTCCCGAATAATTTTGGTCCAGAGCTTGCCACGCTTAGCGTCCTGTCGCGCCTTGCGGTGCTTTATGTTGGCCCATTTGCTGTGGCCGGCCATGCAACTCTCCTGCTGGTGCTTTGCAACCCTGGCGCCGAACAGCGCCGATCTACCTTACTTTGATATGCAAATCCTTGAGCTGGTGATCGTCCACCAGACTCGGTGCGGCAATCATCAGACAAGCAGCAGTCTGGGTTTTCGGAAAAGCGATCACATCACGAATGGCATGACTGCCAGTCATTAACATTACCAGCCGATCCATTCCGAGGGCGATGCCGCCGTGGGGTGGGGTGCCGTAAGACAGCGCGTCTAACAGAAAACCGAATTTCGCATTCGCTTCTTGGCCCATCTGCAGCGCATCGAACACTGCGGACTGCATTTGCGGTTCGTGGATCCGCAGCGAGCCGCCACCCAACTCGTGCCCATTGAGCACCACGTCATAGGCCCGAGCGCGGGCCGCTAAGGGATTGGCACGAACTTCTTCCGGCGTGCCTTTAGGCAAGGTGAAAGGGTGATGCATAGCAGTGATGGTGCCATCGCGACCCGCTTCGAACATCGGCCAATCCACCACCCAGCAAGGCGCCCAACCTTCCTTCACTAAACCCAGGGCAGCACCCAGCTCGTTGCGCAGGGCACCGAGGGCGTCGTTGACGATGGCCGCCTTGTCGGCGCCGAAAAAAACCAGGTCGCCGTCTTGCGCGCCAACCCGTTCCAGTACTGTTTGGACAACGGGTTCCGGCAGAAACTTGAGAATCGGGGACTGTAGTCCCGCGGTCCCATTGGCGAGTTTGTTTACCTTGATGTACGCAAGGCCCTTGGCGCCATAACGGCCCACGAACTCGGTGTATCCATCGATGACTTTGCGTGAGAGGCTAGCGCCACCAGGTGCACGCATGGCTACGACCCGCCCTTGTGGGTCATTAGCCGGTCCGTTGAAGACTTTGAAATCGACCTCGCCCATGACATCCGCTATGTCTTTAAGCTCCAGCGGGTTCCGCAAGTCTGGCTTGTCGCTACCATAGCGGCGCATCGCTTCATCAAATTCCAGTACCGGAAACTCCGGCAGCGCTTCGCCTAGAACAACCTGGAACACCTGTCGCAGCATGGTCTCGGTAAGATCCATGACCTCCTGCTCGGTGATGAACGACGCTTCAATGTCGATCTGAGTGAATTCCGGTTGCCGATCTGCCCTGAGGTCTTCGTCCCGATAGCATCGTGCGATCTGATAATAGCGATCCATCCCTGACATCATGAGCAGCTGCTTGTAGACCTGCGGCGACTGGGGCAACGCGAAAAAGCTGCCTGGATGGGTACGGCTCGGTACTAGGTAATCGCGCGCGCCCTCAGGCGTTGAACGGGTTAACGTCGGCGTTTCGACCTCCCAGAAACCCTGGCTTTCCAGGCTCGCGCGCACCGCGCTGGTAATCTGACCGCGCTGCCGCAAGCGCTGCTGCATCTCCGCTCGGCGTAGATCCAGATAGCGGTACTTGAGGCGCACGTCCTCACCGGCATCAGAATGCTCATCTAGCTGAAAAGGTGGCGTTTGCGCGGCGCTGAATATATGCAGGTCCTTGCCTAGCACCTCGATTTCACCGGTCGCCATCTCCGGATTTACCTTCCCTTCCTCGCGAGCTCGAACTCTGCCTTTGATTCGCAACACGAACTCACTGCGAACGCGCTCGGCGACCGCGAAACTGTCCTGGGTATCCGGATCGTAGACTACCTGGACAATGCCGGTGCGATCGCGAACGTCTAGGAAGATGACCCCGCCATGGTCGCGTCGGCGATGCACCCAGCCACACAGCTCAACTGACTGATCGACTTCGGCGCTGGATAGATCTCCGCAATAATGACTGCGCATGGATGTAGAATTCCTCTTTACTAGCGGCCTGCTGGCCCCGGCACTGGCGTCCACTTTAGTCTTTTTTTGCAGCCGTGCTGTTGCTTTTCGGCTCTGCGGCGCTGCTTTTCGCCCCAGATTCGGCCTTTTTTCCACCCGATTCACCGGAGCTCGAGTCTGACTTCTTCGTTGCAGCGTCGGCGCTGTCGCCGTCAGTTTTGGCACCATCGGCAGCAGACACGTTCTTCTTCTGGCCGCTCTTAAAGTCTGTTTCGTACCAGCCTCCGCCTTTCAGGCGAAATGCGGCCGCCGAAACTTTTTTGTGCACCCGCTGCTTACCACAATCGGGGCAGGTATCCGGCAATGGATCGCTGAGACGCTGTAGACTTTCGAACTCGTGGCCACAATCGTCACAGACAAATTCGTAAATGGGCACCGACATTTCCTCCTAGCCCTGATGTTTGACCCCACGGGCGGCGCATGATCGTCAAAAAGTCAGTAAAAATACAGTGTTTTCGTTCGAATTCAGTTGCGGCAGTATCAGCCGGTCTGCTATAAATCGCCCCCATTGGTATGGGGGACTGGTCCACAACGCGAAAAACGCCAGAATTTGCTGGTTTTTTGAGCAGCCGGACACCAATCTCATCCCAACTGTGACCAAATGAAATCCCAATCCCTACATCCGTGTAGGGCCCCCATTCGAAGGTTGGGGTTCTCAGTGTGTGATCGTTTGGTTAAATCTCAACTCTAGGGAAATACATCCATGGCAGCTAAAAAGAAGGCTCCCAAGCGTAAAGCGGCGAAGAAGAAGGCGGCTACTCGTCGTCCAGCCAAGAAAAAGGCATCTACCGCAAAGAGAAAACCGGCCATTCGCAGCAAAATGACCAAAACTGCAATTCTCAGCTCTATTGCTGACGAAACCGAACTGTCTAAAAAGCAGGTCGACGCGGTACTGGAAGAGCTGGAATCGCTGATTGAGCGTCATATCAGGAAGGGTGGAGCGGGTGAATTTACCCTGCCAGGCCTGCTGAAGGTGCGCGCAGTTAAGCGTCCAGCAACCAAGAAGCGCATGGGCCGTAATCCGGCCACGGGCGAAGAGATCGTCATTGGTCCGAAGCCTGCTTCTATTCGCGTTCGTGCTACGGCACTGAAGCGGCTGAAGGAAATGGTGGGTTAAACCCCATTGTTTCGCAAAGGGCCGCTGGCTAGCCAGACGGCCCTTTTTTTTGCACCTGTTTTTGTTCTTAATTCAGCCCCAACGCAACCGAGACTCGCACCATGCGCCAGAGCCAGGTTCTGATTCCCACCCTCAAAGAAAACCCCGCTGATGCGGACGTTGTAAGCCATAGGCTGATGCTGCGAGCCGGCTTGATCCGCCAGCTCGCCAGTGGGCTGTATACCTGGCTGCCGCTGGGAGTCAGGGTATTGCAGCGCATCCAGGCGATTATTCGCGAGGAGCTGACCCGCAGCGGCGCCCAGGAAGTCCTGATGCCGGTCGTGCAACCCGCTGAGCTGTGGCACGAATCGGACCGCTGGGACAAGATGGGGCCAGAGCTGCTGCGCTTTCAAGACCGCCATCAGCGGGACTTCTGCCTCGGACCTACCCACGAGGAGGTCATTACCGATCTATTTCGCGGTGAGGTGCAGAGCTACCGCGACCTACCCATGAATCTTTATCAGATTCAGACCAAATTTCGAGACGAGATCCGCCCTCGCTTTGGGGTTATGCGCGCCCGGGAGTTCACCATGAAAGATGGTTACTCTTTTCATGCCGACCAAGCATCGTTCGACGCGACTTACGCGGAAATGTACGCCTGCTACGGTCGTGTTCTGTCACGCATGGGCCTCGACTATCGCGCCGTAGACGCCGACACCGGCAATATCGGTGGCGCCAACTCCCACGAGTTTCACGTCCTCGCCGACTCTGGAGAAGACACCATCGTTTACGCAACCGCTGGCGCTTACGCGGCAAACCTCGAACGCGCCGAGGCTGCAGCGCCGGGACCCAGACCTGCGGCCGCCCAGGAGCTTAAAAAGGTGCCAACACCTAATCAACACAGCAACGTGCAGGTGGCGAAATTCCTTGGTGTCGACATCCAACAGACGCTGAAAACACTCATCGTGGCTGGCGACGAATCGCTGGTGGCCTTGGTCCTGCGCGGCGACCACGAACTGAATGTCATCAAGGCCGGCAAGCTTGCAGGGGTCGCAGCGCCGCTACGGATGGCCACAGATGCCGAGATCATCGCAGCTGTGGGGTGTCCACCTGGATCGCTCGGACCCCAAGGGTTAACGCTGCCCCTGTTTGTCGACCGAGAAGCCGCGGCGCTAGGAGACTTTGTCTGCGGCGCCAACGAGGCCGATCAGCATCTCACCGGCGCGAACTGGCAGCGCGACATTCCCCTGGCCGACGACGCGGTGGTAGACATCCGCAACGTCGCACCCGGCGACCCCGCACCTGACGGCCAAGGCCAACTGAAATTCCTACGTGGAATTGAAGTGGGTCACATTTTTCAGTTGGGAACCACCTACAGTCGCGCTCTGGGCGCTACTGTGCTTGGTAGCAATGGCGAAGAGATCGAGCCGATCATGGGCTGCTACGGCATGGGCGTCACGCGCCTGGTGGCAGCTGTGATAGAACAGAATCATGATGAAGCCGGTATCATCTGGCCAGCTGCGGTTGCGCCCTTTGCGCTGCATATCGTGGCCCTGAACTACGGCAAGTCCGAGGCTGTAGCCACCGCAGCTGATGCCCTCTACCAACAGGCATCCGAGCGGGGGATCGAGGCGCTACTGGATGATCGCAACGATCGCCCCGGCGCCAAGTTCGCGGACGCAGACTTATTGGGTGCGCCGTATCGAGTGGTGATCGGCGAGCGCGGGCTCAAGGACGGCAAAGTGGAATTCCGAGCTCGCAATGCAGCAGAAAATCAAATGATCGCCCTGGATGCGGTCTATGAGCAGATGGATGGGTAAGCATGGCTGGCACCGTCTTGGTCAGCAATAGCAAGAACAATTGCAATGGCAGTTGGCACACCAGGCAGCGACGACGCTGGCCTGCACTGTTGCTGTTGCTGCTTACCACTTTTTTGCCTCACAGCCCACTGGCGAAACCCAGAGACATCGACCCGGCGCTGCTTGATGCGCTGGTCGAGCGCATGTCTGAACCTTACGAAAGCAAGGATCGGTTTGATGCCGAAGTCTGGCTCATGGTTTCGGATCGCAGGCTGATGCGCTATATCAAATCCACGGACGATCGCCTTGCGGTCCTGCAGATGGTCTATCAGGAGGCGCACCATCATGGCCTCGATCCTGACCTAGTGCTGGCGGTCATGCACATCGAAAGCCATTTCAATCGCTATGCAATCTCTCGGGTCGGCGCTCAAGGATTGATGCAAGTCATGCCCTTCTGGCGCTTAGAAATCGGCAGACCTCAAGACAACCTGACCGATATGCGTACAAATATCCGTTACGGCACTGCAATCCTCGCGCACTATATGGAAGTCGCTGACGGCGATTTGGTAGATGCCTTAGGCCGCTACAACGGCAGCCGCGGACGCCTTAAATACCCCGAAAAAGTGGTCGCCGCTTGGCGCAAATACTGGCGCAACAGCACCCTCGAGGACTCTCCGGA
Organism: Pseudomonadales bacterium; assembly: GCA_051027215.1. GTDB lineage: Bacteria > Pseudomonadota > Gammaproteobacteria > Pseudomonadales > Azotimanducaceae > CALHVX01. The sequence goes on along the minus strand of JBPCXR010000229.1, from coordinate 19,498 downwards.
ATTGGCGCACTCCTGCGAAAGCTATCGATTGAAAGCCTGCCGTTACCACTGAGGAGCTAAGCCTCCGCTGGTGTTGGACCCGCGGCAGGCACGTCCACGGTAAGCGCTGACAAAATTGAAGCTTCAGTCTGTGGTCCGCGCAAGGTTTCGCGCAACGCGCCGTCCGGCCCGATTAACAACGTCACCGGCAGCACCGATGGTCTTGCTACCGCAAATCTTTCCCCTGGATCAGTCAACAACGTCGGAAAGGCGACCGCCATCTTCTCGGCAACCGCCGCCAGCTTAGCGCCGCGCAGGCCATCAAAGTTCACCCCTAGCACTTGTACGTCAGGCCGCTCGTTCAAGCGGTTAAGCTCAGGGATCTCATGGCGACAAGGACCACACCACTCCGCCCAATAGTTGATCAACAACCACTGACCGTCCCATTGGGCATAGTTGAAACTTTGCTCGCGCCCGTCAGCTTGGCGCAATTGACCATCGGGCTGAGCGCATGCGACCAAGGCCAGCGCTAGCAGTGTTTGCAGGACGCAGCGATTTAGAGACACAGATTGAGGCCAACGAACTGAGCAGTTGTTTGTGTCAAACATCTCCATCTATCCCTTCCCAGCTTTAGACCTTTTTTGCACCGACTACGCCAGCTTGTACGAGGACCATCTAGTGCCCAACCCAGCGCGCACTCACTCTAACAGCAGCGCAGCGGTGAACCAGTGTGCTTAAATGGCATCCCATGAAACAACCCATCATCTACCACAATCCACGCTGCTCAAAGTCAAGAGCCACGCTCGCACTCCTCACCGAGCGTGGCTACGAACCGCAGATCATCGAGTATCTGATCGACCCGCCAGACACACAGACGCTGAAGTCCCTGTGCGCTCGCCTGGGCGTAGCTGCCAAAGCTTTGGTTCGCAGCAAAGAAGCCAAGTACAGCGAACTACAGCTAGCAAGCAGTGACGAGCAGACTTTGCTACAAGCCATTGCTGAGCACCCAATACTGCTGGAACGACCCATTGTCTGCATGGGTGAACGTGCAGCAATTGGCCGGCCACCAGAGAACGTTCTAGACATTCTGCCCGCAAGCAACTGATGGGATCTGCCGTTCGGGGCTATCTGTTCCTGACTTTCTTATGTATGGGTTCGCTGTTCGCGCTGGTGGGCCTGAAACAGTTCTTCATGCAGCCACTAGACAACTCGGCAACCAACGGCATCTGGTTCCTGTTGCAGGTATTGCCGTTGCTCCTGCTCATCCCTGGCCTGTTGCGCGTGGGCCCAGGACGCGGGCGCCTGGTCTTTTTCTTCTGCGCCATGGCTGGCATGCTGTACTTCATCCACGGCGTTTGGTCTGCAGTGACGCCTGAGATTCGAACTTGGGCTCTTTGGGAAACCGCTTTCGCCTTAGCGTTAACGGCGCTAGGAAGTCTGGGCACTCGGGCTTCCAGTCAATAACACGGCAAAACTACGCTGATTCGATTCAGTGAATTACCGGGGGTAACTCTTCGGGTTCCTCATCGTCAAAATCGTCGGTTTCTTCAACCGCTTGCACAGCGTATCGGCGGGTCGTGATCTCACCATCTAAGACATCGGGAAGGTCCTGCAGGAAGCTCTCCATGTGCTCCGTCTTGAAATGACCCATAAGGGATTCCATGTCCTCCCACTCTTGGAACAACAGCAAAGTGTTCGGGTCAGACAAACCCACATAGAAATCGTAGGAAATGCAGCCTTCTTCGCTGCGCGTAGCCTCTGACATCCGTCGCGCCAAATCTAACGCTGTGTCGCGGCTCTCAGGCTTAATAGGGATGGTTCCGTGGACAATGATCATGGTGATTCTCTAGGGTCAATGGCAACTGCAGCTCTAGTCACTAGCGGATCAGGTCAGCGCTTACCAGCGTACTTTGTATTTCTTCGATTATAAGCGGGTCGTCAATGGTCGATGGCACCTCGTAGGTCTCGCCGTCTACCATACGCCTCAGTGTCTTACGCAGTATTTTACCGGATCGCGTCTTCGGAAGTCGTTCGACAATCACTGCACGCTTGAAATTCGCAAAAGCGCCAATGGACTGACGGATCATTGCAATGAGTTCTTGCTGCAAAGCTTCGGGACTGGTATTGGCTCCATCTTTGAGTACCAACAGCCCCAGCGGTACCTGGCCTTTATCAGCATCTGCAACACCGATTACCGCGCATTCCGCGACCGCTGGATGCGCAGCGACCACTTCCTCCATCTCACCAGTCGACAAGCGATGCCCAGCAACATTAATCACATCATCGATTCGACCCATAATGAAGACATAACCGTCTTCATCGCGGTAGCCACCATCACCGGTTAGGTAGTAGCCTGGATACTGAGAAAAATAGGTTTCAACAAAGCGCTCGTGATCGCCCCAAACCGTGGGCAAAGCACCAGGCGGAAGGGGCGCTGCCAAGACCACCGCACCTTCACTACCAGGTGCAACCTCCGCTCCAGCCTCATCAACGATACGCAAGTCATAGCCTGGCACCGGTAGCGTTGGCGAGCCAGGCTTGGTTTCCATCAGCTCCACGCCTGCCATATTGGAAACGATGGGCCAGCCAGTTTCTGTCTGCCACCAGTGATCGATCACCGGCACATGCAGGTGTTCCTTCAGCCATTCATAGGTCGGTGGATCGAGACGTTCGCCGGCAACGAACTGGTAACGCAGACTAGATAAATCGTATTGCTGTTTCAGCAAACAATCCGGGTCTTCTTTCTTTATGGCGCGAAACGCGGTCGGCGCCACGAAAAAGGTCTTAACTCCATGATCCGCGATCACCCGCCAATACACTCCGGCATCGGGCGTTCGTACCGGTTTGCCTTCAAAAAACACGCTAGTGCAGCCCTTGAGCAATGGGCCGTAGACGATGTATGAGTGACCGACCACCCAGCCGACGTCAGAGGCACCCCAGAACACGTCTCCTGCATCGCAGCCGTAGATTGCAGACATGCTGTAGTGAAGCGCCACCGCATGACCGCCATGGTCGCGCATTACCCCTTTGGGTTTACCCGTAGTCCCTGAGGTGTAGAGGATGTACAGCGGGTCCGTTGCCGCAACCACAACAGCATCCAACGCTTCCGCACCCTGCATGAAGTCCTGCCAGTCCAGGTCCCAAGGCTTGTCCAGCGCTGCAGGTAGCTGTGGTCGCTGCAGCACTACCACGCGATCGATCTGATGTTCGGCTAGCTCAATGGCTTCGTCCACCAGCGGTTTGTAGGCGATGTGATTGCTGAATTCGATGCCACAGGAAGCGGCCAGGATCACCTTTGGGGTTGCATCGTCGATCCGCGTCGCCAGTTCTCTTGGGGCAAAACCACCAAACACTACTGAGTGTATGGCGCCGATGCGAGCGCAGGCCAGCATCGCAACGGCGGCTTCCGGCACCATCGGCATATAGATGATGACTCGATCGCCATGGGTAACACCGATTCGGCGCAGCGCACCCGCCGTTCGCGCAACCCAATCTGTGAGTTGGCTGAAGCTGTAACGCTCGACTCGATTAGTCACCGGAGAATCGTAGATCAGGGCAATCTGCTCGCCTCGACCTTCTGCAACGTGCCGATCCAGCGCGAGCCACGCCGTGTTTAGGCGGCCATCCGCAAACCAACGATCGATTCCCTGGGCATCACGGCTATGGGCAACGCTTGGCATCTGCTTCCACGGTAGCGCTTGCGCTTGTTGCAACCAGAAGCCTTCCGGGTCCTGTAGTGACCGCTGATATTCGCTTGCATAGCTCAAGGCAGTTATCCCGTTTGTTGGACCGTTCCAGCAGCCATCAAGGTTTCGATCTCGGCGGCGCTAAAGCCAAAATCGGCAAGCACTGATTGGGTATCTGCCCCGGCTGCCCGGGCTGCATGCCGAACTTGCGGTTCCGTACGATCAAAGCGCGGCGACGGCGCTGGCTGCATGACCCCATCGATGTTCAAGAAGCTGTTGCGAGCCTTGGCATGAGGATGCTCCGGCGCTTCGAAAATCGACAATACCGGCGCAAAGCAAACGTCGCTGCCTTCCATGATTGCGCACCATTCATCCCGAGTTTTCGTCTTGAATACCCGCATCAGCTCAGCTTTGAGATCAGGCCATTGGCTGGGATCCATTTGTGGTTTGAACAGTTGCGGGTCGAGGCCAGCCTTTTCGACCAACTCCGCATAAAACTGCGGTTCGATAGAGCCGATGCAAATGTACTCACCGCCTTTGGTCTCGTAGGTGTCGTAAAAGTGCGCGCCACCATCGAGTAGATTGGTGCCCCGCCGATCGGTAAATGCACCGCCAGCAGCCATGCTGAAGAACATCGACATGAGGGATGCCGCGCCGTCGACCATGGCCGCATCCACCACCTGCCCCTTACCGGACTTCTGCGCCTCAAGAATGGCGCAGACCAGGCCGAACGCCAGCAACATGCCCCCGCCACCGAAGTCACCCACCAGATTCAGCGGCGGCACCGGCCTTTCGCCTGGGCGACCAATGCCGTGCAACGCACCGGCAAGCCCTATGTAATTGATGTCGTGACCAGCGGCTTGGGCCATGGGCCCCTCTTGGCCCCAGCCGGTCATGCGCCCGTACACGAGTTTCGGATTACGGCTTAGACAATCATCAGGACCGAGGCCAAGACGCTCGGTGACACCCGGGCGGAAACCTTCGAATAACGCATCGGCGGATTCCACCAGCTGCAATACGGTAGCGACGCCTTCTGGCTGTTTCAGATCTACCGCAATTGAGCGCCGGTTGCGCGCCAGTACGTCCTTGGGCGCCGTGCCTGAACCTCCGGTCCTATCCACCCGGATGACCTCCGCACCCATATCCGACAGCATCATGCCGCAAAACGGCCCTGGGCCAATTCCGGCCAGCTCAACAATCCGTAACCCTGCTAACGGTCCCATCGCAATCCCCCTTAGTGAAGAGGGAAAGTTTAGCGGCCTTCAGAGCCTATAGGAACGTCGTTCACCGCTCGCGGCCCGGCGAGCGCTTTACCGGTGGCGCTGTCAGCAAACTGGATGCGAGCAAAGTTCGCATAAAGCGCGCTGCTTTCCAGCAGTTCGCTGTGGCTGCCGGTGGCCTGAACCTCACCCCGATCCAGCACCACGATGCGATCCGCCTCACGCACAGTGGACAGGCGGTGTGCCACCACCACAAGAGTGCAGCGGCCCTTCAAACCCAACACCGCATCACGAATGTGGGACTCGCTCTGGGCATCCAACGCGCTGGTCGCTTCGTCCAGCAGCAGCACCCGAGGCTCGGTAACCAGCGCTCGAGCGATCGCCAAGCGTTGCCGCTGCCCACCCGAAAGCCCGACGCCACCTTCGCTGATGCGCGTCGCCAGCCCTTCTGGCAAAGCCTCAACAAAGGCGGTTGCATTGGCGGCACGAAGCGCCCGTTGTAGGTCCAGATCCGTTGCCTGGGGGTTGCCGTAGGCCAGATTGTCTCGCAATGTGCCGGCAAACAGCACCGGATCTTGAGGCACGAAGCCGATCTGGGCTCGCAGATCCGCCAATCGCAACTGCCGAATCTCGACACCGCCCAGGTAGATCTGACCCGCGTTGGGTTCATAGAATCGCTGCAGCAGATCCAGCAAAGAGCTCTTGCCCGCACCACTAGGCCCCACCAAAGCCACCATCTCACCCGGCGCTACGCTAAGGCTCAAATCTCGCAGCACAGTGACGTCATTGCGGGTTGGATAGGCAAAGCGAACTGCAGCCAGCCGAATGCCCAAGGACCCCTGTTCCGGTACCTGAGCAGGGTGCTCTGGATCAACGATATCCGAGGGCGAGTGCAACAGTTCCAACAACCGCTCCATGGCTCCAGCTGCGCGTTGTAGATCGGTGTACACCTCACTGATGGCACCAACAGAGCCTGCAACGATGAAGGCATAGAAGATGAACGCGGCCAGCTCGCCACCGCTGGTTTCGCCAGCAAACACGTCCCGCCCGCCGACCCAGAGCATGACGGCAATGGCCCCAAGCACCATGAGCATCACCAGCGCCACCAGCACCGAGCGCTGCACGATCCGGCGGCGGGCGATTTGAAATGCCAGCTCAACCCGTTGGCGAAAGGCCTCCTGGTCTATTGCCTGATGATTGAACCCCTGCACCACCTTGATGTTGCGCAGCGATTCACCTGCGTAGCTGCCTACCACAGCCAAGCTATCTTGGCTTGAGCGAGACAGGCTGCGAACCCGACGGCCAAACGCCAATACCGGCAATACCACCAATGGCACACTGACCAGCACAATCAGCGAGAGTTTGACGTTGGTCACCAACAGCAAGATCAAACCACCGAAAAACATCAATACATTGCGCAGAGCGATAGAGACGGAAGAGCCGATCACGGTCTGCAGCAGCGTTGTGTCAGTGGTGATTCTTGATTGGATTTCCGTCGGCGCATTGCGCTCAAAAAAGCCAGGATGCAGATGCAGCAGATGGTCGAAGACCGCCCGGCGAATGTCCGCACTCACCCGCTCGCCAACCCAGGACACGAAATAAAAACGCACAAAGGTGCCGACGGTGAGCAACACAACCAGCGCGCCGAACAGCAACAGGCTGCGATCCAAGGTTTCGCTGTTACCAGTGGCCAGCCCAGCATCAATCAGCAACCGCAGGCCCTGACCAATGGACAAGGTGATGCCTGCGGTCATGACTAGCGCTACGCTGGCGATAACCACCTGCAAGCGATAGGGCTTCAAAAACTGCAGCGCCGGCCGCAAGCTTTGCAGGCGTCTGGATGCAGCACGCTCTTCGGAGTTCATCGATTCTACTTCTGACATTGCGGCATTATGCCTGATGCGCCCCTGAGGCATGTCGCAAGCGCGTCATCACTGGCCGTTGACACGGTCCTGAGTACATTGCAATCACCCAGAGACCTTGTTACACCGGGCGCTCCAGAACGGCCATTTCAACCAGGACAGCGCGCAATGACGGATTCGTCCAACAATGCCCACGAGAACCTTAGCGCCAAGGATTACCTCGAAACCCAGACCGGCCCAGCGCCAGTAGGTACGGTGATTTGGCTGCACGGTCTGGGCGCCGATGCCACCGACTTCGAACCTCTGGTGCCCATGCTCAAACTGCCCATGGACACCCGCTTCATCTTTCCAAATGCGCCGGAACGGGCCATCACCATCAATGCCGGCATGCGTATGCGAGGTTGGTACGACATCGACCCCAACGATCCAGACGGGGCTGGTGCTGACATACAAGCGTCGGTGGAGGCCATCAAGTCCTTGCTACAAGCCGAGCACGATCGCGGCGTACCCGCGGACCGCATTGTTCTAGCCGGGTTCTCCCAAGGCGGCGTCATCGCTTTGCAACTGGCATTGAGCTATCCGCAGCGACTGGCCGGCATAATGGCTCTATCAACCTACGTTCACGATCACGAGCAGCTAGCTCAGCGCGTCAGCTTCGCCAATGCTGATGTGCCGATCTTCATGGCTCATGGTAGCGCCGATCCCATGATCCCCATTGCCCGAGCCGTAACTGGCCGCACTGCGTTGGAAGCTTTGGGTTACCGCGTGGACTGGCATAGCTACGGCATGGGGCATCAAGTCTGCCCGGAAGAAATCACCCACATCAGCCAGTGGCTGCAAACGGTATTAGCTTAATGACGATTATCGAAATCTACTCGCTGGCGAGTACAACTGTGGCCAGCATCGTGATCGGTCTTTGGATCATCAGTGTGCCGCTCAAGGACGCCAGCATCATCGACATGTTCTGGGGGCCGCTATTCGTTGCCATTGTCTGGGTGCTGTTACCCGCGAGCAATATGACCTTCGAGCCGCGCACTTACTTCATGAGCCTGTTTGTGACGCTCTGGGGCCTGCGTCTGGCCTATCACCTGATTAGTCGTAATCTCGGTAACCCAGAAGATGGGCGCTACCAGCTGTGGCGCAAACATGGCGGATCCATGTGGTGGTTAAAGACGCTGTACCGAATCTTTCTGTTCCAGGGATTGCTTGCGTTGCTGGTGGCGACACCCATCATCGCCGCCTTCTACCGACCTCAGGGCTTTAGCACCCTCAATCTGCTAGGTGCCGGTCTGTGGCTGTTTGGGTTCTGCTACGAGCTGATCGCCGACATCCAACTGAACCGCTATCGGGAAACCAAGGCAGCCGACGACGACGGAGTCATGGACACCGGCTTGTGGGGCTTGTCGCGTCACCCCAACTACTTCGGTGATGCCATGCAATGGTGGGGATTGGGCCTACTGGCCTTGAGCCTAAGTACCTGGTGGGCGCTGATTGGCCCTACGGTGATGACTGCCATCTTTCTTGGCATCTCCAACGATGTACTTGAGAGGGGTTTGAACAAACGTCGCCCGAACTATGCGGCCTACGTCGCAAATACTCCGAAATTCTTTCCTTGGTCCTCGCGAAAGCAGGACATCAGTGACTAAAATGGCCGCCAGCAAGGAATCGACTCCGCCTCTTGACCCACCTCAAGGGGCCAATTTCGAAGGACCGACATGGAAGGGTCTACGTGAATACCAGCGTGACAGAAAACCCGGATCTCGCCTGGGACCTCGACTTCATTCACCAACAGCGTGCTCGCGATTTCGTATTGCAGTTCGAAGAGACGCTGTGTGTGTTTTCGGCTTCGGTGCGACAGATCTATAGCAACTACAACATGTACTTTCCCAAAGATTGGGACAGTCGGTTGGTAATCCTGCCCAATCCTAGCGCCTTTCACGATACCTTCAGCTTTATCGACCGCGAAGCCGTTTTGGCAACAGGGCTATACATCATCCCCGGTGACATGATCGAAAAGCGTGGCTTATATCTGGCAAACGTTGACCAAAACCGCACATTGGGGAAACGTCAGGTTCCGTTCGAAATGGGTATTCGCGCGATCATGAACAAGCGTCCCAACGACGATCCTTTTGTTCCAATATTGGCTAAAGGTGACCTACGGGAATTCGAACAGTCCTGGCCCGTGTTGCACCTGCATCGGGTCAAGCTTGGCGCCCTGGAAGACATTTCTGAGCACGATCGCAATTCCATCGCCAACGTTGTGCACGAAAAGCTCGAATCGCTCTTTCACACCCAGGCTGTGCGATAGTCTGAACCTCCGGATTACAGCACCGCCATCCCTGTGGGATACCATGCTGTCGTGGCAACACCGAACCCTCTAATCACCCGCTGCACATTGCTCGCGCTGTTTGTCTGCCTTTGCGCGCTCGCCTGGCATGGCGCTCTGGATCGCGAAGCCAGCAGCCGCGCTGACGCCCTCTTTACTCGAGCGCTCACCACCTATGGGGTGGCTCGGTCGCTAAACGGTGTGATTAGCGTCGCCCAAGGCACCGAGATCGCAGTACAGCCGGTGGGGGTGGGAGTCACGATCACGGCTGGCGAGATTCTGGATCCGTTGAACGACTTGATCGAGCGCTTCTCCTGGCTGGTGTTGCTGGCCTGTGCCTCCTTGGGAATACAGCTGGTACTCACAGATATCTTTGCCAACCCGTGGATCACCGGCATTCTCAGCGTCATCGTTCTGGCCGCCAGCATCGGCTTGTTCCTGCCGAACCTACCTGGGCGCAAGATCCTCCTGCGCACCTGCGCGCTGGCATTGTTTGCGCGCTTTCTATTTGCCAGCGTCACCTTGCTCTGCGCCCTCGCCAACGCCGCTTTTCTCGATGAACGCCAGGATCAAGCTTTGCATGGCCTTGAGGCTGTGACGGAAGCTGTGGCCGCCGTCCCACAAACGCCCCTGCCCAGCGAAGATCCCTCATTGTTAGACCGTCTTGGCGAGTTCATCGACCAGCAGACCCAAAGCCTACAGATCGAGGACCGTTTGAACGCCCTGCAGGAGCGAGTTGAACGAGGGATCGCTGAGATGATCAACCTGATCGTGGTGTTCAGTCTACAAACCCTGCTGTTCCCCGCCGCAGCGCTATTTCTGGCCATTGAAGCCTTCAAGCTCGGCTGGCGCTGGTTATGGCGCCAGGATTAGCCCCTGGCTAAGCCTTAGAGCGACTCAGAAGCTCGAATTTGCACATCAGCGGGTGCGGTAGCTGGCAAAGTTCTCTACAATTCCGCGGTTTTGTGAACCCTTATGCTGGCTTGCACTGCAGGCCTAGTAACCCAGACCCACGCGCAGTCGCTCTGGCCGATCCCAGCCAATCAAGTAGAACCCAATTGAGCACTCAAACTAAGCCTCGCATTTTCATCGACGGGCAGGCCGGCACTACCGGGCTGCAGATCGCCCAGCGCTTGGCTGCGCGCGATGATCTCGAAGTGTTGGTGATCGCCGAAGAGGAGCGCAAGTCGGAGCAAGCCCGCGCTGCACTCATGGAGCGCAGCGATCTGACTCTACTATGTCTGCCAGACAGCGCGGTGCCGGCGGCGGTAGCTCTGGCCTCGGCGCGCTGCCGGGTTTTGGATGCCAGCTCCGTTCACCGCACCGCAACCGGCTGGGTCTACGGTTTACCGGAACTCGGCGACGAACAACGCCAAGCCATCGCTGGCGCAGAGCGCGTCAGCAATCCCGGTTGTTACCCTCAAGGGTTCATCCTGCTGCTTCGACCACTCCTAGAAGCGGGTTGGATCGATGCCAACACACCTCGCAGCATGCACGCTGCATCAGGCTACTCTGGTGGCGGGCGCACGCTAATCGAGCGTTATCAGTCATTCAGTGATACCCAGGCAGAAGCCTACGCAGTGTGCAGCTACGCTTTGGGCTTGAGCCACAAACATGTACCAGAAATGCAGCACTACTGCGGGCTCACTTGGCCACCGCTGTTTAGTCCCAGTGTCGGCAACTACTATCAAGGCATGCTTGACCACGTGCCAGTGCACAGCAGCGAGCTTCGTGGTGGCCAGAGCCTGGCAGATGTCGAGTCACTGCTGGTTCAAACCTACAGCCATGAACCCTTTGTGCGGGTGGTGCTTAATGCCGCCGAGACGGCGACAAATGATGGCTTCCTAGATCCAAGCGCCTGCAATCACAGCAACATGATTGAACTGATGGTGTTCGGCAATGAGGACCAGCTGCTATTGGTTGCTCGCTACGACAATCTCGGCAAAGGAGCGGCGGGTTGCGCTGTGCAGAATCTCAATCTCATGCTCGGCTTTGCAGAAACCGCAGGTCTGCAGCAATGAGCCAGCTACACGCTAGCGCTGAACAAGTACGCGAACAGTACCAGCTTCACTGTCAACAAGGACTCAGGCTCGATCTCACCCGGGGCAAACCAGCGCCAGATCAATTGGCACTCAGCGCGGAGCTAGATGAGCAGATCCAGGGCCACTATCTATCGGTTACTGGCATTGATACTCGCAACTACGGCCAGCTGCGTGGCATAGAAGAAGCCCGCGCATTGGGTGCCGAGATCATGTCCGTGGATGCAGACGACGTCTTCGCGTTCGGCAACGCCAGCCTGACGCTCATGTATCAGTGCGCGGATCTGGCCTTGCGATTCGGCCTGTGGCAGGACCAACGCCGCTGGAATCGGCAAGCACGGCCAAAGGTGCTCGCACCCGCACCGGGTTACGACAGACACTTCGCCCTCTGCGAAAGGCTAGGTTTGGAGATGATAACGCTCCCGATGACCGATGAGGGTCCAGACACCCAGGCTGCCGCGCGCTTGGCGAGTGCTGATCCGAGCGTTAAGGCCATTTGGTGCGTGCCGCGTTATTCCAATCCCACAGGCTGTGTTTACAGCGATCCGGTCGTTGATGCCATCGCCCAACTTCCCCGACAGGCGGCTGCAGATGACTTTGTGGTTTTCTGGGACAACGCCTATGCGGTCCACCACCTTGTCGAGAACCCACAACCGCTGAAGAGCCTTGCTCGAGCTGCGAAAGCAGCCGACACCAGCGATCACATCTTGCAGTTCGCTTCCACTTCCAAGATCACCTACGCCAGCGCAGGTATCGCTTTCTTAGCAGCCAGTGCTTCGGTTCTGCAAAGCGTAGAAAGCCACTTCGGGCTGTTCGCCATCGGCTCAGACAAAGTCAGCCAGCTACGTCACGCCCGCTTTTTAGGCGGCCGGGTTGCCGAACACATGGCCAGGCACGCCACTTTGCTGCGGCCGAAGTTTGAGTTAGTGGAGCGCAGCCTGCAGGAAGGCTTAAAAGGCTGGCCAATCGCCACCTGGAGCAAACCACAAGGCGGATACTTCGTCTCTTTAGACACCGAGCCCGGGCTAGCCACCCGAGTTGTTGAGTTAGCCGCCGATGCTGGCCTAAGCCTGACCGCGGCAGGCGCGACCTTTCCTTACGGTAACGATCCGCTGGATCGCAACATTCGCATCGCGCCCAGCTTTGCAGACTTGGACGAGTTAACGGCTGCTATGTCGTTATTCGTGACTTGCCTAAAACTGGCGTACATTGAGCGCATAGGCGCCTTAAATATCCAGAGCAACGAGTAAAACGTATGAGCGCATGGCGCATAGAAGACTTTGTAGTTGAAGAGCATCCAGATAAAGATCGCTTTCATGACTTCGCCTTACCGGAAGCGTTAATGCAGGCCATCGCCGACGTCGGGTTCGAGTACTGCACACCGATTCAGAGCGCCGTTTTACCCTATAGCCTGTCGGACTACGACGTTACCGGCCAGGCACAGACGGGCACCGGTAAAACCGCCGCGTTTCTGATCGCGATCCTCACCCGACTGTGGGAAAACCCAAAGCAGGACCAGCAGCCAGGAAAACCTCGAGCGCTAATATTGGCGCCAACACGTGAGCTGGCGCTACAAATTGAAGACGATGCCAACGAACTGGTCACTTATATGGATCAGAACGTGCACTGCGTCGTCGGCGGTATCGACTTTCAAAAACAACTGGATAAGCTGCGCGGCAGCCTGGTGGATATTCTGGTTGCAACCCCAGGACGACTGATCGACTTCGTAAACCGCCGAGAAATCGACCTCAAAGAGGTCGAGGTGCTGGTCATTGACGAGGCTGATCGCATGCTGGATATGGGGTTCATTCCCGATGTGCGCCGCATCGTCTACCAAACGCCACACAAGCGTACCCGGCAGACGCTGTTTTTTAGCGCGACGTTCAACGACGACGTGATGCGCTTAGCACAGTCCTGGACCCTGGAGCCGGAACACGTGGTCATCGCGCCGGAAACCGTTGCAACGGAAACGGTGGAACAGAAATTTTGGGTGGTAAGCCGAGCCGATAAGGCCAAGCTCATGGCTCAGGTGATCAAAGAGCAAGCGCCTACCCGCGCGCTGATCTTCGCCAATCGACGTGACCAAACCCATCGACTGCAAGCCTACCTCAGCAAAGCGGGCATTCAATGCGAGCCGCTGGCTGGCGATGTGCCACAACGCAAGCGCTTGGCCACGCTCACACGCTTCAAAGAAGGCAGCCTACCGTACTTGGTGGCAACCGATGTCGCAGGTCGCGGGATCCACGTTGACGGCGTTACTCATGTGTTTAACTACGACCTACCAGAGGATCCGGAGGACTACGTGCATCGCATAGGCCGCACCGGCCGAGCTGGCGCAGAAGGCATTAGCATCAGCTTTGTCTCGGAAGACGACGCCTTCAATCTGGCGCCCCTAGAGGAGTACCTAGGGGCCCGCATCGAATGTGTGCAGCCTGACCTCTAACAGCTTGAAGACAGGTTGCCGGCGGCACTGCCCGGCACTGGCAATCCTGGTGTTGATCGCGGGCCTGCTGCCCACTTCGCTTTGGGCCGAGTCTAGTGCAACATTTCGCCACATCATCGATACCCAACAGCAGCTAAAAACTCCGGCGCAGGCGCTGGCCGCGTTGGCGCACTTGCCGGAGCCTATAATCGCACCCGACGAGGACACTCTGGTCGTATCGCTGAAAATGAACAGCGCACCGGTTTGGTTCGAAGCGCGTGTCCCTAAAAATAAAGCCAGAATCGTCATTGAAGGCGGCTGGCTCATGGACTTCGAGTTATACCTGGTCGACGGTGAACGCGTTGTTGCGAGCCACGTGGGTGGTTCCAAACACCCGGCATCAGAACGTCCACTCAAGGATCCGCGGTTCGTCTACCCCGTTGAACCAGGCGTGCAAACGCTGAGCCTACTGGTACATCACACCGCGGTCGAAACGCAGGTCAACTACCCCATTCGTTTCTTCACCGTGGACGAATACGCGCACGACGCGATGCTGCTGCATCTACGCCACGGTGGCTATTACGGGCTTTTACTGCTCGTGTTGATTTTTACCGTCGCAATGTTTCTGACAAATCGCCGTCATCTGTATTTTTACTTTTCGCTCCACGTTGTTGGGCTGTTGCTCTGTTTGAGCACCTTCGATGGGTTTCTTGGAGCTTACGTGCTGCCGAGCTCCTCTACGCTCCTCGTATGGCTGCCGTCGCTAGGGACCGCTCTGGCACTGAGCAGTGTCTTAATGTTCGCGCTGCACTTCCTCGGCGCTGATCGACTTGTGCCCCGACAAGCTACGAGCATTCGAGTTCTGGCAGGTCTCCTCGTCGTTCATGGTCTCGTTAGCGCCGCCTGGCCGAACTATGCCAGCACCCTCATCGAAATTTACGCCACTTTCGTCGTCGGGCTAATTCTTCTGGGCCTCGCCACCTGGCTAACGATCAAGAAATCTCCAAACGCCAGTTTGCTACTTTTGTCGCTGCTGCCAACTGTTGCCGCTTCAAGCATACTGGGGTTGTCGAACTACGACGCCTACTCCACATTCATGGTCTCAGACGCGCTGTTCCTGGGCGCAAGCGCTGAAGTGCTGATCCTTGCGGTCGCTGTATCGTTTTCCGTAGCAAAAGCTAGCCGCCGTCAAGCCAAAGCGATTGATCATGCCAACGCATTAGGTCAGCAAATACAACAGCTTCAGTCGATCACAGATGAAGCCACCCAGCTTCGCAACGTACAACGATCCGTTCAGGAGGCGCAAAGAGTACGCTCGATCAGCCAATTGGCAAGTGGTATTGCGCATGACTTCAACAACATCTTCACCTCTGTCATGGGCTTTTCTGAGCTGCTCGGCAGCGCAGCAGTCGAGAAAAACGCGTCGTTACGCAATCGCTATATCGAGCAGATCAATACCGCCGGTCAGCGTGGAGCCAACCTGGTGCAACAGCTGCTGATCTACAGCCGCGCCGCAAAACCTAACGTGCAGCGTGTTGATTTGAATGAGACCGTTGCGAACGCCATTGAATTTGTGCGGCGCGGCCTACCGCTGGGAACCACACTGACGCTGAGCACTTCTCAGAAGCCGCTGGCAACGGCTGTAGACGAAGAGCAGTTCAAACAGGTGCTGATTAACCTTGTGGTCAATTCTTCGGAAGCCATGCAAAACCAAGGCAGCATCGAGGTCAATCTGGAGCAAGTCCGAATACACCCGACAAAATGTTCGGCCTGCTTGAACCAATTCAGTGGCGAACGAATCGTGTTGTCGGTATCGGACAGGGGGCCAGGCATAGACGAACCTGTGCAAGATCTGTTTACGCCGTTTCATACCAGCAAGTCGATCGGCGCCGGTAGCGGCCTTGGGCTATCGGTCGTTGATGGCATCGTGCACGAGCACGGTGGCCATTTGCTCATGGCCAATCGTACCCAAGGCGGCACACGGGTTGATGTCTGTTTACCCTTAGACACGTCCCTTGATCGCGGCAATCAGGCGCAGGCAAGAATCCTCTTTGTGCATACAGGCCATACGAATACCCAGAACACGCTAGCCAAGTTGCAGCGCTACTACCAGGTCACCACGGCCACCCGCGCAAGCCAAGCCCTAGAACTGTTTCTGGACAATCGCAAGCGCTATGGGCTGATCGCCATTGAGATCACCGCACCACACGAAACCTGGTTGGAAATCGCCATAGACATGCGTAGTGCCAATCCGGAAGTACCGATCTTGCTGCTCACAACAGACAGCACCACCACAAGCACCCTGGCAGACCACTCGGCACTGAGCAAATCTGAACTGACGAACTTGTTAGACGTCAGCTCAGAACACGATTCTCTGCTATCGACGGTCGAAAGCCTACTGCATCCGCACCCTGAGCAGGCTCATAACATTCAATCTTTGCGTATCGCTCTGCGGCGCCTACAAAACCACAAGCAATGAACGACTTCGAAGAAAGCAATTCTCGGCCAACAAAAGTAGCGCTCATCCAACACTGCGCAACAGCAGATGTTAATCAGAATATGGAGACGCTCACCAAATTGATCGCCCAAGCCGCGGCCCAGGAGGCGAAGTTCATCGCCCTACCCGAGGCTTTTGCGTTCATCGGACCAGACAAGGAAAAGCGACAGATCCTTGAGCCGCTGAGCGAAGTGGCGGATCAACCCACACCAATTCTCGATCAATGTCGGGCGCTGGCGCTGCAACACCAGTGCGAGCTGCTACTCGGTGGGTTCCACGAACGGCTGAGCGCTGAACCACCGGCCGCCAATACCAGCGTACACATTCTCGCCAACGGTGAGATCGCCGCCCTCTATCGCAAGATTCACATGTTCGACATCGACCTCGCAGATGGCACCCGACTGTTCGAATCGAGAGCTACCCAGGCCGGTAACCGTGCGGTGACGACCCAATGTGCCTTTGGCACGCTCGGCCTCAGCATTTGCTACGACCTCAGGTTCCCGGCCTTGTACCGGCGTTTGGTTAACCTGGGCGCTATCGCCATCTCGGTACCCTCTGCGTTCACCAAGACCACTGGCGCGGCCCACTGGCACGCGCTGCTGCGGGCTCGAGCCATAGAAACCCAAAGTTACGTACTGGCCCCTGCCCAGCACGGCAGACATAGCAACAAACGCCAGTCCTACGGCCACTCATTGCTCATCGATCCTTGGGGTACCGTGCTCGCCGAAGGGCCAGCGGCAGAGGACGCTGTGCTGATCGGTGAGATTGATCCGAATAAGGTCGCCGAAGTGCGGACGCAGATGCCGGTCGCAAAGCATCATCGACCCTTCGACTGAAAACGGCTAAGGTCCCGGCATGACCTATGAACGTGACAACATTGCCGCCATGGCGGGCTACAGCTATGGCGAGCAGCCGGAAGTCGACGGGGTAATCAAACTCAACACCAACGAAAACCCCCATCCGCCTAGCCCAGCTGTCCAACAAGCACTCAACGCTACCGATGCCAGCGCACTACGCATTTACCCGTCAGCTACGGCAGCGAGCTTGCGCCAGGCCATTGCCGACCATCACGGTGTGGACGTTGCTCAGGTTGTTTGTACCCATGGCGGCGATGAAGCCCTGCGCCTGGCCATCACTACGTTCGTGGGCGAAGGCGAGACTTTTGGCATGGCCGAACCCAGCTATTCGCTCTATCCGGTACTTGCTGCAGTACAGAACGCCAAGGTACAACGCATTGAGCTGCAGGCGGATTGGGCACTACCCGCAGACACTGCTCAACGTCTAAACGCAGCAGCTGCGCGCCTAACCTGTATTGTGAACCCACACGCGCCCTCGGGCGTTCTGGCGAGTACCGAAAGTATGCTCGCGTTGGCGCAAGCGTTGGGCGGCGTGCTCCTGATCGACGAAGCCTATGCAGATTTCATTGCACCAGATGAAGGCTATTCGAGTGCCGAGCTGGTCAACCAGCTCGACAACCTGCTGATCCTACGCACATTCAGTAAGGGCTATAGCCTTGCCGGCTTACGCTTGGGTTATCTACTAGGCAGCGCCAACTTGATTGAACCGATCCTCACCAAGACTCGAGATAGCTACAACATCGATGCTATCAGCCAGCTGCTCGGCGAAGCCGCGCTGGGGGATCAAGCCTACGCACAGCAGACCTGGCAGCAAGTCCGTTCAGATCGACAAGCGCTGCTTGCCGGGCTTGCGCAATTGGGATTCAACGCGCCACCTTCGCACAGCAACTTTCTATTAGTCGCGGTGCCCGATGGGCGCGCCGAAACCGCACAACACCTGTACGAGACCTTGAAGGCTCGCAACATATACGTGCGCTACTTTGCAGAGCCCCGATTGGCCGATCGATTGCGCATTAGCGTAGGTACCGCCGAGCAAAACCAAGCGCTCATCGCTGCGCTGCAAGACTGCCTCAGTGCAGCCGCAGGAGCGGCCTCATGACAGAAGAATCTAATCCTCACCTGCTCCGAGCGGAGCAGATCGAAGCGTTGCCGGAGCGCCAACAGCAACACCAGTTCAATGACAATGCCGTGCGACAGACACGCAGCCTGGGCGATCTGCTCGGTCTACAAGCCCTGGGCGTGCATCTCGTACGCTTGGAATCGGGGCGCGACAGCACCCAGTTTCATTTCCACGACACCGATGAAGAGTTCCTCTACGTTCTCTCAGGCCGTGGGATCGCCGAAATCGGCGATCAGCGCTTATCGGTAGGCGCTGGTGACTTCATGGCATTCCCGCCAGGCAGCGAACCTCACTGTTTGAGTAACCCGCATTCGGAAGATCTGCTCTATCTGATGGGAGGTGATCGCAACGCCAGCGACGTGGTGCACTACCCGCGCATCGGCCGCACCATGATCAAATCCGCTGGCTCGCGCCGTTGGGTTGCCACCGCGCAACTCAAGGATGTAGCGCCCAAGGAGTAAGGCAATGTTTCCACTGCGGGACGAAAACCCATCCATACATATTCCTTATGCCACCTACACCATCATTGGCCTAAACCTTCTGGTGTGGGCACTGCTCCAGGGATTTGGCAGCGACCCAGCACTGCCACAATCGCTTTGCACCCATGCGCTGATTCCTGGTGACCTCTTCGGTGGCGCAGCCGGCAGCCTGACCCCCGTCAGCGAGAGTCTCGCCTGTCAAATCGACGGTGACGCCAGCCCTCGCACGCTCATAACCTCCATGTTCATGCATGGCAGTTGGTTTCACATCCTCGGCAACATGTGGTTCTTGTACGTGTTCGGCGACAACGTCGAAGACGTGATGGGCCCCGGACGCTTTGCTGTGTTTTATATATTGTGCGGATTGGCGGCATCGGCGGCACAAATACTGACCAATCCCGCCAGTGCTATACCCATGGTTGGGGCATCCGGTGCCATTGGCGGCGTGATGGGAGCCTACGCGCTGCTTTTTCCCCGTGCGCAGGTTCAAACGTTCATTTTCTTGGGCTTCTTTGTAACAACCATGGCAGTGCCGGCGTTTGTGATGCTCGGCTACTGGTTCATCATTCAACTCGTCAGCGGACTACCAGCGCTGGGCAGTGCAGAGGGCGGTGTGGCGTTTTGGGCACACATTGGCGGATTCCTGGCAGGATTGGCGTTGATCAAGCTGTTCCAAAGACCCACGTACCTGGCCGCTCATCTGGCCCATCCGCGTAAAAACGCTGCCAAGCACCGACTGTTCTAAACAGCAGGCGGTTGGAAAAGCGCCCACTTATCGAGCTAATCAGACAATTCACAGGGGAACCCAACCATGACTAGAAAACCTGCAATCAGCCTGGCTGCGGTACCAGGTCGGCGCCGGCCCATACTCGAAGCTGCCGTGCGCGCCGAGCAACAAGGCTTTCCCGGCATCTTTTGCCCAAGCCTGGGTGACAACCTGTCCCTCTGTCTGGCCATTGCGCAAGTCACGCAGCAGGTGCTCGTCGGCACCAGTATTACGCCCATCTACAC
>JBPCXR010000228.1:0-9424 GCA_051027215.1 Pseudomonadales bacterium | reverse complement strand
GCTTAAGCTGTTAGCAGATGTGGGTTTATTGGGACTACCGAACGCGGGCAAGTCGACCTTCATTCGCAGTATTTCGGCGGCGAAACCCAAGGTAGCGGACTATCCGTTTACAACGCTAGAGCCCAATCTCGGGGTAGTGCGGGCTGGCACCGATGCGAGCTTCGTGGTGGCCGATGTACCGGGCCTAATCCGGGGTGCTGCCGAAGGTGCTGGGCTTGGCGTGCAGTTCCTCCGGCATCTGTCTCGCACCCGAACCCTGCTGCATCTCATCGAAGTAGCGCCCATGGACGGCAGCGATCCACTCGACAACGCGCTAGCGTTGGAAACCGAGCTGCGGCGCTATAGCCCGGCCTTGGCCGAGCGCCCGTTGTGGCGGGTGCTGACTAAAATAGACATGCTGCCCGAAGCCGATCGCGAACCCTTGCTGCAAGCTTTTGCCCGGCAGTGGCCAGATGAGCGGCTCTGGCAGGTGTCTGCGGTCAGCGGGGAAGGGTTGGAGGTCTTGGTGAATGCGCTGGCCCAGGCTACGGAAGAACTGCGGCTAGCGCTGACCGAGGATGAAGCAGTGCGGGAGGCGGAGTCAGCGCTGCAACAGCGCATCGCCGATGAGGTGTGGGAGCAGGCATTGGCCGCTCGGCCGATCAAACCCTCGCCTGCTGAGCGAGCGGCGGCTGCCGCCGAAGACGACGAGCATGAGGTCGAAGTCGACCACGAGGTCGAAGTCGTATACGTGCGCGATGATGGTCAGCACGATGAGCGCTGAGGTACCCCAACGCACGGCTCTGGCTCCAGGCGATTGCCTGGTATTGAAGGTCGGTAGCGCGCTGCTCACCCATTCGAGTACCGGGCTTGCGCGGGAGCGCATCGAAGCATGGGCTGCTCAAATCGCCGAGCTCTGTGATGCGGGGATTCGGGTGGTAGTGGTGTCTTCTGGCGCCGTGGCCGAGGGTTGTGTGCGGCTTGGCTTAACCGAGCGCCCTAGGCGTCTACATCGGCTCCAGGCGGCTGCAGCGGTGGGTCAGGTGGGGCTCACCCACGCCTATGAGCACGCGTTCGCCGCTCATAAGCGCCATGCGGCCATGGTTTTGCTCACCCACGATGATCTTTCCAATCGCGTGCGCTATCTGAATGCCCGGACAACCCTGACTACGCTACTGGATCTGGGGGTGGTGCCCATCGTTAACGAAAACGACACCGTCGCCACCGATGAAATTCGATTTGGCGACAACGATACCTTGGCGGCCATGGTCGCCAACTTACTGCAAGCTGAACTGCTGTTGATCCTCACCAATCAACAGGGACTGCATACCAAGGATCCCATTGAAGATCCTTTGGCGCCCCTGTTGCCCTGGGTGTCTTTAGCCGACCCGGCGTTAGATAGCTTCGCTGGCGACAGCGGTGGCGAGTTCGGTCGTGGCGGCATGATCACCAAAATTCAAGCGGCGCGCACCGCGGCCAACTCCGGTGCCCGCACGGTGATTGCCGACGGCATGGCGGAGCAGGTGATTACCCGGGTCGCTGCGGCCGAATCGCTGGGGACGCTGCTGACCGATGAACGCGGCAGGCGAGCTGCGCGCAAGGGCTGGATTCTCAGCCACCGGCGTACCGCCGGTGAGATTACGGTGGACGCTGGCGCCGAAACGGCGTTGCAGAATCGTGGGGTGAGCTTGCTGCCAGTGGGTGCGGTAGCTGTGCAGGGCGAGTTTTCGCGCGGCGACCTGGTGCGGTTGGTTAGCGAGACTGGACGGGTGCTGGGGCAGGGCTTGGTGAACTACAGCAGCGCTGAGGTGCGCTCGCTGCTCGGCCATTCATCGGACCAGATCGTTGGGATATTGGGGTACTGCAACGAGGATGAGCTGATTAACCGCGACAATATGGCACTGCATAGTTGAGCGCCGCTGCTCGAGATTGGAGAGGGTGCCTGGGCGCCTGGTCGAGCCAGGTGCGCTGGCAACAGGGCTGGCTAGCCGGCGGCGACCTTTTTCACGGCGGCGTTGAGCCGGGATTTGTGCCGAGCGGCCGCGTTCTTGTGCAGGATGCCTTTGTCGGCCATGCGGTCGATGACCGGTCCGGCTTCTTTCAGGGCAGCCGCTGCGGCTACGCCGTCGCCCGCTTCAACCGCTGCTCGGACCTTTTTGATGTAAGTACGCACCATGGAGCGCTGGCTGGCGTTGTGCTGTCGCGATTTGTCCGCCTGGCGGGCGCGCTTACGGGCTTGTGGGCTGTTGGCCAAAAGAGGCTCCAGAAGACTAGATTTTTGAGGCGCGGTAATATGCCGCCGGGGCCGCGCTGTGTCAACTGAGCAGGGCTCTGCGCCGAAGAAGGATCTGTCCCGCCAGGGCGGCACTGTGGCCAGCATGGTCATGCTGTCGCGCATCTTTGGCTTCGTCCGAGATGTGGTGCTGTCCTACTTCTTTGGCGCCAGCTACGTGGCCGATGCCTTCTTTGTGGCCTTTCGGATTCCGAATTTCTTCCGCCGGCTGTTCGCCGAGGGGGCCTTCAGCCAGGCCTTTGTGCCGGTGCTGGCGCGCTTCAAGAACCAGCCAGTGGTCGAATTGCGGCGATTTGTCGGCCACATATTCGGCAACCTCGCCGCGGCGTTGCTGGTGGTGGTGGTGCTTGGCTGGCTCGGCGCCGACTACCTGGTACTGCTGTTTGCCCCGGGTTTTCATGACGATCCTCAGCGTTACGTGCTGGCCGTTGATCTGGTGCGCATCACTCTGCCTTACCTGGGTCTTATCTCGTTGGTCGCGTTTGCCAGCGCGATTTTGAACGCCCATGACCGCTTTGCGGTGCCGGCATTTACCCCGGTGCTGTTGAACCTGTGTCTGATCAGCGCCGCCCTGATTGGAATTCAGATGAGCGCAGTAGAGGGCGCTACCATGGACTCGGCGGTCATGGTGCTGGGTTGGGGGGTATTGTTGGCTGGGGTGTTGCAGCTGCTGTTTCAACTGCCGTCGCTCGCACGACTGTCGCTCCTGCAACCGCCGCGCCCCAACGTGAGTGATCCGGGTGTACGCGAGGTAGGGCGTTTGCTGGTTCCGGCGGTATTCGCCGCTTCAGTGGCGCAGATTAATACGCTAATCGACACCATCCTGGCTTCGACCCTAATCACTGGCAGCATCTCCTGGCTCTATTACTCGGATCGGTTGATGGAGCTGCCGGTGGGGCTGGTGGCGGTGTCGTTGGGCACCATCTTGCTGCCTAACCTGTCGAGCCTGGCGGCCAAAGGCGATGCCAAGCGCTTTGAGCAGACGTTGGATTGGGGTATTCGCATGGCCCTGATGCTGACCATTCCGGCGGCGGCAGCGCTCTACCTTTTGTCTTTGCCCATTTTTGCCACCATCTTCATGCACGGTGCCCTGACACCCATCGACGCCAATATGGCCAGTGTTAGCTTGCAGGCCTACAGCGTCGGCCTCATTGGTTGGGTGTTGGTGAAGGTGCTGGCGCCGGGTTACTTCGCCCACAAAGACACGAATACCCCGTTCAAAATCGGCGTGGCGGCCGTCGGCTTGAACATTGCGGGAAACCTGGCGCTGTTTTCCTGGATGGGCCATGTGGGCTTGGCGTTGGCGACTTCAGCGTCCGGTCTGCTGAACGCTGGATTGCTGTATCGCGGGTTGCGCGCTCGTGGCCGGCATCAGCCTGGTCGCCCGTTGCTGCGCACCGCGCTGCGCACCCTTGGTGCGGCGTTACTCATGGTCGCCGTGCTGCTGTGGTTGACTCCCCACGATGCCTATTGGATCAGTGCAAGCACCGGGGAGCGCGCGGCCAGTTTGACCGGGCTGGTGGCTGCGGGCGCGGGTACTTACGCCCTGTGCATGCTGGCGCTAGGCGTGCGGCCAAGCGAATTCAGGCATCGGCTCTAGTAGCCGCTCCGCTTATACTGCGCCCATGGAGATCATTCGCGGCATACACAACATCCGGCCAGAGCATCGTGGTTGCGTGGTAACAGTGGGCAACTTCGACGGGGTGCATCACGGCCACAAAATGTTGCTTGCGCACCTGGCTGCCAAAGGCCGGGAGCTTGATCTGCCGAGCTTGCTCATCACCTTCGAGCCCCAGCCACGGGAATACTTTCGCGGCGAGACGGTGCCAGCGCGACTCACTCGTTTTCGCGAGAAGATGGTGTTGTTGTGTCGTACTGAGCTGGATCGGGTGCTGTGCTTACCGTTCAACGAGCGCACCGCCAACACCAGTGCACAGTTCGTTACCGATGAAATGCTGCACAAACGATTGCGGGCGGGCTATGTGGTTGTCGGTGACGACTTTCGTTTTGGACGCGGTGCCGAGGGCGACTACAAAATGCTGAAGGCCGCTGGCGATCGACTGGGATTTGGGGTCAGCCATATGGGAACGCTGACCTTCGAGCACGATCGGGTGAGTAGTTCCCGAGTGCGCGATGTGTTGGCGGCTGGGGAATTTGAACTGGCGGCGCAGCTGCTCGGTCATCCTTACTTCATTATGGGTCGGGTTGTTTATGGTCGACAGCTGGGCCGGCAACTGGGTGTGCCCACGGCCAATATTCGACTGCAACGCTATCGCGCGGCGTTGGAAGGCGTTTACGCAGTAACGGTTCGTGATAGCGGCGCTCAAGAGTATCAAGGTGTGGCAAACATCGGCGTGCGCCCGACCGTTAGTGGTAAGGAGCCATTGCTTGAAGTGAATCTGTTCGACTTTGATGCCGATATATACGGCGAGCTGCTGGCCGTCACGTTCCGGCACAAACTGCGCGACGAACAAGCGTTCGCCGACCTAGAGGCATTGACGGCGCAGATTCGTCGCGATATGAGCCAGGCCCAGCAGTTTTTCGCCGAGCAACAACTCGACCCCGGTTTTCCGGTACAGGCTGATGATGGATCCTAGTTCCCAAACAGCGACGCTCGCCCAACGCGCGCGCACCTGGCCCTGGTTGCTGTTGGCAGCGTTGGTGGTGTGCGCCGATCAACTGAGTAAAGCAGTCGTGGTGCGTAATCTTGACCTGCATGAACGCATTGATGTGTTGCCGATTTTCGCCTGGGTGCGTTGGCACAATGAAGGCGCTGCCTTTTCCATGTTCAACGATGCCGGCGGTTGGCAACGCTGGGTTTTTGTGGGATTGGCGATTGGTTTTGTTGGCTTCCTACTTTATGAGCTGCGGCGACTGCCGACCACGCAAAAGATTATGGGTTGGGTGTATGCGTTGATCATGGGCGGTGCCATCGGCAACGGCATTGATCGAGCGTTGAATGGCTATGTGGTGGACTTCGTCCTAGTGCATTACCAAACCTACTACTTCCCCGCGTTTAACGTCGCCGATGCGGCCCTGAGCTGCGGCGCGGTACTGTGGATTTTTGTGATGATTATGGAACACCGTCAGGAGCGCGCCCTTGAGCAAGCTGATCGCCAGTGAACTGAGCATCAATGAACGCTCCAGAGTGACGTTGAATTTTTCCGTAGCCCTGACTGACGGTTCCTTAGTAGATGGCACGGAAACCGGTCGACCTGCAGCTTTTACGATGGGCGATGGCAGCTTGCTCCCCGGCTTCGAGCAATGTTTGCTGGGGCTGCGAGCAGGCAGCAAGGAACAGTTCCAGCTAGCGCCGGATCAAGCATTCGGCGAGCGTCAAGAAGATAACGTTCAGCGCCTTCGCGTTGAGCAATTTGCCGACATGACGTTAGAACCTGGATTGTTAATTTCCTTTGCAACGCCCGAGGGAGAACTTCCCGGACTTGTGAAGGAAATTGATGATCAGTGGGTGCTTGTGGACTTTAATCATCCGCTGGCCGGGCGCACCATCTGTTTCGATGTACAGATCGTGCAGGTTGAGACGGCGCGGTAGACCGTTCATCGTATGGTTCCTACCGCCCGGCCGTCAGCGCTAGTGGCGTGCTGATGGGCTTTCTAGTATGTACGTCGCCAAGTTCCGGAACTCGAACATGAAAATTCGTGGATTTACCCTTATTGAGCTAATGGTGGCGCTGGCGATTCTGGCCATCATCTCTGCCGTCGCCGTGCCGCTATACACCGATTATTCCCAGCGCACCTTCCGCACTGAAGCCCAGGCCGACCTGCTTAGCGCAGCGCAAGCAGTGGAGCGGGTCGCAGCGATCAACTTTACCTACGAAGACACTGCCGATACCGATGGCAATGGCTCTGGTGATGACGATGCCGGGCCGCTGGCCACAGACATCTATAACCCGCGCGCCGCAGCCCAAGGCCGCTACGCGTTTACCATCGCTGCGGCAGCAGGCACCTTTACTATTACAGCCACACCCCAGGCCGGGACCATGGAAAACGACGGCATTATGACGATTGACGAGGCGGGCAACCGCCGCTGGGATCGGGACAACGACGGACTAGGCGCTGGTGATGACAACTGGGAAGAATAAACCCTTACGCGAAGCTAACAGCGGCTTTACCGTGGTTGAGCTGTTGGTGGCGTTAGCCATCGCGGCGGTATTGATGGGCTTTGCGCTGCCGGCGTTTAACGGCTTTGTCGCCCAAAGAGATCTCACTGCACGGGTCAACGACTTCATTCTGGCAACAAACTATGCACGCAGCGAAGCGTCGCGAGTTGGCGGGCTGGTGAGCGTACAAGCGATTGACGCCTCTGATGGCAACAACGAGTGGGGCCCTGGGTTTTGCGTGGTGCAAGGTGATCCAGGCAACTGCAACGGTGCACGTCTGCGTACCTTCGACGGCTATGGCGACGGCACGTTAGACGCCTTGGGAGGATTAAACGGGGTCGACACCGTCGGCTACAACTCTCGTGGCCTGATGACCGTTGGTGCAGCTGGCACTATGCAGCTGTGCAACTCCAATACTGATATTGATCCCGGACGACTCATCACCATGTCTGCCATAGGCCGCGGCTCGGTGGGCGAACTGGTCTGTCACCCGTAGCGCAATGAAGAGACGAGCGAGCATGTTTTACAACAATCGACACGGCCAACGACCCAATATTGGTGCGCGGCAAATAGCCGGCTTTTCGATGATCGAATTGCTGGTTGCGGTTTTGGTAATGGGTATCGGCGTCTTGGGCATTACCGGCCTGCAGATGGTCAGCTTGCAGAACAACCGTGAGGCCTTGCTGCGCGCAGAAGCCACGCAATTAGCCTACGACATGATGGACCGCATCCGCGCCAATCCCATTGGCACGCCGCTAGGCGATGACTATGACGGTGTGGATGTGGACGAAGCGCCAGTAGGCGGTGTTGATTGCATGGCGAACAACTGTACTGCCGACGACATGGTGACGTTCGATACGTCGCTGTGGAAGTGCCAGTTGGGCAATTGGCATGACGATGACGTTTGTGTCGACTATCGCGATGATGACGTCATTCCCTCAGAAGATGAGCAACCTGGTTTACCGGATGGCGACGGCAGCATCAGCGTTGCCAATACCGGCCTGATCACCATCACGGTCCAGTGGACCGGTCCTAACGGTGTAGATCAAACCGTGGTGATCGATAGCCAGAGCTGATTTTCTCTAGGATCTCCACCCCCCTGAGATCCGAGCACACCGCATATCACCCGTTTCGCACCGGTCGTCGGAGAACGGGTGCCCGCACCCCGCTTCCCCATTACTGTAAGGCTCAGAAATAGCCCTCACTCCAGATCGCTGAGCGATCTAGAGCCCAAGTGGGGAGGGCGCTAGCCGAACGACGAGAAAGTCAGACATGCAGTTTCAGCAAACCAGTGACCGGACCCAACAAAGCCCAAAAGGCGCGCCAGCGCGCCCGCTGCGTGGCGCTTCCAGGCCTCAGCTGCGCAGCCGTCAACCTGGCAAGCAGCATGGCTTCTCGGTGATTGAGCTCATGCTCGCCTTGGCGCTGGGCTTAGTGGTGGTTACGGGCATCGTGAATCTGTTTGTCGGTAACTCCCAGACTTACACGATATTGAACGGCCAGGCACGTCTGCAGGAAAACGCTCGCTTTGGCTTCGAGTTCATTACCCGAGCCGCTCGGACTGCCGGCTACTTTGGTTGTGCGCCGGAATTCGACAACATAGTGAATACCCTGAATGCACCAGATTGGGACTCCATGCCGGAGTTCGATTTGAGCCAACCCGTACAAGGTCACGAAGGCGAAGCGGGTGGCACCTGGGCACCGGTGCTATCGTCACTGCCAAGAACTGTGGGCGGCGCCAGTGCGAACGTCTACATCCCCGGTAACGGCGTCGACATCAGCACCATCGTCGACGAGACCGACGTGCTGGTGCTGCGCAGCTTAGCGCCACCGGCTCGACGCCTGACGGCGAACCTGGGCGCTGCCGGAAATCCGGTCGTCGAGGCACCTGGCAACAACTCCGACTTTGCCGTGGGCGACATTGTCATGATTGCCGACTGTGAGCAGGGCGCCATGTTCCGGATCACTGGCGCAGCGGTTGCCGCGAATGAAGTCACTCTGGCCCATGCCACCGCTGGCACCGGTGTCTATGAAAACTCCGCCACCGTTGACGGCCCGGCGGGTCCGATTCCTCGGCAGCTGTCAGTCATCGGTCAGCCTTACGAAAAGGACACTATCGTCGCCGGTGTCGAAGTCACTATCTTCTTCATTGCGCCCAGCGCAACGGTAGACAATCAGGGCAACACCCCAAACGCCCTGTGGCGTAAAGCCGGTACCGATGCTCCCCAGGAACTGATTGCCGGTATCGACGACCTGCAGCTACTTTACGGAGTCGATTCCACGCTAGCCGATGGTGTGCCCAATGCTAACCAGTACATGCCCATCGATGATGTACCCGATGTTAATCAGATCGTTTCGCTGCGGGTGACCTTGGCAGTCAACAGCGTTGATGCCGTGACCGATGACGGCTCGCAGCTGCAGCGCACGTTTACTAAAACCATTCTTCTTCGCAACGCATCGCCAGGAGCTTAGCCATGAATGCTCTTCGCCGCCCGCTCCGCGCCCTTCGCTCCTCTTCAGCAGCACAACCTTTTGCTGCTGGCCAGCGCGGCGTGGCGCTCTTTATTTCTCTGGTCCTGTTGCTGGTATTGACCATCATTGGCGTGTCAGCAGTGCAAACCACCAGCTTAGAAGTGCGCATGGCACGTAACGATTACGACTCGCTGCTGGCGTTTGAAGCCGCGGAGTCAGCGCTGCGGGACGCTGAGAACCAGATCGAAGGCATCTTAAACCTTGCCGGATTCTCTGATGGCGGCGCTAACGGTCTTTGGAACATGGCTGACGTGGACGAAACACCGCGCCTAGAAACAGCCAATTTGTGGACGGGCGCACTTAGCATCATCGCCCCCACCGTAGTTGACGAGGTACAGGCGCAACCGCGATTCATTATCGAACACGCGGCTACGGTTCAGCGCTTAGATAGCATTCAGATCGGCAACTACAACGACTCTAGCGGTGTGCCGGATCGCATCGAAATGTTTCGGATTACAGCGCGTGGCGTGGGCGGTACAGCTCAGGCGGCCGCGATGCT
>JBPCXR010000227.1:0-30003 GCA_051027215.1 Pseudomonadales bacterium | reverse complement strand
CCCGTGGGTTCATCGGCGAACAGGATTCGCGGATCTGTGGCAAAAGCGCGAGCGATGGCAACGCGCTGTTGCTCACCACCAGACAGTTGCCGCGGATAGTGTTCCTTGCGGTTTTCCAATCCGACCTTGGCCAGCAACGACTCGGCTTTGGCCTTCGCTTGACCACCGCGCTTGAGTTCCACCGGCAGCATCACGTTCTCTAACGCAGTCAAGCTTTCTAGCAACTGAAAGGACTGAAACACGAATCCGACCAGCTCACCACGAACCAGGGCACGGCGCTCTTCATCAAGCGCAGTCAGCTCATAGTCACCTAAGGTCACGGACCCGGAGGTTGGTGTATCTAAGCCAGCCAGAATACCCAGCAATGTGGTCTTGCCAGAGCCGGATGCGCCAACAATGGCCAAGGTGTCGGCAGCGTTGATTTCTAGGTTGATCCCAGCAAGGATAGTCAACGATCCTTCAGCAGTAGGTACAACTTTAGCTACGTCTACTGCGCTTGCGACCAGGGCTCGGCGGATATCGGTACTCGCGTTCATTGAAGATCTTTGTGCGGTAAATTGTGCAATGCCAGGAGTCTCTTTGTTAAATTTCTGTGCTTTCCAAGCCATCTATAGGGCCTTTCGCGGCACCCCGCCTCGCGCGCGGATGCGCCGCCCTGTAACCAGTGCGCCAAATATGGGACGGTCATGGAGGGTAATTTGCGCCCTGCTGCATTTCTGCGCCGCGCTGCACCTTTCTGGCTGCGCAGACGACGTCTCATCAACGTCGCAATCAGACCCAACACCCGCTGACGATGTTGCATCGCTTAGCACAGCGGTGCTGCCGCCCATCGATACCCAACCAATAGGCACGCCAACAACCCTGTTAGTGCTCGGAGACAGTATCAGCGCCGCCTATGGGTTACAACGCGAGCAGGGCTGGGTAGCATTGCTCGAAGCTCAAGTGAACCGGCTGGGGAGTGAACACCGCGTCGTCAACGCCAGCGTCAGCGGCGAAACCACAGGCGGTGGTCTGGCCAGACTACCCGCCGCGCTGCAGCAACACCAACCGGACCTGGTGATTGTGGAGCTCGGCGGCAACGACGGTCTACGTGGCTACCCTGCAAGCCGCATTCGCGAAAATCTGGCGGCGATTATCGAGGCTACTCAGGGCGCTGGTGCTGAAGTAGTACTGCTTGGCATGCAAATACCCCCTAACTACGGCCCCCGCTACACCGAGGCGTTCGCCGAAACATTCGCCACGCTGGCCGCTGAATATCAGGTGCCCTGGATTCCGGGATTCCTCCAAGATGTCGCCCTGGCAGGGAATCTCATGCAAGCGGACGGCATCCACCCAACCGCAGCAGCGCAACCCCTGCTGCTCGATGCCGTGTGGCCAACTATCGTTGCGTTTTTTGAGTCTCGTCGGGCAAAGGCGGCGCTGCGGCAGGGCCCAGATGCGCGGTGCCACGACTGCTTGCCAACTGCATCTGCCGCTGTCGCTCAGCAAAGCCAGCGACGCTCTTACGGCCAATACACGCTGGGCAACTAACACCTTCGACATAGTCGGGTGAATTCAGCTGCTCTGGCGCCACCGGACGTCGGCATGCAAAGCATTGCACGTAGTCACCCGGGTGCAACGCTTCATCCACTGTCACCCGCTGATCGAAAACGAAACACTCGCCGTGCCAGAGATTGGCGTCTTCAGGGGCTGTTTGCAGATACTTCAAGATGCCGCCGTCGAGCTGATAAACGCTCGTGAAGCCTTGCTCTACTAGGTAAGCAGAAGCTTTTTCGCAGCGAATGCCACCAGTGCAGAACATCGCAATCGGCTGGTCTTTACAGGCGCCAAATCGCTCGCTCACGTATTCGGGGAATTGGCGAAAAGACTCGGTGCCCGGATCTTCTGCGCCGACAAAAGTGCCAATCTCGGTTTCATACTGATTGCGCACATCAATGACCGCTACTTCCGGGTCGCCCAACAGCGCATTGAATCGCTGCGCATCTACGTGTTCTGCAGTATGCGTCGCGACATCGATTCCGGGGATCCCCATGGTCACGATCTCGCTCTTAATCTTGACCTTGTAGCGCAGAAACACGGGCTCATCACTACCGGTCTGGGAGAACTTGACCGCTAGCCGGTCAAAACGTGTATCGCCGCGCAGTTGTTCGAGAAAATCCAGCACTGGCTCGTGCTGCCCGCAAATCGTCGCGTTGATCCCCTCAGGGGCGAGCAGGATCGTGCCGCGTAGCTCACCTCGTCGGCCCAAGCGCAATAGCTGTTCGCGCAGCTCAGGCAGCGCCTGCAGGGTCACAAATTGATAGAAGGTCGCGACGGTTAACATCGAACGTCCGGATCAAGCACTACCGCCAGCGGCCCCGCCACCGAGGCAGGGCGGCGACAAAGGGACATCGCCGAAGCGCTCGTGCCATTCATCTGGACTGTAGGCATGGATACTCAGCGCGTGCACCCCGGCAGCCAGCTCGGCTGCGAGAATGTCATTGACCCGACGGTGCCGGGCAAGCAAACGACTCTCGGCAAACGCTTCCGACACCAGCACCACCTTAAAGTGACTCTCTGAACCCGGCGGCACGTTGTGCTGGTCACTTTCGTTGATGACCTGCAGATGGGCCAGCGGCAATGCTGCACTCAGCTCGGATTCAATGCGGTTGGCGATGGGGCCAGGATTGTTCATGCCCGGCATTATAGCGTGGCAGCCTTCGGCCCGTGCGCGTCTTTGCCGGAAAGGTCAGCGAATCAGGACTACGGAGATGTTGTCGTTGCCACCGGCCCGGTTAGCCGCAGCAATCAGCTGTTCTGCCGCCACATCTGGGCTCTCAATGTCTGTCAGGATTGCGCTGATATCACTCTCAATCACCATGTCGGTGAGCCCGTCGCTACAGAGCAGAATCAAGTCGTTGCTCTGCCGAGGGAGTTCGATAATGTCGGCGATTACCTGAGCTTCCAGGCCAATTGCCCGAGTAATAATGTGCCGATTCGGTGCACGACGGGCCTCAAATTCTGAGAGCAGACCGTGGTCCAGCATTTCCTGCACTACGCTGTGATCACGAGTAACCCGTTCCAGCTGACCATCTCGCAACAGGTAAGCGCGCGAGTCACCAATGTGGACAAATAGCCAAATGGGCAGGTCGCTGGTTGCGTCGTCCACAGCCCCTTCGGCAGCTGCGCAACCTACCAGAGTGGTCCCCATGGTACCGAGCGCTGCGTTGTCACGGGACATCTCAAAGACCTTGCGATTGGCTTCCATGGCGGCCTTTTTTAACGCCACCCCATCACACTGATCTGGCACCGCCTCAAGAAACGCCCGAACTGCAGCAGCGCTGGCAACTTCACCCGCATTCAGTCCGCCCATGCCATCCGCGAGTACGGCCACCCTGCGCCCAGCGTCGAAGCCGTAGGCATCCTCATTGCCCAGCCGAACTTGCCCCAAGTCTGTCGCGCCAACGAACTTCATCGACCGTTCTCTGATCCTAACGGGCTATTTTGACCTCGAACGCTCGCCGGCGCAAAAAACCCAGGGAATATGCTCATGCTCTGATGCTACTGAATGAGGTCGCCCAGCTGCGCTTGCCGCAGCTGCACCACTTTGCGTTTCTTCGATTGCATTTTGATGTTCAACATTTCTACCGCTATCGAAAACGCCATCGCGAAATAGATGTAGCCTTTGGGCACATGGAAATCTAGTCCCTCAGCCACTAATGCCGTGCCAATTAGCACCAGAAACGTTAGCGCGAGCATTTTGACTGTCGGATGTGCCTCAATGAAGCGGTTGATCGATCCAGCAGACAACATCATGACGCAGACCGAAACCACAATCGCCGCGACCATGATGGGTATTTGCTCTACCAGTCCAACGGCGGTGATCACAGAGTCCAACGAGAAGACCACATCGACCAACGCGATCTGCGCCAGTACGCCACCGAAACTCGCGGCCTTAGTCCCCGTAGCTTCGTAGAGCTCCCCCTCCAACGAGTTGTGCACCTCGCGGGTAGCTTTGGCGATGAGAAAGGTACCGCCAAACAACAGAATCAGATCTCGGCCAGAGATCTCAAACTGCATCAGGGCAAATAGAGGCTCGGTGAGATTCATGATCCAGGCCAGAGAAAACAGCAACAGGATGCGGGTAACCATGGCTGCGGCCAGGCCCAGAAACCGAGCGCGAGCCCGTTGATGCTCAGGCAAGCGCTGGGTGAGCACTGAGATGAAGACGATGTTGTCAATCCCAAGGACTATTTCCAGCGCGGTCAGGGTTAAGAACGCCACCGCAGCTTCCGGCGTTAACAATGCTTCCAAGATCGCTCCTTGGCAATCAAACAGAGGCCAGATCATTGGTTCTACGCGCCGCTAAAGCAATGCCGACGCCCGCAAATTTTCGATCTCGTGGGTTCTCGCCTGGGCTAACGCAAGATCCGCACGCCACTCGCCTGACCCTTGATACACTGGCCCCTTGGGCTTCTGGCGAAGCCAACCGATTCAGACCAAGAGGAACCACCCATGGCAATCAAAGATCTCAGTGCCCAGCAGCAGCAGGCGTTGGAATCCGACGTGCTCAAACATTTGCTAGAGCACCTAGACAGTCGCAAAGACGTCCAGAACATAGAACTAATGAACCTGGCAGGATTCTGTCGCAACTGTCTGTCCAAGTGGTACCTGGCGGCAGCCAAGGACAGTGGCATCGAACTCGATATGGAAGATGCCAGGGAACGTATTTACGGTATGCCCTACACTACCTGGAAGTCGGAGCATCAGCGGGAGGCCACTGCCGAGCAGCTGGCCGAGATGCAACGGCAGCAACAGCAGCAATAGTCACTGGGCTACCGGCTAGTCGTCTGAGCGCTTGCCGCGGCCGCGCAGCAGTCGCCGCAAGCCGACGAACAAGCCGAAAACTAGCGCCGCAAGCACCACCGGCGCCGCAAGCCAAATCAAGCTCGTCAGCGCGTATTGGGCAATGTTTTGCGCGGCTACGTCAGACTCTCCGGCAAGCCAATAGAGTCCTGCGGCCAAGGCGAGCGCCGCCAACACAATGGTCTTTGCGAGCCGACCGCTGCCCGTGCGCGAACCACGGACAGTGGACCTAGGCATCAGGATTCACCACTAGCAAAACACACCATCGGTAAATCCCATCTGCCCGTTCTGCTACTTCTCAGCCTTGACCCTCAATGCTCAACAGCTCAACTTCGAAGATCAACGTTGAGTTTGGCGGAATAGTGCCAGCAGCGCGCTCGCCATAGGCCAGGTTCGGTGGAATGAATAGCCGATACTTGGCGCCCGTCGGCATCAACTGCAGCGCTTCAGTCCAACCAGGAATGACGCCCTTGAGCGGAAAGCTCGCCGGCTCACCGCGTTGTATGGAACTGTCGAAAACCGTGTCATCGATTAACCGGCCCTCATAGTGCGTGGTCACGGTATCGTCAGCCGTCGGCTTGGGGCCATCGCCTGGGTTCAACACCTCGTATTGCAAGCCTGAGGCCAAGGTGGTTATGCCCTCTTTCTTGCCATTTTCCTCCAAGAACGCCTGCCCCTCTACCATGGTTGCCTCCGCTTTATCCTGTGCTGCGGCCTGCGCTCGCTCGCTCATCGCTCGCATGGTGCGCTGACCTTCTTCCTCGCTGACCTTGGGTAGGGTTTTGCTAATCGCATCCTCAACCCCGGCCAAAAACGCCGAGCCTTCGAAATCATCCGACATTCGGCTACGAAGATCGTCTGCCATGCCGTATCCCACTGTATAACTTGCCTTTTGTGCATCGCTTTCGAGCTCCGCGCTTGCCTGCGCAGCCGCAGCCGCTGGCGCTTCGGACGTGTCTGGTTGAGCGCAGCCCACCAAAGTTGTGGCCAGGCTGGCCAGTGTCCAGGCATATATGCGCAGTTTAGTTGCCTTATTGAGCATAGTGTTCGTCATTCCTCATGTGCCGTTCCCACGGCGGGGTGAATAAAGGTCATCATGACCTGTGTTGCGGGGCGCCTCACGACCGGGTTACATTCGGGAGACGATGCCGGGGGCATCTTACAGGACAATGAGAGACTGAGGCCGGCCAGACCGGTCACCGTGCACCTCTGTTCCGTCGCTGACTAAACAGGGTGCCGCAGAGTGCCTGGCCGCGGCGCGCTAAAGGCATCGATACCGCGGGGATCGATCCAGGCATGACGCTGTCAAAAAAATCGACTGCGGCGCAGACCGACCCTGTGCGGCAAGCGACAATGACCATCCCCGACGGCAGCGCGAGTATTATTCGCTGTCGCACTGAGGCAATGATTTTTATGCATCGAGCAGTAGCACCCAGCACCGGC
Source organism: Pseudomonadales bacterium (assembly GCA_051027215.1). Lineage (GTDB taxonomy): Bacteria > Pseudomonadota > Gammaproteobacteria > Pseudomonadales > Azotimanducaceae > CALHVX01. The sequence continues at coordinate 23,715 of JBPCXR010000227.1, read as the reverse complement.
CAAAGCCGCGGCCATCGAAATGCCTTGCGCCTCACATTGGCTGCATTATTGGCGGGACTGGTAGCCACCATTGTCGGCACCGCAACCGCTGAACCGGAAACTTCTCAAGCCGTTGCTAAGGTCACCACGCCTTTGGGCTCTGAAGGCATGGCAGCGACAGATTTCGTCTGGGATTCAGTCTCGCCTTTAGACATCCATCCGCGCACCAGCCTCACCATTGTCGAGCAGCTCCGGCACAATCATTTTCTCGAAAAGAAAATCGACGACGACCTCTCTAGTGAGATCTTCGACAACTACATTGGATCCTTAGATCCGAATCGCTCCTACTTCACCAACAAAGATGTGGAGCGATTCAATGGCTATCGACATAAGCTGGACGATGCGCTGAAGCGCGGCAACTTACGTCCAGCGTTCGAAATTTTTAATACCTTTCAAGACCGGGTTGTTCATCGACTCGAATACCTCCTAGAACGCTTAAAGACCCCGATGACCGACGAGCTGTTTAGCAGCGACGATCGGCTGGAAATCGATCGCGAGGCCTCGCCTTGGCCCGCCTCGGAGGCGGAGTTGGACGCACTCTGGGAACAACGTCTGAAAGCCGCGGCACTGGCCATGAAGCTCAATAGCAAGCCGCTACCAGAGATCGGCGAACTGTTGACCAAGCGCTACAAAAACCGATTGAAGCAGACGAAGCAAACAAAGGCAGAAGATGCGTTTGCGCTCTACATTAATTCATTTGCGAGCATTTACGATCCGCATACGCAATATTTCTCGCCGCGCACTTCGCAAAACTTCAACATCAACATGTCTTTGTCCCTCGAAGGTATTGGCGCAGTACTGCGCAGTGAAGACGACTACACCGCCATCGTTCGGCTAGTAACCGCTGGGCCCGCAGACAAAACCGGGCTGGTAAAGCCAGCTGACAGGATTATTAGCGTTGGCCAGGGCGAAGACGGTCCGCTAATCGACGTTGTCGGGTGGCGCCTCGATGACGTTGTAGAAATGATTCGCGGCCCCAAGGGCAGCGTTGTCCGGTTGGAAATTCAACCGGATGGCGAAGAAGCAGCTACCACTCGCATCGTGCAAATTACTCGGGACGCGGTGCAGCTAGAAGAGCAGGCTGCGCAAAAGAAGCTACTCACCATGAATCGGGGCGGGCACGACTACAAAGTTGGAGTGATCGAAGTTCCTACCTTTTACGTGGATTTCAAAGCCAGCCAGCGCGGTGATCCGAACTATAAGAGCACCACGCGTGACGTGGCCAAGCTGATTGAAGAGCTGAAGGCAGAAGGCGTCGACGGCATTGTCATGGATCTGCGCAACAACGGTGGTGGTTCACTACAGGAAGCCGATTCGCTAACAGGCCTGTTCATCAAATCAGGGCCCACGGTGCAAGTAAAATCTGCCCGCCGCCGAGCCAGCGTTTACTCTGATAACGATGAGCGAGTCGCCTGGGAGGGGCCCCTCGCCGTGCTGGTAAATCGATTGTCGGCATCGGCTTCGGAGATTTTCGCCGGCGCTATTCAGGATTACGAGCGCGGCGTGGTCCTTGGCAGCCAGACGTTCGGCAAAGGCACCGTGCAAACCCTAATTCCCCTGAATCGCGGACAGTTGAAAGTCACCGCGGCGAAGTTTTACCGCATCTCCGGTCAGAGCACTCAGCATCAGGGCGTGATCCCCGATGTCGCGTTCCCGGAACTCTATGACGTCGATCGCATCGGCGAGAGCGCATTGGAAGACGCCCTGCCCTGGGATGTGATCCAGCCTGCCATCTACCCGCGCAGCAATAGCGTGCAACCGGTGGTTGACGCGCTCAATAAACGACACGAAACCCGCGTCGCTGCCGACCCCGACTTCATGTACCTGCGCGCCCTAATGGCTAAGAACAAAGAGAACAGCGAACGTACCCACGTCTCATTGAACGAAGCCGTTCGCAAACAGGAAAAAGCCGCGGACGACGCTTGGCGCCTAGGGCTTGAAAATACCCTACGCAAGGCTAAGAACGAGCCGGTGCTCGCAAGTCTCGATGAGCTGGATGATGAAGTTGACGCAGACGAGGACGAAGAAGACGACCCCAGCGAGGATCCGTTACTGCGGGAAAGTGGCCTGGTCCTGCTGGACTACCTGGAACTATCTAGATCCGTGGCCGTTGCCGAGCGCACCAGCACCGACAATCAGACCATCGTCCAGTAGTCCCTAGCTCGTTAATTGTCCTTAACGTTCCGCTCAAGCTTCAGGCAATTGAAACGCCAACGAGCGATCGCTAATCGTCTTCAGTAGCGCCTGCTCAAACTGCGCCAACGACAGGGTGTGTTGCTCTCGCTCGCCATAGCGCCGCAGAGTCACCGTTCCATCTGCCTGTTCCCGCTCACCGACAATTAGCAGGTTAGGGATCTTCCGCGTGGTTCCCTCGCGGATCTTCTTGGGCACCGTATCGTTCGATCGCGCAAGCTCCACCCGCACCATTTGACCTCGCAGCTGTGCCACCACCTGGATTGCGTACTCATCAAATTGCTCCGACACCGTCAAGACCTGAACCTGCAACGGCGCAAGCCAAGTCGGGAAGGCACCACCGAAATGCTCGATGAGGAACGCCACAAAACGCTCGTGAGTGCTGAACGGTGCTCGGTGTATGCAGTAGGGCGTATGTTCCTCACCATCAGAACCGGTGTAGGTCAACGATAGTCGCGGCGGTACGGCGAAATCGAGTTGCACAGTTGATACCGATTCCTCACGCCCGGTAACCGTTCTGAATTGATAGTCCAGCTTCGGCCCGTAAAACGCCGCCTCCCCAGGGCCTTCGACGAAATCGACGTCCAGCTCGGCAAGAACTTCTGCCAGCAATTGCTCCGAGTCTGCCCAAGCTTCGGGATTGTCCACGTACTTCTCGTTACCTTGCGGATCTTCCGGGTCCCACCGCGACAGGCGTACGCTGTAATCTGACAGGCCAAGAATGCCGTAGGCTTCGTCGTACATCGCCATGACCGCCTTGAACTCGTCCTTGATTTGTTCCCGCGTACAATAGATGTGCGCATCGTTCATACACATGCCACGTACCCGCAGTAGGCCGCTAACACCACCGGAGTCTTCGAAGCGATACACCTGGCCATACTCGGCCAGGCGTAAAGGCAAATCACGATAGCTGCGCGGTTCTGCAGAAAAAATCTTGTGGTGATGCGGACAGTTCATGGGCCGCAGGCGGTAGGCCTCTTTCACCGCACGAGCCTCACCCTCCTCCTCGTCATCGGTTTCGTGCTCGAGGATTTCCATCGGCGGATACATGTCTTCGGCGTAGTACGGTAGATGACCGGTTTCGTAATACAAAGACTCTTTGGCCAAATGGGGCGTGGCGACACGCGCATAACCCGCTTTGAACTCCAGCTCTTTTGCCAGTTTTTCGAGTTCTTCGCGAATCACCATGCCATTGGGCAACCACAACGGCAGGCCTCGACCGATACTATTGTCGATGGTGTAGAGCTTTAGCTCTCTGCCGAGCTTCTTGTGATCCCGCGCCTGGGCCAACTCGAAGGCTTCTACCTTCGCATCCAAGGCTTCTTTGTCGGCAAACGCCCATGCATAGATGCGCGTCATCATGACGTTGTCAGAATTGCCCCGCCAATACGCTCCAGCCACACTTCGGAGCTTGAAGGCATCCCGCGGAATCTGTTTGGTGTTCTCTACGTGTGGCCCTTCACACATATCCATGAACGGGCCGTTGCGATAAAAGGACAGCGACTCGAGGCCGTTGTTCTCGATCAGCTCAGCACCGTACTCGCGCTTATATGGCTCACCCATTTCTTCGATCCGCGCGAGCGCTTCCTGAGCCGGCAGCTCTTCATAGTCAAAGCGCTGACCTTTTTTCAGGATCTTCTTCATGCGCCTGGTGATTTCCGGGAAATCTTCTTCCGTCAACGGCTCAGAGAGTATGAAGTCGTAGTAAAAGCCATCATCGATGGGTGGACCGAAGCCCAAAGTCGATCCGGGGCGTAGCTCTAGAACGGCTTGAGCCATAACATGGGCAAGGCTATGGCGGATGCGATGCAGCTGCTCTGACTGCTCTTGTGCGCTGTGTTCTTCCACGATCATTGGTTGCTCCTGCGCTGCGCGGGCTCAAACCCAGAACGAAAAACCCCGTGGCAGCGCCTACGGGGTTGAAAACGCTCACAATCATAAGCCGGCAACGGCCATTTGCAAGACCAGCCAAGACCTACGTCCGCCCCATGAGCGGCGCGAGGTAAAGGATTGAACGGTACTGGCGCGCGTCAGTGACGGGTACAATGGGGCCATGCAAATCGTTTTCGGCATTCTCCAGTGGCTGATCCCAGCCGCTGTGGTCCTCGGCTTAATCGCGCTGGTGGAATGGCTGCTGCGACGTTGGATCCCGGCGCGGCCAGAAACCCGGGTACGACGCCAGCTGCTGCAGGTTGCCACCGTGATCGCCGGGCTCATCATCATGGCGCTAGCGGTACCACTGGAGACCGACACTCGTGGTCAGCTGTTAAGCCTATTCGGGCTGTTGCTCACCGGCGTACTCGGTCTAGCCTCGACCACTTTCGTTAGCAATGCCATGGCAGGCTTCATGCTGCGTTCGGTGTCGAGTTTTCGCATTGGCGATTTTGTCAGCGTTGGCGAGCATTTCGGCAAGGTTACTGAGACTGCGTTGCTGCACACCGAAATCCAAAGCGAAGATCGAGATCTGATAACGCTGCCTAACCTCTACCTGATCACTCAACCGGTAAAGGTAGTACGCGCCTCTGGCACGCTGATCTCCGCCGACGTCTCCCTGGGCTACGACGTCCATCGCCAGCGGGTCCGGGAAGGTCTCATTAAGGCGGCAGAAGCCGCAGAGCTCAAAGACGCCTTTGTTCAAGTACGGGACCTGGGTGACTTCTCGATCAGCTATCGAGTGTCAGGGTTTCTAGAGGAGGTCGGTTCCCTGGTCAGCAAGCGCTCGGAACTGCGCTCGAAGATTCTCGATCACCTACATGAAGAAGGCATAGAGATCGTCTCGCCGACCTTCATGAACCAGCGTCAACTGCAACCAAGCCAAAGGTCCCTGCCCAGTCGCTACTACCATCCTGAAGCGGTGGAGGATCGGGTCGATGCCGAGAAAATCATGTTCGATAAAGCGGATGTTGCCACCCGCATCGAAGCCTTGCGCAGCCAACGCGCAGATCTGGTCGAAGAGGTCAAAGAGCTAAAGCAAGATCCAAACAGTGAGGCGTTCGAGCGCACTTGGCGAGAACGCCAGATAGCGTCGCTAGATGAAATTCTCAGCACTGTGACGCCAGATTCCAGCGAGAATCGCTAATGGATATTGATCAGGAAGGCGCACCAGTCCAACCCGAGGGTGAGCCTCGGCAGGTCATCTTACCCACCGACAGCATGCCGCCGGTCATCCAGCTGCTGCCTCAGCAAAATCGGCCATTTTTCCCCGGCCAGGCTATTCCACTGCTCATGTCCAGCGAAGTGTGGTTGAGCACTTTAGAAGCGGTGCAGAGCCGCAAGCAGCAGGTGATCGGCGTAATTGCCACCCGCCGCGACTACGAAGGGGTACCGGGGCCCGAGGACTGCTATGAAATGGGGACCGTGTGTCGCATCCATCGGGTTGAGAAAGAGGGCGAGCAGATACAGGTTTTGCTAGAAGGAATGCAACGCTTCGCCGTGCGCCGCTGGCTAACCGACACTCCGCCATTGTCTGTTGAGGCGCGATACTTCAACACTCCCACAGACGACAGTGCCGAGACCAAAGCCTATGCTGTCGCCATTATCAACATCATCAAAGAGCTAATCCCGCTAAACCCGCTCTATGGCGAAGAGCTGAAAATATTCCTGGCTCGCTCGAATCCGAACGAACCGTCGCTGCTAGCCGACTTCGCTGCCAGTCTCACTACTGCCAACAAGGACGATCTGCAACAGGTGCTGGAAGCCGTGGCGTTGGGACCCCGGTTGATCAAGGTCGTGGAGCTGTTGCACCGCGAGGTGCAGATCGCCCAAGCGCAGATGGAAATTCGCGAGCACGTCGAAAAAGAAATCCAGGGTCATCAGCGCGAGGCAATTCTGCGCCAACAGCTCAAATACATTCAAAAAGAGCTGGGCATTACCAAAGACGATAAGACCGCCGAGGTCGACGAATTCCGGGAGCGCCTGGAGCCGTTGACCGTTCCCCCAGCGGCACTAGAACGCATCGAAGATGAACTGAAGAAGCTGGCACTGCTGGAAGTCGGATCACCGGAGTTCGGCGTCACTCGCAACTATCTGGAATGGCTCACCAGCGTACCCTGGGGGCTGTATTCTCGGGACAGCGACGACCTGAAGGCGGCTCGCGGTATTCTCGATGAGCACCACGAAGGGCTTGACGACATCAAGTCTCGCATTCTCGAGTTTCTCGCGCTGGGTATTCAAAAGGGCGACGTTGCCGGCTCAATCATTTGCCTCGTTGGGCCGCCCGGGGTCGGCAAAACCTCTCTGGGTCGCGCCATCGCACAAGCGCTAGGGCGGGAATTTTATCGATTTTCGGTGGGTGGCATGCGCGACGAAGCCGAGATCAAAGGTCATCGCCGCACCTACATTGGCGCTATGCCCGGCAAACTGATCCAGGCGCTGAAAGACACCGAAGTCGCCAATCCCGTCATCATGCTCGACGAGGTGGACAAGATCGGCGCGTCCTACCAAGGTGACCCGGCTTCTGCCCTGTTGGAGGTGCTAGACCCGGAACAAAATGGCGCGTTTCGCGATCACTATCTGGACGTCGAGGTCGATTTATCCCGCGTGCTGTTCATTTGCACCGCTAACCAATTGGATACGATTCCTGGCCCATTGCTGGATCGCATGGAACTGATCCGCTTGTCCGGTTACCTGGCCACAGAAAAGTTAGCCATCGCCCGTAAGCATTTGCTCCCCCGGCAATTGCGGCGAGCGGGGCTGCGCCAGCGAGGAGACATTCGGGTCGACACAGCAGCGCTGCGGTTGCTCATAGAGGGCTACGCGCGCGAAGCCGGGGTACGGCGCCTAGACAAGGCCATCGCCAGCATCGTCCGCAAGGCGGTGGTCGAGCTGTTAGAGGGCGCCGAAAAGCCAGTCCGCGTGACTCGAAACGACATCGAGCGCTACCTCGGGGCTCCGGTCTATTCCCAAGAAACCGTGTTAAAGGGCATAGGCATCGTCACCGGGCTCGCCTGGACAGCCGCTGGTGGCGCCACCTTACCCATTGAGGCAACCGTCGTGCACCAACGCGGCGCCGGCCTGAAACTTACCGGTCAGCTGGGGGATGTGATGCGGGAATCCGCAAACATCGCCTACAGCTACGTGAGTGGCAACGCTGCACAATTTGGCGCAGACCCCGAGTTCTTCGCCACCACCGCAGTGCACATGCACGTACCCGCCGGTGCAACGCCAAAAGATGGGCCTAGCGCGGGCATTGCCATGGCCAGCGCACTACTGTCTTTGGCTCGCAAACAGGCACCGAAAGCGGCTTTCGCTATGACTGGCGAATTGACTCTGACAGGCCAGGTCTACCCCGTCGGGGGTATTCGCGAGAAACTGCTCGCCGCTAAACGCCAGAAGCTCAAGCGACTCATACTGCCTGCGCAGAACGAGCGTGACGTGCTGGAAGTACCCGAGACCGTGCGCACGGGTTTGCAGATTCACTACGCCAGTGAGTACGGACAGGTGGCCGCCCTGCTATTTCCCAAGGCCCGATCCTAGGCATGCTTGAAATCGGTGTCTTTCCAGATCTACCTGGTACCCATGCGATTGCGGTGATGCTGCTGACAGTCTTTGCGCTGTATCTGTTCACTCGAGATCGCATTCCCTTAGAACTGACGAGCCTTTCGCTGTTAGCGCTACTGCTCGCAGGCTTCGCCCTGTTCGAACATCCAAAGGTCCACGCCCAGACCCTGTTTGCTGGCTTTGGTCACGAAGCCTTAATCGCTGTCTGCGCATTGATGATCTTGGGCCAGGGTCTGGTGCTCACCGGGGCGTTAGAGCCTGTGGGCCGGGCGCTCGGGCTCATGTGGGCCAAAGCACGCTGGCTAACGTTTCTGCTAACCCTGGTAATCGGCGGCGTATTGTCGGCCTTCGTCAACAACACCCCCATCGTCGTACTACTGCTGCCAATTCTAATCAGCGTCTGCTTGCGCACGAACTCTTCACCCGCGGGGGTACTCATGCCCATGGGATTCGCGACCCTCGTGGGCGGTATGGCAACCTCCATTGGTACCAGCACAAACCTGCTGGTGGTGAGCGTTGCCCATGATCTGGGCATGCCCCAATTTGGGATGTTCGACTTCGCCAAACCTGCAGCCATCGCCTTTGGCGTTGCCATCCTCTATTTGTGGCTCATCGCGCCACGATTGCTGCCCCATCGAGAGCTATCGCTGCAGGACAGCTCGGTACGACTGTTCTCCGCCCGGCTGCTGCTCACCGAGCAAACGCCAGTGGTCGGCAAGACGCTGCGCGATGCCATCGCCCTTTGCGGGGGCGACATGAGAGTCGTTCGAGTGCGACGCGGCAACAACTTCATCATGCCCTTTCCCGATGTGGTCCTGCAGGAGGGTGATCGGCTTAGGGTTCGGGACACGCCTGGCAATCTCAAGGCTTTCGAAACTGCGCTGAAAGCGCAACTGTACTCCGGCGAAACCCGCGTCGACGATGAGCACCCACTGTCGGCGGACAATCAGATTCTGGCTGAAATCGCCGTGGTTCAAGGATCAACCTTAGACCGCACTAACCTGAGTGACGCGCGCTTTCTTGATCGGTACCAGCTGGTCGTACTGGCGCTGCACCGCGGCGAAAAAGACATTTGGCGCGCCAAAGAAGAGATCCAGGATGTGGTGCTACAAACGGGCGACGTTTTGCTGGTACAAGGTTCAGTGGACCAAATCGCCACGCTCAAGCGCGGAACTGATTTCGTCGTACTGGACGCCACAGTCGATCTACCCCGCACCGAAAAAGCCATGCCGGCGCTGGCAATCCTCACTGCCGTGGTCCTCACTGCCGCCATTGGGCTCATGCCCATCGCCACCAGCGCTACCATCGGCTGTGTGGTGTTGCTGTTGACTCGTTGCATCACTATGGAGGCAGCGTTACGAGCGATCAGCCCTTCGGTGTTTTTCGTGGTGGTCGCAAGCCTTGCTCTCGGTCAAGCACTGATGCTCACAGGAGCGACCCAGTACATTACCCAGGTCTTCCTGGCCGTTACCACGGGGTTTGCTCCATGGGGCGTGCTCAGCGCTCTGATGCTGCTGTTGGCGGTACTCACCAACGTAGTCTCCAACAACGCTGCTGCGGTCATCGGTACGCCTATTGCTATCGGCATAGCGACCCAGCTGGCGCTACCGCCGGAACCCTTTGTTCTGGCCGTGTTGTTTGGCGCTAACATGAGTTATGCCACACCGATGGCTTACAAAACCAACTTATTGGTAATGAGCGCGGGAAACTACAAGTTTTCTGAGTTCGTCAGGGTCGGCGTGCCGCTAACCATACTGATGTGGGTCACTCTCAGCTGGCTGCTTGCAACCCTCTACCTGTAGTTATACCTGCCACGGGCACGACTACTGGCTCGGCGCGTGGCGAGTGGCACGGCTGCTAACAAGCGTGCGAAAAGAGGCTGCGGCCTGACCACTGTCGCCTTCCGGTGGTTCCGATAGGTCGGTGGGGACCGCTTTGAACTGTTCCGGTGTGCTGACTTTGTGTGGCGCTTTCGCCGCCGGCTTTTGTTGGTTGCGCTGTTCGCGGGCGATCATTTCTGATTCGTCTCGGTTAATCACGTGGTCTCTACTACTTACTTCAGAGTTAGGGGTGCAGACTAAACGAACAACCGGCTCAGAACCTCCAAACGATTCGCTTTTTACAAAGAATTAGAGAACGCATCAGGCAAAAAGTTGCAGATCAACACAGTTTTTTGCGCAGCGCTTGCGCACTGGACGAACAGGGGATTGGGCGAACACTGATAAACGACACAGTGCTGGGAAAGCGAGGCGCCTCGTCGAGGCCACCTCGCGCAGGTGCTTAGGAAGCTTCAGCGACCAGGTTGTTGAGCACGTACTGGAGTATGCCACCGCTCTTGAAGTAGGCAATTTCATTTTCAGTATCGAGTCGACTGACCACACGAACCTCGCGTTCGCCGTCTGCGTCGTCTTTAACCGTCAAGATAAGTTCTTGGCGGGGACGCAAATCCGTTTCACCGTCAGCCAACTTGATATCAACGATCTCATCGCCGTTCATGTTCAATGTCTTGCGACTGTCGCCTTCCTTGAACTGCAAAGGCAGTACACCCATGCCGATCAGGTTCGAGCGGTGAATACGCTCAAAGCTCTCTACGACCACCGCCTTCACTCCTAACAGACGAGTGCCTTTCGCCGCCCAATCACGGCTGGAGCCAGTGCCGTACTCCTTGCCGCCAACAATCACCAGCGGAGTACCCTCGCCCTGATAGCGCATGGCTGCATCGTAAATGCTGAGCTCATCAGCGGATGGAATGTGCACGGTATAGCCGCCTTCCGTACCAGGCACCATTTCGTTTTTGATGCGGATGTTGGCGAACGTGCCGCGCATCATGACCTCGTGGTTGCCGCGCCGGGAACCATAGGAATTGAAGTCCTGCACATCCACGGCGTTCTGCTGTAGGTACTGTCCAGCAGGGCTATCGGGCTGGATTGCGCCTGCTGGCGATATGTGGTCGGTGGTTACTGAATCACCCAGCACGGCGAGCACCCGGGCACCCGTGACTTCCGGGCTTTGCTCATGCTCTTCGCCCACAGCAAAAAACGGTGGCTGTTTGATGTAGGTGGAGTTTTCCCAGCCGTAAGTGCCTGCGCTATCGATTTCGATGGCGCGCCAAGCCTCTGGCCCGGTGAAGACATCCGCATACTGACGATCGAACATGTCGGAAGACACTTGCGCCACTGCACTAGCGATTTCTTGGTTGGAGGGCCAGATGTCCTTGAGCAGCACATCATTGCCCTGCTGATCTTTACCGATAACATCAGTGGCAAGATTAATGCGGGTGGTACCGGCCAATGCATAGGCTACCACCAGCGGCGGTGACGCCAGCCAGTTGGTGCGCACTTCCTGATGCACTCGGCCTTCGAAGTTGCGATTGCCCGAAAGCACGGATGCGACGACCAAGTCGCCATCGTTGATGGCCGCACTAATGTGGTTAGGCAACGGTCCGGAATTGCCAATACAAGTGGTACAACCATACCCCACCAAGTTAAAGCCCAGCTGGTCGAGATCGTCCTGCAGATTGGTCTTCTCGAGGTACTCGGTAACGACCTTGGAACCGGGCGCCAGCGAAGTCTTCACCCACGGCTTCACCTTTAGGCCTTTAGCGAGTGCCTTTTGCGCTACCAGGCCTGCGCCCAGCATCACCGCTGGGTTCGAAGTATTGGTACAGGAGGTGATTGCTGCGATTACCACGTCGCCATGGCCAAGATCGTAGTCCTTGCCAGGCACCGGAACGCGCACATCTTTGCTGTCACTGCGTCCTTGAAGATCCAGGGCGTCATCGAAAGCGCGCCCCAGATCCGTCATAGCGACGCGATCCTGAGGGCGTTTGGGTCCGGCCAGAGCCGGAACCACGCTGGCCATATCCAGGTGCAAAGTGTCGGTATAGGTTGCCTCAGGGCCATCGTCCTCACGCCACAAACCCTGAGCCTTGGCATAGGCTTCTACCAGGGCCACAGTCTCTGCTGGCCGATCAGACAGTTTGAGATAGTTGATCGTCTCACCGTCGATGGGGAAGAAGCCGCAGGTAGCACCGTATTCTGGAGCCATGTTGGCAATGGTAGCCCGGTCAGCTAAGGGCAGATCGGCAAGACCCGCTCCAAAGAACTCAACGAACTTACCGACGACGCCTTTCTGTCGCAGCATTTCAACCACGCGTAGTACCAGGTCGGTGGCAGTGACACCTTCCGGGAGTTTGCCAGTAAGTTTGAAACCCACCACATCCGGGACAAGCATCGAGATCGGCTGGCCCAGCATTGCCGCCTCAGCCTCAATACCGCCAACACCCCAACCAAGCACACCCAGGCCATTGATCATCGTGGTGTGACTGTCGGTACCCACCAGCGTGTCTGGATAGGCAACCGTGACGTCACCCTCTTGCTTGGTCCACACCGCTTTCGCCAGGTATTCCAGGTTCACCTGGTGACAGATACCCGTACCCGGTGGAACGACCCGAAAGTTGTCGAAGGCGGTTTGACCCCAGCGCAGGAAACGATAGCGCTCGCGGTTACGCTGCATTTCTAACTCAACGTTCTGCTCGAAGGCTTGATCATCACCAAACTCATCGACCATCACCGAATGGTCGATAACCAGATCCACTGGTGACAGTGGGTTAATAATGTCCGGGTTGTGGCCAGCGCCGACCACCACGCTACGCATCGCCGCCAGATCTGCCACTGCGGGCACACCAGTAAAATCCTGCATCAATACGCGCGCCGGGCGATAAGCAATCTCTTCCGAGGCTGGGGCTTTATCTGCCCAGGTGGCGACCGCACGAATATCGTGTTCTTTGACCGTCAGGTCGTCTTCGAAGCGCAGCAGATTCTCCAGCAAGATCTTCATAGACATCGGCAGCTTGGACACGCTACCCAGGCCCTGGGCTTCGGCTTCCGGCAGGCTGAAGTAATCGTAGGACTGAGCGCCTACTTGCAGAGTCTTGCGGGTCTTAAAACTGTCGTTGCTCATGCTGCGTCCCAAACTGAAAGGGCGCACATTTTGCCCGAATTCGCGTACCCGCGCAGCCTGTGAAGGGCTAATATGCCCGCCCCCTTGCACCCTGGAATGGCTCTGAAACCGATAGACCCCGCCGCCACGCCAGGCCCGGCGCCCAAGCAAAGTGGCCGCTTCCTGGGATGGCGCATGGTCATGGTGGCGTTTTTTGTCGATTTCGTGGCGGTTGGCTTCTTCTTCTACTCCTACGGCGTCTTTTTCAAAGCCATGGCCGCAGAGTTTGGCGACTCCAGGTTGGGTGTGGCGCTGGGACTGACCCTGTCGCAGAGCGTTGGGGCGTTGCTGGCGCCGTTGCTTGGCCGGGCCTTGGACCGTTTGCCCTTGCGCCTGATCATTGGTGCTGGCGCAACCTCCATGAGCTTGGGGTTTCTCGGCCTGTCTCAGGTCACCAGCCAACTGCAGTTTTACCTTGTTTTGGCCGTGTTCATCGGCTTCGGCGCCGGTGCCATGGGTGGCTTAGCCACGGCAAAGCTCATTGCCAACTGGTTCGAGCGGCGCCGCGGCACCGCCCTTGGCATCGCTGCCACCGGCATCTCGCTGTCGGGGGTTGTCATGCCGCTCATCACTGCAGCCATCATCGAGGCTTATGGTTGGCGACAGGGTTTCCTGGCCTATGGGCTGTTTACCGCCTGCATTGTGGTACCGGTGGTGCTGAAGTGGGTGATCTCCAAGCCCGAAGACGTCGGCTTGCTCCCCGACGGTCAACTGCCAAAGCCTGCGGTGCCTGCAGTGTCACCCATCGCGCCGGCTGGACGAATACTTCGCACCCCCGACTACTGGATACTGGCGTTGGGGCTGGCGCTGTTGATGTGCTGCATGAGCGCGACCCTAACCCACATGGTGCCGCGTCTTACCGACGCGGGGTACTCACTCAAACAGGCTTCGCTCATGATGTCGCTGTGCGCCGGTTTCGGCGTACTCGGCAAACTGGCCATTGGTTGGCTCGCCGACCGTTGGTCAGGACGCAAGGCGTTTTGGCTGGCCACTCTGTTCCAGGCATTAGGCCAGCTGGGAATGTTTCAACTGCATTCTGCCGCTTGGTTCGCGCTCGGCGCTGCCTTCTTCGGCTTCGGCATGGGCGGCGTGGTACCGCTACAGGGTGCGTTGGTCGGCCGACTGTTCGGACGTGAGCGCTTTGGTCGCGTGCTCGGTCTAATGCGTCCCACCATGCTACCGATTCAAATTGTCGGGGTACCCATCGCCGGTGCCGTCTACGATGCGACCGGTTCCTATGATCCAGCGTTCGCGGCTACTTTTGCCCTGTATGCCTTCGCCGCGCTGGCAATCTACCCCCTAAGAGCCGGTCGGCAACCGTTGACCTGAGGCTTCATTCCTCCGGCTTGTCGGCCGCAGGGTCTGTCGCCGAATCCGGCGCGATGCTGTTCGCGCCGGATCGGGGTATTTCGGTCAAGCCCGGCTCAACGCGCACTTCTGCCTTGCGAAATAGATTGCTGCCACAGCGCCAACAATAGGAGGCCTCGTTTGAGTGGCCTTCCGCGCTGCACTCGGCGCAAGTGCGGGTGTTAGCCCGTCGGCGATGAGCTTCGTTCATTTCCAATGTGATGATGCCGGTCGGCACAGCGATGATACCGTAGCCTAGAATCATAACGATGGTAGCAAGCGCCTGCCCTACCGGCGTCTTCGGCGTGATATCACCGTAGCCGACGGTGCTCAATGTGGTGACGGCCCAGTAAACGCTCTGCGGAATGCTATTGAAGCCGTTTTCCGAACCTTCCACCAGATACATGAGCGCTCCAAAAATGATGACCATCGTAATAACGGTGCTAACGAACACGATGATTTTACGACTGCTGGCTCTCAGCGCGTCCATCAGCAAATTGGCCTCGCTGACATAGCGCACCATGCGCAGTACCCGGAATACCCGCAGCACCCGCAGAATGCGCACCACCAACAAGTTTTGGGCGCCGCCCACAAACAAACCGATGAACGAAGGCAGCACGCAAAGCAGGTCGATGACCCCAAAGAAACTGAAAGCATAAGACTTCGAGTCTCGAATGCACCACAGCCTGATGAGGTACTCAAGCAGAAACAGGCCGGTGAATACCCACTCAACGATATACAGCACGTTGCCATAGCGCTCATGAATCACCGGTACGGTATCGAGCATGACCGCAGCAACGCTAGCGAGAATAGCGAGAATCAGGGCCACATCGAATGCCGCGCCCGCAGGCGTCTCAGCTTCGAAGATGATGATACGTACCCTGTCTCGCAGAGCCACGTCGGATTCAGATGTCACGGAGTCGGAGTTTCCTGAACAATCCCGTGCAGAGTACTTTGCAGTAGCGGCAATGACCAGATGGCTCGAGCCACAGCCTCACCCCACCGATTGATTCGATGCGGCGAAATGTCAGGACAAGGGGCGCCGCCAGGCGGCGCCTTATTGACCTTAGTAGTGCGACGCTAAGACCGCACTCAAGCGCTTTAGTGGACTTTGACCTCGATGCGTCGCGGCGTCACTTTCTCGCGCTTGGCAACAGTGAGCGTCAACACGCCGTTGCTCGCCTTAGCGTCAATCGATTCATCGTCGGCATCCTCAGGCAGCTGAAAGCTACGAGCGAAGCTGCCATAAACGCGCTCGACTCGATGCCTGCGGCCTTCCACCTGCTCTTCGCGCTTGCGTTCACCACTGATACTGAGCAAGCCATCTTTTACCTGTACGCTGACATCTTCAGCGACAACGGCCGGGATTTCTATCTCAAATTGATAAGCTGCTTCGGTTTCAGTGATATCTACCGGCGGCAGCCAGGCGGCGCTGCGGCGACCTTCGCTATTGAAGCCACCAAACTGGTTAAACAGATCGTCAAACTCGCGGAACGGACTCCATCGGGTTACTTGTGTCATGGTTGGTATCTCCAGGTTGACTGTTGCAGTACACGACAACCCATAGATAAGACCACTTGTGCGGGTTTAAAGGCCTTGAAATTTCCCTCGGTGTCCCCAGCGCCCAAAAAAGTTAGGATTTTTTTGAGAGCAGATACACAGCCTCAGTGGCGCGGCGCACGCCCTGTTCAGAAAAGTGCGGTGGCACGTTGTCAGTACCCTGACTGACCAACTGACGGACTTCGCAACGCTCGCCATAAAGCGCCTTGACCTCTTCAGGCAAGACGCTGAACGGCGGGCCGGCAACCAAGCCCTGATCGTATTCCAACGTCACCAACAGCACTCGCGTACCAACGGCAAGGATTTCTTGTAAGTGCTCTGCATAGCGCCGGCGCAGCTCCGGTGGCAGCGCAACCAAGGCGCCACGATCAAAGACTGCGTCGACCGTGGCTAATTCAGCAGCACCGAGTGCGAAGATGTCGCCGCAATACAGAGTGGAGCGATCCCCCTTAAAGCGTCGCAGACCTTTGTGGTCGTCCTCGACCACCACCTCACCGGCTTCTTCGAAATAGGCTTCCAGGGCCAGCGCTGCGAAGTCGATACCGATGACCTCAAGGCCTTGGTCTTCGAGGAAGCGCATGTCGAGGCTTTTACCGCACAACGGCACAAACACTGATTTTTGCGCCTGCACCTGACCCCAAAAGGCCTCCAACCACGGATTAGGTTTCGGCTGGTGAAAGCCGATCTGATTTTTTGTCCAGCGCTCCAACCAGAATCTGCGTTCCATCGACGCAACCTCCAGGGTTCGTGTCTACCTTCTAACGCACAGGAACCGTCACGACTCCAGCGGCGCCACCATCGTTTCGCGGATCTGACATGCCGTGCAGCTTGTCTGCTTCCCGACTCACGGAATTCGCATCGCCCAGACCGCGGCCCCAGGGCAACAGCACCAAACCCTGGTGCCCCATGTCCTGCAAGCGCTGCAAGGTGTCGGGCGATACACCGAAACGTTCATAGACAATACGGTTTGGTTGCCATTGATGATGGAATCGCGGTTTACCTACCGCGTCAGATAAATCCATTCCATGATCGATGACATTCATAATCACCTGCAGCGTGGTGGTAATGATGGTACTCCCGCCTGGCGAACCGGTCACCAGCACGGGCGCGCCATCCTTCAGCACTATGGTAGGCGTCATGGAACTTAGCATGCGCTTGCCCGGCTCAATCGAATTGGCCTCGCGGCCTAACAATCCAAAGGCGTTGGGCGTGTCGGGCTTGGCGGAGAAATCATCCATCTCATTGTTGAGCAAAAATCCCGCTCCGGTAACCACGATCTTGGATCCATAGGAGAGGTTCAAGGTGGTTGTGTAAGCGACGCTATTGCCTTCATGGTCCATGAACGACGCATGGGTGGTGTCCGGGCTCTCCGTGGGCCATTGACCCGCACCGATATCGCTGGAGAGACTGGCCTTTTCTGGGTCAAAGTCAGCAAAGCGCTGTTGCGCGTAGGCTTTGCTGGTGAGCATCTTCAGCGGCACGTCATAGAAATCCGGATCACCCAAATGTTCTGCGCGATCGGCAAAGGCACGGCGCTCCGCCTCGATCATCAAATGCATGGTGGCCGCACTGCCGTATCCGAGCGCGCCGATGTCATAGGGCTCAAGCATGTTGAGCATTTGCACCACCAGCGCTCCACCGGAAGACGGTGGCGGCATACCGACAATCTCATAGCCCCTATAGGTGCCGCGCACCGGTTCCCGCCAAACGCTTCGATAGTCCTGTAGATCCTGGTGGTTAATTAACCCTCCTCCGCGCTGCATTTCTGCCACCAACAGATCTGCTGTGCGGCCACTATAAAAACCATCGCGCCCATGGCGCCGAACGCGTTTGAGGGTCGCCGCCAGGTCTTTTTGCACCAAGCGCTCGCCTTCGGCATAGGGCTTACCTTTATTGGAAAACGCTGCAATGCTGGCGGCAAAGGGCTCAAACGCAGAGAGCCTGGCTGCCAAGCGGCTGGATAGGTCATAGCTCAGCGGGAAACCTTTCTCGGCCAGCCGAATCGCCGGGTTGATGACCTGCTTGAGGCTCAATCGGCCGTAGCGTTCGTGCACCGCTAACAAGCCGTCTACCGAACCTGGCACTCCGGACGCCAGGTGGGTCTTGGTCGACAGATCGGCAATGAATTCGCCATCAGCATCGAGATACATGTCGCGTGTTGCAGCCGCTGGGGCACGCTCGCGATGGTCGTTGCTAATGAGCGTACCGTCTGCCAGGCGAATCACCATGAAACCGCCACCACCCAAATTCCCGGCCGAAGGATGGGTAACCGCGAGGGCAAATCCTGTCGCCACTGCCGCATCGATGGCGTTTCCGCCTTGACGCAGTATGTCAGCGCCAACCTTTGAGGCGATGGCAGAACGAGAGGCAACCATGCCACCGGCCGCATGCACTGCCTCCCGGCTGGCAGCCTGCGTCACAACCGTGCAAAGTAGAAGACCGGCCAGAACCAATCCACTGATGCTCGCTCTGACACAGATTCTCATGCATGACTCACTGGCTATTGCTGTTCAGGGATTCTGACGAATGCCCACTAACCCGGCAAGCGTCAGCCTGGATCGACTGCGCCGCTCAGCGTTAGTCGGCCAGGGCTTGCACCGCGCTCAAGCCTTCGGTCGCGGCAAAAACGCTGCCCTGCGGGCGTTAACTCAGCTCGGCTATATACAGATCGACACGATTTCCGTGGTGGCCAGAGCCCACCATCATGTGCTGCGCAGCCGCGTAGACAACTACCAGGCGCCAATGTTGGATGCCCTGGTGGCAAATGGGTCGGTATTCGAGTACTGGTTTCACGCTGCTGCCTATCTGCCCATGGCAGATTTTCGCTACGCGCTGCCACGTATGCGGCAGGTCAAAGCCGGCAAGTTGCACTTCACTGGACGTCGAGATCGAAAGACCGAAAAAGCCGTGCTAGAGCGCATTCGCAGTGAGGGAGCGCTCAGCGCTCGAGACTTTGAAGGCGACGGCGGCCGCGGCGGTTGGTGGGATTGGAAACCCGCGAAACGCGCGCTGGAAGTGCTGTTCCTACAGGGTGATCTGATGGTGAGCGAACGGCAGGGTTTTCAAAAGCGCTACGATCTAACGGAGCGTGTTTTACCTTCGCACATCGACACCCGAACCCCTAGCACAGAAGAATACGCCGAACATCTGCTGCAACAGTGTTTGCGCACCTTTGCTGCAGTCACCGTGCCTCAAGCAAGCTACCTCAGGCGCAGCGCTGATCTACGGGCCGCGCTCCAGCGGCTGATTGCTGAACGAGTAGCACGGCAACAACTCATTGCTGCGCAAGCGCCAGATGGTAGCCGTTGGTTTGTAGACCCCCAGGCATTGGAATCTCGAGCCACCGCTCTGGGCCAGCGTGCGCACATACTGTCTCCTTTCGATCCGATGGTGATTCAACGCAAGCGTACACAGTCGATGTTCGGCTTTGATTATTTGATCGAATGCTATGTACCCGGCCCGAAACGAGTTTATGGGTACTTTTGTCTGCCAATCCTTTACCGCGACACTTTCGTTGGCCGGATGGATTGCAAAGCCCATCGGGATGCTGCGGTGCTGGAAATCAAAGCGCTGCATCTCGAAGAAAACGCAGGCTCGACTCTAGATGGGTGGTTTCCTGCTTTTGCCAGTGCACTGGAGGAGTACGCGCTGTTCAATCAATGTGAGCGCATCCACCTGCCCGACGGCCTGCCACGCAAACTTAGAAGCGGGCTTAGGTCATTGATCGGTCGCCGTTTGTAAGCGCGCGAGTTTCTCGTACAGCGGCAGTAGCACTACGCTGCCAATCACAATCAGGCCGATCACATATGTGCCTTGCAGCAGCGGCCATAGTCCGAACAACCGCCCGAACAGAAATACCGCAACGCCAAGGTTCAAGCCATAGACTACGCTTCGCAGCAGCAGACTGCGCGACATGAGGTTGGCAGCTCGGGACATGACTGTTCTCCTTAGAAAGCGCACAGCTCCAGGGGCTAACTTGGACGGGTACGGCGACATCGCTGCCGCCTTATCCGCCGCTGTGCAGTGATTAGTACTTTCTGATAAAACTGATTTGCGAGAAAATCGCTACAGCTGAACTACCCAGTGAACCCAGCGTTAAAGCGCCGATCACGACTGGTCCTGCACTCAACGCCACTGCCGCCGTGGCAAAACCAACGGCTACGCCCAACGCTGTTTCGTAAACTTGATCGTTACTGCGACCACCGCTGACCTCATCAAGCTCCTGCTCTTCGAGTTCACGTCCAAGCGCCGGGGCAAAGATCTGTGCGGTTTTGTGATCATGGATTGGCATCTGTGGTTTAAGAACGCCGGCTGTTGCTGTGGTCATGGCTTGTGCCCTCTGGGTTGAAAAATGAGGGCTTAACAATGAGTCGGAACCCATGAGTCAGACAATCAGACATCGCCTACTAAAGTGAAGGTTCCACGATTTATCCAGATTCCAATAGCGCTGTGATATCACCTTAGCGCCGAATACTGACCTTAAGGCTCTAGTGCCGATCGGTGACCCAGACTGAGCCAGCAGCGCTGCGGGCGCATCACCACTGGCAAAAAGCCCGTGGGCTTCTACAGTTCTAGGGCAAGGACGAAGCGCGCAGGTCAGGGATGACCACCCATCCCGCAAAGGACCCAATACGGTTCATATTCAGTTCAGACTGAATTCATTGCTGGTTCAGCCCTACCCCTCTAAAGTGGTCGTGTTACTTTACGAGGCGGCCCTATGTATTACGCCCCCCGAAACCGCTATTCCCGGCTTCTACTCGGCGCCGCGCTGCTCGGCCTTCTGCTGAGTGGCAACGTCGCCCTGGCGAACACCTACGACACTGCAGATCGGCTACTGCGCCTACATCTGCCAGTGCATATCGAGGGTGACCAAGTCGTGCTCTTGGATCAACTCATTCTAGAGCACTACGATCTGGACCTGAGCAGCTATCTATTACGCGGAGTGGTCATCGAAAGCGATGGCTATCTCGATCAACAGCACTCTTATGCGCAGTTGCAGGTTGGCGGCTACCAGTCTGCGCGAGTGTTTGTCGAAGGTGGACAGACCGCCATCGACGCCCCCGCCTACAGCGACAGCCAATGGCAACTGCAGCTAGGCAGCGGTGTGCGCATTCACGGCCTGTTGCTGGTGCTCGAAGAGCGACGCTACAGCACCTACCGCACCCGCCCCCACATTGCTTCGACCCTGGGCTTGGGCTGGTACCTAAGCAGCCATGCCTACCGTTACCCGGATTACTATTATCGTGACCGCTACCACTATGGCAGCTTGGCCAATCGCCGCCATCGTTTCCATAATCCGTACTACAACCGTTACCACTATCGTATCCAACGGCACAGCGAGAAGTATCGTCGGCATCGTAATGCCGAGCGGCGTCATGGGCGCCCTGACCAGATAAGCAGACACAGAGACAAAGATAGAGACAGCCGCGAAAACAGACGCGAGCATAAGCGGGACCACGCGCGAAGTCATGAGCGAACCCATGAGCGGCGACATGAGCGCAATCACGGGAAGCGCGATCGCCGACATGAGCGGAACCACGCTCAGCGCGATCGGCAGCACGATCAACCCCGACACCGCCAATGGCGCAATGCTGGAAGAGCTAGAGATATCGAGCGGCGTGAGCGATCACGCAGCCGCCCGCTACCGCGACAGGAACGTCAGGTGGAGCGCGCGCTAAGAGGTAATCATGAACACGCTCGGCGCCCCGACCGCCCAAGGCGTCAACGCATCGAGCGCTCTCCAAGGTCACCTCAGGCTAACGCTCTGGCGTCACGATCACGGGTCCAGGCCCAGCCGCGGTCACAAGCACAATCGCGTTCGAGGGCGCAGCCGCGTGCACGAACACAATCCCGCGCGCGGGTACCCAGCAATGCGACGCCCAGGGGTAACCATCGCAACCAATCCCCGCGCTTGGGCAGAGCGCGCAGCGGATTGAATAGGCGTTGAGCGAACGCAGAGCTACCGCATAGCGATGCTTACATGTGGTGGCGCTGCACTAGCCCTGGTGCAAGTGCTCATCGACACTGACCGGCGCGCCGTGATGGCTGGCCAACCACAACCCATCAGCGTGCCGGTAGAGCACCAGCGCATCCAAAAACTCCACCGGCGCTAGGTGAATCGATTCTCGCAGTAATCGATCCCGCACGAGATGCACAGTGATGTCGTGGGAGACACAGAGGTCGAGCTGCTGTTGGTCATTGCCATCGTCCAACTTACCAGCAAGGACCCGCAGAACCATCTGTGCCGCCAGCAGCGGAGGAATCATGGCGTCGCTGGGCACCTTGCCATCGAACCAAGTTTGTAGGTATGGGACTAGGCCTCCAGCGGCATTCATTCCCTTCCACATTTTTATCTGATCTAACGCGTAAAATACGCCGAGCCCTTCGACCGCTCGAGCCCGGCGTACCCGGCCGCCGCGCCCGTGATACGCCTCTAACACCAGTTCAGCCGTTTCCATGCAGCGATGGGGTGGGCTAGCGTAGCCTCGCACGAATAGCCCTGCAGGTAATGCTTCTCCGAGACCCCGGGCATAGGCGCGACCGGCATCGGTCAATCGATTCTCTAGATCATTGATCGTGCGATCGAAGGTGCGCGCGGAGTGGCGCATAAGAGCTACAACGTGGGTAGCTCCTGCGGCGTAGGCATCGGCAATCAAATGTGCGGTGGTGACTCCGTAGTCAGACATAGCCGTTCCTGGGTTCAACATAGCCGAGCGAATATTCGGTACGGTAGTATCGGGCCCAAGCTCGGATCACTCAACCGGGCTAATACTAGGGGAACCGCTATGGATCTTGGAATTTCGGACCGCGTCAAACCGCTGATTGACGACATTAATCGCTACATACAGGACTACGTTGTTCCCAACGAGTCGGCCTACGCTGAGCAGGTCAATGCCGGTGGTCGCTGGACCACCACCGAAGCCATGGAACTAATGAAAGAAAAGGCCAAAGAGCGGGGCCTGTGGAACTTCTTCTTGCCCGAGAGCGAACGCGGCGCTGGCATGAACAACATGGACTATGCCCACATCGCCGAGCTGTTAGGCCGCTACCCCCTGTCTTCGGAAGCCATGAACTGCGCTGCTCCTGACACGGGCAACATGGAGGTCATTGAGCGTTACGGCAGCGATGAACAGAAAGAGCAGTGGCTGCAGCCGCTGCTGGACGGCAAAATCCGCTCCGCGTTCGCCATGACCGAACCCCAAGTCGCGTCCTCGGACGCCACCAACATCGCGTTGGAAGCGCGCCTGGATGGTGATGAGTGGGTTTTGAACGGCGAAAAGTGGTGGACCTCGGGCATCGGCGATCCGCGCTGCGAAATCATGATTGTGATGTGCGTCACCGAGCCGGACGCACCGCGGCATTCCCGACAGTCACAAATTTTGGTGCCGGTTAACACGCCCGGCGTGGAGGTGCTGAAGATGATGCACGTATTCGGTTATGACGATGCGCCTCACGGCCATGGCCATGTCCGTTTTACCGACGTGCGCGTACCCAAAGACAATCTAATTCTCGGCTCCGGTCGGGGCTTCGAAATCGCCCAGGGTCGCCTAGGCCCGGGTCGGATCCACCATTGTATGCGCTCCATTGGCGTCGCTGAACGCGCGTTGGAGCTGATGTGTAAGCGCAGCATTTCTAAAGAAGCCTTCGGTAAACGGCTGGCAGATCTAGGTGGCAATGTTGACAAGATTGCCAACGCGCGTATCAACATCGAGATGGCTCGCTTGTTGACTCTGAAGGCCGCGTGGATGATGGACACTGTGGGTAACAAGATTGCACGCAGCGAAATCGCTCAAATCAAGGTCGCGGTGCCTAACATCACGTTGCAGGTCATCGACGATGCCATTCAAATTCACGGTGGCGCTGGTGTCAGCCAGGTATTCCCACTCGCCAAAATGTACTCCAGCCAACGCACCTTGCGTCTCGCTGATGGTCCTGACGAAGTACATCGACGCTCCATTGCGCGTATGGAGCTTGGCAAGTACCCGGAGCCGGACGAGATTCGCACCGCGGTATGGGGTACTTAGAAGTAGTAAGCCCAGCGTAAGTAAGCCTGATCTGTGCCGCCCTGATACAAGG
>JBPCXR010000226.1:0-38593 GCA_051027215.1 Pseudomonadales bacterium | reverse complement strand
GCCCGCTTGTGGCCGAAAGCACGCGAAACAGGCGGTGAGATGGAGGTCGGCTATGGAGCAACTTAAAGCAGTTAGGAGAAAAGCTCGAAAGCCGCCATTAGAAACTGAGCGATGACCGGCTCTTTTCAACCCATTGCGGACCTTTTGATCCTGCAAATGCTTACGCAGACTCAGGGGTGGGGCATCGCGCCGACTGGAATCCAGCATACGCGGCGACGCGTGCTTTTGAGCGTGTGATCACGCTGCCATTCGGCGCATCAGAGTTCCGGGAGGAGCCGATTCAGCGTTGCGATGAAACGCGGATCGTCACGAAAGGCATCGAAAGCTGGATGCCAGTTGATCGTAAGGTAATCTGGATAATTCATCGACGAGACCGTTTCGTCCAGGCACTCGAACATCCGGCCTGCGTCACCGATGATTGCGAGGATCACCGCAGCATTCGCAGGTTCGTCAGTACAATTCTCACCGCTTTGCTGAATAAGGGTTTCTAAGAACACCCTCATGACCCCAATATAGCCGCCTTGTTCGAACGCGCTTCTTATGGGTGCCTCAGCTTCAGCCGGCGCGAACTCAAGCCAGGCCTCCACGGCGCGGGCGTCGTCACCTGCCAGATGATGCGTATAGGCCAAGCCAAAAACCATGACCGGGTGAGCAGTTCCTTGCTCGAATTGTGCGATCGCCGTTTGATAGTTCCGCTCAACGAGATAAAGCAGTCCCGCCGCGCTGTGAGCCCCGGGATCCTTCGGGTCGAGATCGACGGCTCGAAGGATGTGAACCCTCGCTTCCTCAATGCGACCCGTAAAGAGTAGATACAGGCCATAAACCTGGTGCGAAGGGCCATGGCCCGGCGCGAGTGCCAGCCCGCGTTCCCACCCGGCCTCCGCGCCTTTCCAGTCACGTTCTTGCGCGCTCATATAGGCTAGAAGATTGTGGCCGGCCCCGGTCGCCGGATCGAGTTGCAGGGCGCGCTCTGCCGCGGCTCTCGCTTTTGTCCTTGTCTCATCACGACGATCGTAGCCATCGGTCCAGAGGTGGAAATTATTCCACCCGATCTGGGCATGAGCTTGCGCATAGTTCGGGTCGATCGCCAGTGCCTGAAGGCAGAGGTCAATGCTTTCGCGATATCCTTCTTCTGTTGCCTGATCTTCTGCCAAGTGGCTCTTCTCGAGCAGTTCGTATGCCCGGACGTCGCTGGTCTGGTAGCGACTCCGGCGCAAGTTGGAGGGCGATTCAATGCCGAGTTCGTCGTGGATCGCGTCCGCCAGCTCTCGCGCGATTTTCTCCTGAATGGCGAAGATGTCGTCGAGCTTCTCATCGTAGCGCGCCGACCACAGGTGTGATCCATCTGCCACTCGGATCAGTTGCGCAGTGACGCGGACTTGATCACCCGACCGGCGCACGCTCCCCTCGACCACCGACCCCACGCCCAGCTCCCGCCCGACCGTCTTCACGTCGGACCCGCGCAGGGCGAACGCCGAGGTCCGGGCAATGACCCGCAGCTCGTCGAAGCGGACAAGCATGTCGATTGCTTCTTCGGCCATGCCTTCGGCCAGCCACTGCTGGTCGCCGCCAGGGCTCATGTCTTTGAACGGCAGCACGGCGATAGACGTGGCCGCGGCGCCGCTTGGAGTTGGCGCCGGGGTTCGTTCCCACAACTGCCAGACGATAAAGCCGACCGCGGCGACCGCGATCACAGCCAAGGCCAAGCGGCCGCGACCCAACACGCGTGACCGAACTGCTTGTGCGGGTGCAGCAGGGCGGTCGGAGCGGCTGAGTGATGGCGGGGGTGCCTCATTGGGTTGGCCGAGCGCGTTCAAGAGGTGGTGCTGATAGCTTGCATCCTGGTCTCGATGCAATGCTTGAACGCGGCTCAGACCAACTTCGAGATCCGTCGTCAGTGTGACATCTTCGAGGTAGACGGGTAGCACATTCTTGTGCCGATCGAGCGCGAAGTTGATCTCCCGGCTACAGTGATCCGACGCGAGGGACGAGCTAGAGACGTAATACAAGACCTTCGATGCACCTTTGATCGAGTCACCGATCTCTTCCCGCCAGATTTTCCCTGCCGAGATGCCCTCGTCGTACCAGATATTGATCCCTTGCTCATGGAGCCACGCGATTTCCGGATAGACCACGTCTTCGTCATCATGCGCATAGCACACGAAGACATATGGCTCATCGCCCTTGTAGGCAGCAAATGGTTGATCCAACACACACTCCCAGCACGTCAGATTGAGTCTACGGCTTCACACTAGTCCGTCAAATCGACGGGAGCACCTGCAGTCCGGCTGCTATTGGCCCCCAAGCTGCCATCTCGCGGCAAGATGAGCAGGCAGGACAGCCATCCGGCGGTTCTCGGTCGTTTGCCGGGCCAGCCGGCAACGCGAAATTTCGACCCACAGCGGCCTTTCGGGTTCTCTTGCTGAATCTACTAAACTGTTCCAACCATCAAACAAAGGATTATCGCGATGGATCTTGAACAGCTTGCGAACCTTGGCGAGGCGCTCGGAGGGCTCGCTGTTTTGGGTTCTCTCATCTACTTGATATTTGAGGTTCGGCGCAACACGCGTACGGCACAGGGTGCCGCTGGTGCGCAATCCATCGAAGCCTTCTCCTCGATCAACAAGATGCTCGTACAGCAACCTGATCTAGCACAGCTTTTGGAACGCGCGATGGACACTGAGTGCGATGTGAGTCGATTTTCGAGCGAAGACAAGGCTCAGCTCATCTTGATGTTCCGTATGATATTCCAACAATTCGAAGCTCAGTTTTTCCTACATAAATCCGGTGTGCTGCCAGATGAACTCTGGGAAAATCGTCGAGGTTGGGCGAATAGCTTTCTCGAACTCCCAGCATGGAAGGATTGGTGGGCAGTAGAAAGTCAAACGCCAGGATATACACCGGGGTTCATTGACAACGTGCTGAGTGCACCAGCGTTTTCATTGGACAATTACCATAGGTTTTCAGAGTGATTGTACAACTCTGTTGTTGGTTTAAAGCGGGCTTTGGGCCTCTTAATCCGAGTGGCCGCTTCCTAGCCTCACGACTTACAGACAACCGGGTAATCTTCAGACAAACGCCCAACTAATCGGAACGAAAAATGGATCGAATAGACTACCTGAAACCGAAGCATAGCAAGAGGAGCAGTGCAATAAAGATGAAATCGAAAACGATCCTTGTCCAGATCATGCTCATCTCTATGCTGGGAGGCACTGCGTTGGCTACGGAAGTGTCGTACATCAATGGTCGTGCAGTCGGCGATGAAGGTACCCCGTTCAGCGGAGCCGTCATGGTCGATGACACGCTGTACGTATCCGGCGACATCGGCTTGGTAGACGGCGAGGTGCCAGACGATCCAGCTCAAGAGGCAAGAGCAGTCCTCGACTCGATCAAAGACACACTTGCGGCTGCAGGAATGACCTGGGACGACGTAGTCGTCGTCCAGGTGTTCTGCTCAGACGTGTCTCACTATGGCGCATTCAACGAGGTCTACCGCACCTATTTCACGAAGGAATTTCCGGCGAGGGCCTTTATAGGTTCCGGTGCGCTGCTTTTTGACGCTCGCTTCGAGGTAATGGTAACGGCGGTCAAACGCTGAATCAGCTGCATTCGTCCAGCATCTGTTGTGGATTCAACCGGTCAGGTCTTCCGGCCGCTATTGGCCGCTCAGCGACGACCACGATAGTAGAATAAACGTCGGCTATGGAGAAAGCCGCCGTTCAGAATGGATTCGCGACCGGCTCTTGTCGACCCTGAGGAGACATTCCAGCTACAGACTTAGCTCATTACGAATGTCTTTGATTTCTGAGGCTAAGATGGCGTCGATTGATTTGCTGAACAAATTTCGGCACCGAAAGCCGCGACGCATAGCTTGGACTGTTGCTCTAGGATAAGTGAGAAGCCCAATAAGGAAAAAACTAACTCGATCAATCCAAAATATGAGGTTTAGGTGACACCCACCTGAACCAAGTTCCCATGCAGCCAGCTCAGATTCTCCTTTGATGTCAGTCTCGTAGCCTGTAAGAACGTGGTGAATGTCGTGCTTACTTAGAGCTTCGCGAATCGGCCAAAGAGGAAATATAGGAACCACCCTCTGCCCAACGCGCGTCTCTAGCCAGGTTTTACTCGACCACTCATCGATTGTGGTTGCACCAGGACAAAGATCATGTTGCTGGATTTCGTTGTCGAGAAGCGATCTTACATTCATGAGAAATACCGATCGGGTGCGAACCGACATAGTAACACTACGACTTTAGCCAAGGTGTAGAGCATCTCCTGTTGGCCGATCTTAGCCACCGACGACGCAGAGCCGGTGCGGGTTTGAGCGTCCGCTTTCAGAATCGACTTGATCTCATCTGACACTACCTGTCAGGTCAGATTTGATCTATCACAGCTAGTCCATTCTTGAACGCCTGGCGTTAGCCGATCGACCGGCAGTTCTTAGGCTCTGGCCCAGGTCCCAGCGTAAGGCGAAGAGCCAGGATCGGTCCAGGTTAGTTCCCAGGCGCTGGCGCATCTTGCGGTCGACGTTGGTGTAGCTCAAACGTAGTAACAGCGGGCCAAATTGGCGTGCCAGACCGGTTTCGATCGACTGGTACTCCATTCCAAGCACTCGTTCACTGAAGGTATGTCCTAAAGTAATGTCCCACACTAGATGTAGTGGCAACGCTTGGCGAAAACCCATTTCAAGATGACCACTGTTTTCATCCCTACCGAGCCAGTTGTCACCAATGGCATAAGTTGCGGTCCAACGATCGCCAATAAACGCGCTTAGCTGCAGTTCGGTCCAATCATAGTCCAGCCGCGTGTGACTGCCTGGATAGGTGTAGCGAATCACCGAGACATCCACAGCCAACGGGTTGCTGAACCGGTGAACAAATCCTGCGTAGTAGTCAACTTCTAGGGATCGATCATCACCCTGAAAGTCGTAGCCGACTGTGCTGGCCCAGACACCCACATACCAATCATGGCTGCTACTGTAGTCAATGGACCCTTGTACCACCATGCCGTGATCGGACTGATCCAATCCGCGATAACGGTAATCGTTGGACAAGCTCAGTTGCGCATCTAGCCGAGCCTGCAAAGACGGTGCGAGGCAGAGGCTTAGCAGAGCCAGCGCTCCCAAACAGCAGGCGTGATTCAGCCATTGATGATCACGCGAATTCATTGGCACGACGCCAGCGGGTCGGAACCCATGACGTCCATTGGGTTGCAGTGACTGGCCAACGTGCGCTCGATCAACGTGTTAGTTAGCGCAGCGTTGTGTCGAGAGCGCAGCAAAGTGGCAAAACCACTAACACCGGCTGCCGCCACAGAACTACCAAAGAATACCCGGTAGCCGCCACCAGCGACGGTGCTGAACTGCTCACTACTAGCAAACCAGCTGTTATGGTCGCTGCCGACGCTATGGACGCCCTGGTGGTTCGCAGGGAAGTTTCGCTGAGCGTTTGTTTCGTTGCGCGCTGCAACCACAACGGTTTGCTGTGCGATTGCTCTGTCCAACAGCCGTGTAAGTAGCGGATCCACCGGTCCGGCCAAAGACAGGTTTAACACCTGAACCTCGTCGGTGATCGCCTGATCGATAGCGAGCGCCAGAGACAAACTGTCACACTGAGATCGCCCGGCGTGATCACGGCATGCTCCGTATACAAAAATTGACGCCGATGGCGCTAAGCCCACCACGCCTTCGCCGTTGTCTTCTGCGGCACCGATGACTCCGGTGATTGCGGTGCCATGCTCATAGTGATTGGCATTGCGCTCGCCGGCCAGATTGTATTGTCGAGTAATCTGTCCGAGTAGGTCCGGGTGCTTGTGATCGACTGAGCTGTCTACCACTCCCACTCGAACCACCGCACCCTTGGAGATCTGATGCATGCGCTGTAGCTGCTCACGGTACTCGCCGTACTGTAACTCGAACAATGGGTCGTCATATTCCTGCTCGTGCTGGAAGTTGGCTGCTTCATTTACGCGCTGGGTCATGCCAATAAATAGTTGTGATGGTTGCGCGGCATCAATTCCCGGTGTGTTGTTGAGTTGCGACAGCAGGGTATTCAGACTGACCTCAGGCTGATTCGCTTGAAAAACCACGCAGTACAACATAAGTGACTCAATGGGCCAGGCGCTTATCTGAGTCATTGAAAAACGCCGTGCAACGCGTCGGACTTGTGATCGAACGTGCAGGGAGACCGGCCAATGACTGGCACCTCGATAATGCTTTTTCGACCCACCAAAGCCCGGGTCAGAGAAGTGTTTAACCGGAAAGGTCACGAGAATGGTAGCGTTCTGGGTCGCGTGTGCTGATTGCATAGCGCCGATCAAAAGCACCAAGAAGATGATGCCTGCGTTTGCGCGGTTGCGGATCACTGTTCAGACTCTGCCCAGCGAACGCCGGGATGTTTTCGTACCCTCGAGGCGTACTCGGCGGCGTCCTGGCCGACGGGCAGTGCAATACGGTACATGCCCTTTGCGGAGGGGCTACCCAGCAGGCGACCTTGGCTGTCTTCGAGAAACTGTCGCAGCTCAGCCTCCGTAAACCCCGGGCTAAACAGTACCTGGACGATGGGTGATTCGGTGCTTGCGTCGCGTGTCATACTCTCAAAAGTTGTCGATTGCGGGCGCAAACCGATGGTTAGCGCCAAGGCGACTGCGCACAGGACAACGGCTGTGGTAGTTAGCAGAGGCAGAAAACGGCGATGGCGGGGTGCAACCAAATGTTGGCTGAGTTTGTCGAACGACTCGTCTTGCCGGCATGCTAACTGCTCCAACTTTTCATGAAACGCCTGGTCATCCTCCATGCTTTGAACAATCGCTTTAGCCTCTTCGATCTGTTGGCGGCAATCCGCACAGCGCTCCAGGTGGGGCTGAAGCTTGCTCAGCTCGGTGGCGTCGAGCGAATCATTGACGTACCAGGGTATCAATTCCTGACATTTGGCATGTTGGTTCATCTGGTAACTAGGTCTCCAGTAGTGCGCGCAAGGATCTTCTCGCATGAAACATTCGGGTCTTGATCGTGTTTTCCGGACAATTCAGGATCTGTCCGATTTCCCGATATGAGTATCCGAACTCGTATGTGAGAACAATCACTGCACGGTGTTCCACACTCAGTCGTTCGAGACCTTCATTCAAGGCCCGTCGCTGCACCTGCTGTTCCATTGTGTCTTTGGCCGTAATGGACTCATCCAATGGCTCAAAGTGCCGCTTCTTGCTATTGGCACGCAGGGCGAGTTTATAGGCAATGCCCAGTATCCAAGTCGAAAGTGCTGAGTCGCCCCGAAAGCTTGCGGCCTTGTTCCAGATGACCAGAAAAACATCGTTAGCGACCTCTGCGGATATATCTACATCCCCGGTCATGCGCAGCAGGAACTGACCCAACCGTCGATAGTAGCTTTGATGTAGCAATCGCAGCGCTTCTTGATCACCGTGCGCGATCGCGTCCAACAACTGTCGCTCAGTGCGCAAAAAATGCTCCAAACCGGCAATTCGGTGATTTCTGCATACAGGACCTCATAACTGTAAGTGCCTCGAACTCATCGAAAAGTTCACTTCAAGAAATTTGTTTTTCCCGCTGAACCAAACGGGCTCGCCACAGAACCTACTAAGCAGCTCAGAGCCGATGACCGAGCTGCTTGTCATTAGAAGGGGACTGCCATGTTTCGTAAGCTCACGTGTTTTTCCATCGTTCTAATAGCGCTTGGCGGCTGTTCGGACAGTAACAACAATCGCTCAGCTCCGGCGCCTGCTCCGGCACCACCGCCCAACACTACAAGCCTTGTGGTAACTCTAACCCCTGCGCAAGTGATTGGCGGTGGTGCGACCGCCGGAGAAGCTAGTGCAGACCTTACCCTGAACTTAGACGACGGCGAGCTCAGCGGCATTGTGAGCTTCACCGGTCTCACCGCGGAAGGTGTGACCCTGAATCGCGGTTTTGCCGGGGAGATGGGAGAAGTAATCTTTACGTTGGACAGTGCTAGTGGTGGGGATTTTGAGTTTCCCCCGAACTCAGTTCTAGATGCAGCGGACATTGATGCGCTCAATGCGGGTAGTTTGTATCTAGAGGCCACTTCAGCCGCAGCTGCGGATGGCGCGTTGCGCGGACAGCTGCTGACTGGGGACATTCAATTGTTAACGATCCAGTTGTCTGCCGCGCAAGAAGTGCCGCCGGTGCCTAGCGCTGCCACTGGGGTTGGTGCGGTAACCGTGGATCCTAGCGATGGGGTTACCGTGGTGCACATAAACACCGAAGGGCTGGATGATGCGGTCGCAGCGCATGTGCACCAGGCATTAGCGGGGGTAAACGGTGGAGTGCTCATTGAGTTATCTCAAGATCCCAACGATAGCGCGCACTGGTTCAGTGAAGATGCAGTGCTCGATGCTGATGGTCTTACTGCCTTAGCTGCGGCGCAACTTTACCTCAACGTTCACTCGCCAACGTTTCCTGGCGGCGAGATTCGAGGGCAAATCGTGCCCGATGACGTTGAGCTGGTGCTGACGACGCTTAGTGGGGACGATGTGGTTCCAGCGGTCGCCAGCGCAAACAGCGGTGTCGCCGCCAGTACCATTGTCGCAGCGGACCAGCGTCTAAATTTACACGTCAATCTGGTGGGTCTGGACGATGCGACTTCGGTCGCCCTGCACCAGGCACCGTTGGGTCAAAATGGTCCGGAGGTGTTAGCCCTGTCCCAGGATGCGAATCAACTGTCGCACTGGCTCCTGGAAGATGCGCTGCTCGATACGGCGCAATACCAAGCGCTGCGGAATCAAGGATTGTATGTTCTGGTCTCTTCCCCAACGCAAAGCAACGGAGAATTGCGAGGGCAACTAGAGCCGGTGATGTCTTCGCCTTCACCTACCGCCGCTTTTGTCATCGATACAGTAACTCCGGCCGATGGCGCAACCGAGAACTCACTGCCGGTCGACGTTGTTTTAGGGTTCAATCGCGCGCCGCTCCCTGACACCGTTGCCGTAGAACGATTTACGCTCGAGGCCAGCGGTGGCGATGGCACATTTGAGGATGGCAACGAGCTACTGTTGAATATTGCTGCGGCCAACCTCGACGGGTCCGCGATAACTCTGGATCTAACAGGCGCTAGTGGCGGTGATGATGTCTACCGCCTCATTGCGGACGGCAGCAGCATGACCCCCCTCACTGACGCTGACGGCGTTGTCTTGGATGGCGATAACGACGGTAGCGCCGGCGGCGACTTCGTTAGCAGCTTCTCCGTTAGTGCGCCTGTTCAGGTAGCGACTTTGTCGCAGATTCAAGCACAGGTGTTCACCCCCAGTTGCGCGGTGTCGGGGTGCCATAGTGGCGCGTCACCACCCCAAGGGTTAAACCTGTCTGATGGACAGGCATTCTCGAATCTAGTCAACGTTGCCAGTGGCGAGGTGCCAACCCTTAATCTAGTTACGCCCAACGATGCCGACAACAGCTACTTGGTACAAAAGGTCGAGGGCAGCGCCGCGGTCGGCTCGAGAATGCCTCTGGGTCAACCGGCGTTGTCAAACGCTCTAATTCAGGACATTCGGGATTGGATTAACGATGGTGCCCAGGACAACTGATGGCAACCCGACTCGCTACGTTCTGCATCCTGTTGTTGGCTGCATTGCCCGTGCTCGCGGAGCCTTACCTGGCTGTTCGAGCTGGGCAGTCGTGCGGCAGCTGTCACACTAACCCGACAGGTGGTGGTCAGCGTTCCGTATACGGAAACATTTATTCACAGCAGCAAATTGCGGCGAACGATAGCAGTTTAGGGGAGGCGTGGACTGGGGAGTTTGCGCAGCGAATAACCTTCGGTGCGAACGCTCGTGCGAGTGCCACACAGTTCGAACTCGACGACCGTGACGACAATTTGGACTTCGGTGTTGATCGAGCGACGCTTTATCTCGGTGGCCGGGTAAACCAACACGTATCGATCTATCTCGATCAGCAGGTCGCACCAGGGGGCAGTCTGAATCGAGAAGCCTGGCTGAAGGTCAGCAATAACGCCCTGTACTTGAAAGCGGGGAAGCTGTTTTTGCCCTTTGGTTGGCGTTTGGAAGATGACAGCGCTTTTGTTCGCGAAGCCACAGGGGTTACCATGACAGCAGGTGATGATGGTATCGAACTCGGCTACGAGACGACTCGATTCAATGCGCAGTTCGCGGTAACCAATGGCAACGGCGGCGCTGCGGAACGCGACGACGGTAAGCTCTTTACCCTGCGAGCTGTGGCAATGACGCCGATGGGTCAAATTGGTGTTAGTGCATTGCGCAATGACACGGATTTCGACGATCGCAGAGCCTATGGGTTGTTTGCCGGGTTGCGTACAGGAGCAATCGCCTGGTTGCTCGAGTACGACCGCGTGAAAGATCGGCCGGTCGCTGCTAGCTCACAGGAACAGGACGTTCTGCTGCTCGAGGCGAACTGGTTACTAAGCAAAGGTCACAATCTGAAGCTAACGCTCGAGTCGGCGAGCTTCGATGATGACCGCGATACCAACAAACGTGGAAGCCTCGTTTATGAGTATTCGCCTTGGGTTTACAGCCAGCTCCGGTTGGGCGTGCGCGTGAGGGACGGTGAGAAGACTTCAGCCCTCGCCAACAGCGAGGAAGCCTTTGTGCAATTGCACGTCTACCTTTAGGCGAGAGGCGCTCAGCGCTTTTCTGACTGTGTAGCCCAGTCTTCTTGAATAAACCGGGCACCTTGTTCGGCGATCATCACTGTAGGCGCGTTGGTGTTCCCAGAAGTAATGGTCGGCATAATGGATGCATCGACCACACGAAGCGCTGCTACGCCGTGCACACGCAACCGGTCGCTAACCACGGCCATGGGATCGCTACCCATCTTGCAGGTACCCACCGGATGGAAGATCGTCGTGCCCAACTCTCGAGCGGCATCCAACAGCTCTGCATCGCTCTGCAGCGAAGGCCCCGGCTTCCATTCCTCCGGGCTAAATGGCGCCAGCGCGGGCGCTGCCATAATAGTGCGGGTGAACTTCAAGCCAGCAATGGCCACTGCCTGGTCTTCGGCGCTGCTTAGGTAGTTCAGCTTAATGACAGGAGCGGCGCTTGGGTCTGTGCTGCGCGCTCGCACATAGCCACGGCTGTTTGGTCGTAGGTTGCATACCGAAGGTGTTATGGCGTTGAAGGTGTGTAGTGGATCACCGAACTTGTCTAGAGATAGTGGCTGCACGTGCCACTCGATGTTGGCACTGGGCTGGGTAGAATCAGATTTGGCAAAGGCTCCCAGTTGCGAAGGCGGCATGGTTAACGGCCCGGTACGTTTGAACAGATACTCCAGGCCCATGGCAACCCGCCCGAGCAGCGAGTTGGCTCGCTGATTCATCGTTGTGGTATTGCTGACCTTGTAGACGCTACGGATCTGTAAGTGATCCTGCAGGTTTTCGCCAACCCCTGGTAACTCATGTATTTGCCGTGCGCCGATCTCAGCGAGAGTGTCTGCGGCGCCTATGCCAGACAGCTGCAGCAGTTGCGGCGAACCAATAGAGCCAGCTGCAAGGATCACTTCCCGTCGTGCGTGCATCTGTTGGGTTTGCCCTAGGTCACTGCGAACGCTGATGCCTTTGGCCCTGGGTGTGTCGGTAGTGGTGTCGAGCAGTATCTGGGTGACGCTCTGCTCAGTCATGACTGTAAGATTGGGGCGGGCGAGCACCGGTCGCAGAAAGCCCTTGCTGCCAC
Source organism: Pseudomonadales bacterium (assembly GCA_051027215.1). GTDB lineage: Bacteria > Pseudomonadota > Gammaproteobacteria > Pseudomonadales > Azotimanducaceae > CALHVX01. The sequence goes on along the minus strand of JBPCXR010000226.1, from coordinate 26,917 downwards.
TCCAGCGGCTACCGCGGCGCTGATTCATCTGAAAATAGGCAGTGCCGAAATTGTCGCCGCGGTTGAACTCTTCGATCTTAGGAATCCCCGATTCAGCGGCGGCGTCCCGCCAGGCATCAAGGATTTCCCAATTTACGCGCCGTTCTTCGACCCGTAGCTCGCCGCCGCTACCGTGAAACTCGTCCGCACCGTGTTGGTAGTCCTCACTGGCTTTGAAGATGGGTAACACATCGTCCCAGCCCCAGCCGCGGTTGCCCAACTGTGCCCAGTGGTCGAAGTCGCTACGCTGGCCGCGCATGTAGATCATGGCGTTGATTGAGGAGCAGCCACCAAGCACACGGCCTCGCGCATAGCCGATGCTGCGCCCACCCAGCCCTTCGTCCGCTTCTGTGTTGAAGCACCAGTCTGTGCGCGGATTGTTGATGGTATAGAGGTAGCCGACGGGAATGTTGATCCAGAAGTAGTCGTCTTTGCCACCCGCTTCGAGCAGTAGAACCTGTACGTTGGGATCGGCAGATAGACGATTGGCCAGTACGCAGCCGGCAGTGCCAGCACCGACGATGATGTAGTCGAATGTCATGTGTCGAGCATACCAGAGCGTCTCGATGGGTTAAGCAGAGCGACGCGAAGCAGAGGCCACATGAAATCGCTGGTAACAACGGCGAGGTGATCGTCCAGCACTCAAGTTTCTCGAATCCGGGCCGATAAGTACCTGAAGCCCAGAAACTAAATGAGCAACGGATGGCTCCTAATCCAATACAAGGCGACGCACCGCCACAGCAACCCGAGCGCTTTCGTCTAGGCGTCAGAGATACGTTGAGAATTCTCTGGCCTTACGTCAAAAGAAACCTCCTTGAGCAGATCAAGGGTATTTGGTTCATCGTCTTCTATCTACTCGCCTTTCAACTGCTAATCCTGCAGCTGCCCATCGTCTACGCCAGCATGATAGGCGTAGGCATACTCATCGTTGCCGTTGGGTTGATGTTTTTCATGGAGGGCCTACGGCTTGGATTGATGCCGCTGGGCGAGATCATTGGCAGCGTGCTACCTAGGCATAGCCGCATGCCGGTTATTCTCGGCTTTGCCTTTTTACTTGGCGTCGGTGCCACATTCGCGGAACCCGCCATCGCGGTTCTCAAGGCCGCCGGGTCCGGGGTGCAGGCGCAAGCGGCGCCCCTTCTATATAGCTTGCTAAACGAATTCTCCGGACAGCTGGTAGCCGCTGTGGGTACCGGGGTGGGACTGGCCGTCATGCTCGGTGTGTTGCGATTCTTCTACGCCTGGCCGCTCAAAAATCTAGCCATACCTGCAGTAGCGTTGTTACTGGCGCTGTCATTGGGCTTTACTCGAGTTCCCGAGCTTGCAGATGTGTTGGGGTTGGCGTGGGACTGCGGGGCCGTAACAACCGGGCCTGTGACGGTGCCCTTGGTTTTGGCTCTGGGTGTGGGCGTGTGTCGGGTAGTGAGCAGCGGTAGCGGCAGCGGTGGCCACTCTGGCTTCGGTATCGTGACGTTGGCCTCGCTGTTTCCCATTCTTGCTGTGTTGTTGTTGGCGCTGTTTCACTATGTCAGCGGTGACTATATTGGTGGCCCCAACAGTCAACTAAAAGTGCCAGTACAGACTGTTGCTGCCGACACCCCGGCGATGCCGGAGCGAGCCGATCCTCAGTTGGATGCGCCGCGCAGGGTAATTACTCCGTCAGAGTTCGAGACTTATCAGCGTAGCGGTGTGCTGCCGGAAGGTTATGAGCTGACGTTTGATGCCAGCTCTGCTGACCTGGTTAATGGCCGAATCATGATCAGCACGCCGGACGTGGTTATTCAGAAGACGGATGTGCGACCTTTTCAATTGGTCAGCGAGCAAAGCTGGGACAACAGTACACCGCTGACAGGGCAACTATGGCAGGCGTTCAAAGACGCTCTGCGCGCCATCGTGCCATTGTGTCTGTTTCTCTATCTGGTTTTACGCATGCTCCTACAGCAGCGTCTTGGCCAAAGCCAGGACGTTGGCGTTGGCGTACTGTTTGCGCTCGTAGGCATGGCGCTGTTCGGACTTGGCATCGCTCTGGGGTTGACCCCGCTAGGCGGTCAGTTGGGTAGCAACGTGCCGCTGACCTTTGCGCAAATTACCCCATGGGGGATGTCAGTACCGGAAGGCCCGCTGCTGGATGTCCCTGAATGGGGCAAGCTGCTGGCGGTTGGGTTTGCCTTCTTTCTTGGCTATGGCGCGACCCTGGCAGAGCCTGCGCTCAACGCTTTGGGTGACACCGTTGAGCGAATCACGGTCGGCGCGTTCCGCAAGAAGCTATTGATGCAGAGTGTGGCAATCGGCGTTGGCGTTGGCATTGGCGCTGGTGTAGTGAAAATGGCGTACAACTTACCGCTAATGTCGTTGCTCGCGCCAGCGTACATATTTGTGCTGCTACTGACGTGGAAAGCGCCGCACAGCTTCGTGAACTTCGGTTGGGACAGCGCGGGGGTCACCACCGGACCCATCACGGTCCCACTGGTTCTGGCCATGGGATTAGGCATCGGCGCTAATGTACAAGGCGTGACGGACGGCTTTGGCATCTTGGCGTTGGCGTCTGTTGGTCCAATCATTACCGTATTGGCCGTTGGCCTGTACACCCAGCGCACTGAGCGCAATGCTCGTGCGGCGGAAGATCCTCAATCCGAAGATATTGCCGGAGTCATCGCCACGGAGGTCGCGGTCTAATGCTACAAGCCAGCCAATCCTACTCAACGATCAATGCCATCGTACCCAGGCCAGCGGCGAATGAGGTTATCGATGCGATCTGCCAGCGTGATAACGCCAGCGTGCTGGTCTGGAAAGCTCGCGGCACCTTGGTAAAGGACCATTGGCGGCGCAGTTGGTTGCCCGCGGTCAGCCCAGCCAGAGTCATGCTGCAAATGCTGGTTCCGGATCCAGAAGTTGAATCGGTCGTGGCGACCGTGGTGCAGCGTAGCCGGTTAGATCTGCAGGCGACGGGAGCGGTGTTCAGTAGCCCGTGTCAGCAAACGTACTTCGGCTCTGCCTTCAACGCCTGGCCGGTATCGGAAGCGGCAGCGAGCAGTCGCAAAGAGTTGGCTTTGAAGAACAGCCTGAATGCGATCTTCTGCATCGTTGGCCATGCCAGCAGCGATCGAGTTGCGCGAGCTGCCATGGATGTGGGTGCCCATGGCCCAGTAGTTTATTACTGCGAGGGGCGCGGCTTGCGCGATAGAGTGGGTTGGTTGCGCATCACTAAAGAAGCAGAGAAAGAGGTGCTCATGGTGATGGCTGATGATGCCGACGTCGAAGAGGTGTTTGATGCCATGGCCAAAGCCGGCGGCCTGCACCTACCCGGCCGCGGTTTTATGTACCGAGTGCCAATCAGCGCTGGTCTCTATAACCTGCCGAGTCGGGTATCCCATCACCATTACGAAGCCAATATGCAGCAGGTGATCAACGCCATTGATCATCTCACGGGGCATACTCATTGGCGCGATCAAGGCGTGTTCGAGCTGGGTCAAGCTCGCGGCGCAGGAATCGAGCTGGAGAGCAACCAAGGCGCAGTGCTGGAAGATCAGCGTTGCCTGACTGCCATAGTTGATCGAGACAATTTGCAGACGTTGATGGATCTGTTGCTGGAAGCAGGGGCGCCAGGACTGAACTTGAACCACTCGCGTTGTATCCGAAAGCACAGCGAATCAGCGGCTGCGGGTAGCCAGGTTGCCCACGAATACAGCGTTTTGCGTTGCATCACCAGTGCCGAGCTTGCCGACCAAATCTGCGGCCATGTCAGCGAAACTGCCGGTTCCGCAGAGCTGCAAGACGTCTGCTTGCTGGTGAACGAGGTGCCGAAAGTGGCGACCTACGTACCGGGGGACAAAAACTATCGCCGACAAAGCGCTGCTTAGGCGCAGCGCGATTTAGTTGCTGGAGTTTGGGCTGATGCCGTTGGTCATCGGCTTTAGCTGCGCGAGGTCAGCACCGCTCGGCTGTTGATAAACACGTAAGTCAAACTCACTGGCAATAGCGAGGAAGTGATCGAACAGATCAGCTTGAATAGACTCGTATTCGCTCCAGTCGGTGGTGTTGGTGAAGCAATACAGCTCTATGGGGACGCCGTTAGACTGCGGTGATAACTGTCGCACCATTAAGGTCATGTCTTTGCGGATTCTTGGATGATGTTTCAGGTAATTGAACAGGTAGGCGCGGACGGTGCCTAAGTTTGTTAGTCGCCGGAGATTCACGTCGTCGTCTGTCGGTGCCGCAAGGGCTTGATTGTACTGCGTCAACTCCGCCTGTTTATGATCGAGGTAATCTCGCAGCAAAGTAAAACGCTCGAAGTGCTTAATCTCTTCGCTGCTGAGAAAGCGAACAGAGGCCATGTCGATCAGCAGTGATCGCTTGATTCGGCGCCCGCCAGACTCAGACATGCCGCGCCAGTTCTTGAACGAATCCGAGATCATTGAATGGGTCGGGATCGTGGTAATGGTTTTGTCCCAGTTCTGCACGCGCACGGTATGCAGCTCGATGTCGATCACTTCGCCGTCGGTGTTGAAGTGCGGCATTTCGATCCAATCGCCGACTCGTAACATGTCCAGGCTAGACAGTTGAATGCTGGCGACTAAAGACAACAGCGTGTCTTTAAATACCAATAGCACCACCGCGGTCAGGGCGCCGATGCCAGACAAGAGAATGAGCGGTGACTTGTCTAGCAAGGCAGAAATGGCGAGCACGGCGCCTAAGCAATACAAAATGATCTTGCTGATCTGAATGTAGCCTTTTATCGGCCGACGCTGGCTGTTGCGACGTGCTTCGTAGATATCGTTCGCCACGCTCAGCGCACCGCTTAAGGCCATGATGGCCATTAGCGCCATGTAGGCGACAGAGACGTTCTGGAAAATCTGGATTGCAGTGGCGTGTAGCCCGGGCACCCAGGGTGCGCCCAGATAAGTAACGATTGCGGGCAGGATTTGTACCGTACGCTTGATGACTTTGCGGCGAATCAGGAAATCGTCCCACTGTGCGGGGGACTTGTTTGCCCAGCGTTGAAACAGACCCAGAATGATGCCTCTGGATAGCCGACTGATTACCCAGGCCGTGAGCATCAGGCTCAGCACCCCGGCAATGGGGACCAGCGCCGGGTGTACCTGTGACAGTTGTTGGTGCAGGGCTTGCAGCATCAGTCCAATAGCGCCTGATAGGTGAATATCTTGAACTGTGCCCCCAGGCTTGTGCGATGGGGGATGCTTTGCACCATGAAGATTCCAATGAGGTTTTTTACTGGATCAATCCAGAACGAAGTACCCGCTGCACCGCCCCAGCGAAACTCGCCCACGGAGCCGACGTTACCGGCAGCGCCTGGATCCACCAGCACACCGAAGTTAAGGCCGAAGCCGAGGCCGGGTTGTCGAAGACCGATTGCTTTGTCGAGGTGGTTGCTGCGCATTAGCTCGACGGTGCGCGGCGCCAACAAGCGCACGCCGTTCAGCTCGCCGCCGTTCAGGAGCATTTGGCAAAAACGCAGGTAATCCAGGGTCGTTGACAGCAAACCAGCACCACCGCTTTCGAAAGTGGCGCCGGGTTGGTAGCCAACGTCGGCATAGTCTGGGGCCACCGTGAGCTCCGAGCTGGTGTTGGGGGTCAGCCAGGCGTTCATGCTGCCGCGTATGCCTTTGGGTGAATAGAGCTGGGCCAGGCGCTCGCGTTTGGCCTCGGGGATGGTGAAGCTGGTATCTGTCATGCCCAAGGGCGTAAATATACGCTGCTGTAAAAAATCGCTGAACTTCATCCCGCTGAGCACTTCCACCAAGCGACCTTGTACATCGACCGAAACGCTGTAGTGCCAGCGCTCACCCGGTTCATACTGCAGCGGGATCTGCCCGAGCTTGGTGACAAAGGCGGTAAGGTCTGGATGCTGTTGCAGCAGGCCAGCTGAGCGGTATTGCTGATCGATCTCCGTATTCCCAAAGACTCCGTAGCTCATGCCGGCGGTATGCCGCATCAAGTCGCGAATGGTGGGTTGGCGCCGTGGCGCGCGGGTCTTACCGACCAGCGCTGCGTCACCTGTACCCGCTGTGACACTGGTCGTTCCATCACTCACCGCCTGGGTAGCACCGTCTGCGGTGGAGATAGCCACTTTGAGATTGGCCAGCTCTGGAATGTACTTGGCTACCGGCTCATCCAGCAGAAATTTGCCCTCTTCGAACAGCAGCATGAGGGCCACGCCGGTAATGGGCTTGGTCATGGAGTAGATGCGAAAGATGGCGTCGTCACGCATTGCGACAGCGGCTTCGCGATCCTGTTGACCCCAGTTCTGGGTATAGACGATTTTGCCATTGCGGGCGATGAGACCCTGGCCGCCGACCATGACCCCATCCGCTACCGCCGTCGTCATATAGTCGTCCAAACGGCCTAGCCGGTCGCTGGAAAAGCCTTCGCGTTCCGCCCTAACGCTCTGAAACTCACGGCCCTGGGCAGAGGTTGCAATGAGGCTAAGGCATAGAGCTGCGGTAAACGCGGCAACGGCTGGGCGAAACAAGAGAGTCATTTGTGGCCTGTACGATTTCGCTAAGCCGGCTACTGTACCCAAATTTTCGAATCGCGTACGCTCCGGCAGCGGTCTGTTGGCCGCACCTTCTATACCCAACCGAGGAATGTTTGATGTCTGCGATCACCAGCCGCGAGGTCCGCTTGAAGTCCCGCCCTGCAGGAATGCCGGAGGCGGCAAACTTTGATGTGGTTGAAACCCAGGTGGGGACCCCGGGGGCGGGTGAACTGCTCATCCGCAATCACTACATGAGCGTGGATCCCTATATGCGTGGTCGCATGATCGACCGTAAGTCCTACGTGCCGCCGTTTCAGATTGGCGCGGTTTTGCAAGGGGGCGCGGTGGGCGAGATCTTGGAATCCAATGCTCCTGAGTTCCCGGTCGGGGGCTATGTTTCCCACAACTACGGTTGGCGCGAGGCATTCGTTGCTAAGCCCGACGGCATGCAGCTGGTTGATCCAGAGCTTGCACCGCTGTCGACGTACCTTGGCGTGCTGGGTATGCCGGGTATGACGGCCTACGTTGGGCTCTTTAACGCTGCCTCCTTGCAAGAAAACGAGACCGTCTTTGTTTCTGGTGCAGCGGGTGCGGTTGGTTCGCTAGCGGGACAAATTGCCAAGGTCAAGGGTTGCCGAGTGCTGGGTAGTGCAGGCAGTCAGGACAAGGTCAAACACTTGACCCAGCATTTGGGCTTCGACTATGCCTTTGACTACCACGACGGCGATCTACTCGGGCAACTACGCCAAGGCGCACCGGACGGATTAGACGTGTACTTCGACAACGTTGGCGCAGATCATTTGGAAGCGGCTATTTTTCACATGCGACCCTTCGGTCGTATTGCGCTTTGTGGGGCGATTGCCACCTACAACGACACCGAGCCTCGCCCTGGACCGGTGAACCTCAGTATGGCTATCGGTCTTGGTTTACGTATGCAGGGCTTTATCGTCTCCCACTACGCCGATGCGCGCGACGCCTTCATTCGAGATGTTTCCGGTTGGATCAAGGAAGGCAAAGTACAATACGATGAAACAGTGCTGCAGGGCATCGATCAGGCGCCGGAAGCGTTCAAGGGCCTGTTTACCGGTGCCAACATCGGCAAGATGCTGGTGAAGCTCGTTTGAGCTGAATCGGTTACAGCTGGCGCGTCAACAGAATCGTCTCGATGGCAGCTTGGGCCTCGCCCTTGCTGAGCTGATACTTGCGGCCGAGCAGCTCGGCCAATTCATCGAGGCTGCGTTGACCATCGATGGCGCCCAACACTTGAGCGTTCAACAGGTGTTGCGCGCTGGCGATCTCGAAAGTCGGATCTATGGGAATCGGCGTACTCGGCTCGGTGAGCCAACGGGGGCGATCTGATTGGCGCCGACGGCTACCCCGCCGCGCAGGCTTCGCTTTGAGCGCGCAGAAGCTATAGACCTGCTCGGTGCGACCATGGGCACTCAGCGGTGAGTGCAGATATTGCTGAGTCTGCTGTTCAAAGCTCTGCAACTCAAAACCCGCATCGCTCAGCAGGGCTTCAACTTCGTCGGGGCAGAAGGCGTTGCAATGCTGTTCGGAGCTGAACGCCAGGGACCCGGTATTCACCCAGCGTCCCCCCAGCGGCAGCAACTCATTGATCACTGGCAAAAAGCGAGGCAGGGGCAACGGCAAGATGTCCAGCAACCAGGGTGTAATCACCGTATCGAAACTCTCCGCAGCAAAGGGTGGCGCGGTGGCATCACCAAGCACGAACTGCAGCCGTTCGTTTGCTGGACTCTGGCCTTGGGGTAACTTGCACGGCTGCAGGCAGCAGACGTTGTCACTGTGCGACGGCGCTATAGGAAACTCTGGCATCGAGACGTCCTCACCGGCGACGATGTTCGCCGCGAGTGCCGTGAGCAAGGGGTTTAGATCCAGCAGCACCGAACACTCAGGATGATGCTGCTGGTGCAAATCGAAAGACAGGCGGCCACTACCCGCACCGAGGGTTAGCGTTCGCCCCAGTTCCCGACGGCTGTCTTGGCAGAGAATCTGGTTGACGGCGTCAAGCATGGCTGCGGCTTCACCGTTGTCCCAACTCCAATCCCGAAACAGATTGTTCCGGTAGCTGAGCAACCCTTGCGCCTGGGGCAATACATCGCTCCAAGGTTGCGTGCACTGTGCTGAATCTGCAGCAGCTAATTGGAGTGGTGCAAGGTATTGATGCAAGGCTTCGCGCAGCTGTTGATTGCCTTGATAGAACCGAGTCAGTCGTTGTTGGGTCAACGGCATGAGCTCGGCTTTTTGCAGGGCATTCGTTAGCTGGGTAAGAACCGTATCAATACCGCGCTCACAGCTGAGCAAGCGTTGTTGCCAGCTAACATGCGCCTGGGTGGGTTTCGGAAACAACCAAGGAATGGCGCGGCCTGCTACCGAGTACTCCGGGTACTCGGCCAGGCAGCTACCGCAGCGCCAGAAGCGCTGCTGGGCAGCTAGGTTCGGAGTCAGCGCTGCACCTTCGCAGTCCGGACAGTAGTAGGCAACGTCTGACGTTGCCGCTTGCTGGCTGTTTGCTATGGCGTGCATGCACCGACTCCGTGCTTAGACAATGGGGTCGAAGGCAATGTAGGGATCGGCGGCGGCACCGCTACCGAGCCCGGGATTGTTCAATACCATGTCGAACATTGCTGCTTGGTTGTGCAGCGCCAGGTAGTTCAGCACCACCATCTCCGACAGCGTCGTAACGCTGTTGGCGAACGGGCTGGACGAGGTTTCTACGCTGCCGTCGGCTTTGAAAAACCCAAGCTGTTGCGACGCTGCGCCGTTGCGCAACGCTGGGCGGCCGGCTGGGCTGTACACCAGCATGAAGGTCGCCGCTGTTTGCGAATTGTCGGAGCGCCAGCGAAACTTGGTCACACCTTGGCCATCGTCTTCCGGTCGGTTGGTATCGGCAGATACAGCGCCGTCGCTGAGCCCATAGATCATCAGCGGTTTGCCTAAACGTGCTGCGTATTCCAAGGAAGCACCGATGGCTTGGCCGACCACGAAGTCCTTGCCATCCGTTTCTGGCCGGGGATCTTGGTGGTAGTCGCGACCACCGTATTCGATGGTGCCAGCGCCAGCGTAACCGTTGATCACGCACTTCATGGTCGCCGCTGTGCGCACGAAGTCACCGTCTGTGAGCTCGTTGCCAGGAAAGATATCCTGCAGCTCTGTGTCGGCATTGGGGTCTAGGTCTCCGGGCGCGATGGTGGTGTTAAAAGTGGCGGTAGTTTTATCAAAGCCACATTGCACCAGTTCCTTGTTGGCTTCCAACTCGGTGATCTGACCCAGTTTCAGCGCGGTAATGACCGCGCTGGCTGCCGCGATCCGACCGTTTGGCGTGCCGCCTTGATCACCACCAGCCAGGCCGATGGCGTCGTTGCGATTGCGCACTCGGGTTGGCCGCAGGCTGGCTTCCACCATGGTCTCTGGCGCAGCGGAGCGTCCACCCGATTCCGAGTTGCGGGTGCCAATGGTGGCGACGAACTCCCCCGCGGCACCGGCTCGCGCTACCCCGTAGATTGGGTTGTGCGGATTGTTGCCGGTGTCGTTCTCGCTACGGGCGGGCATAACCGCGCCGTTGACGTTAGCGCGGGTGGCGGCACTGGTTTTATCGAGCATGCCGCGCAGCAAAGCGCTGTTGGGATGCATGGCTAAGCCAAAGGTGCGATCAACCCCTACGGTCTGAGGAATGATCGCTTGGGGTAACCCCAGCTTGGCGTAGCCGGCTGCGGACAGAAAGTCTTCCTGTCCTCCGGCGCCGCCGACCATGATATTGGAACCGGCAATATTGGCTCCGCCACCTTGGTCGAAACACAGGAACGGTATCTTCCCGGCGCCGAGCAACGGGCTGTTGTCGATAACGCACTCTGCGTAGGCGCTGCGGGCAAGCAGCGCACTTATGCTGGGTAAGAACACCGTGGCTGTGCCGGCGCGTAGGCCGCGATTGAGAAAATCGCGGCGGCTGCGCGGGCGGCCATGGCCACTGCGCTGGCAGTCCTGCTCGATGCGGCGCTCAATGGCTTGTTGCTGCCGCGCACGTTTGCGAAATGTTTCTGCATATTTAGACATAACGTTCTCCTGGCAGTGAACTCATTGAAGGGTGATAGCAGCGCTGGAGAGCACTGCGGCACAGCTTGCGGAAAGGGTTTCTTCACCGGCAGCACCGTTACAGCCTCCCGCACAACCTAGATCGTCGATCATTTGTACGATCTCGGTGGTCACACCGTTTTGCATAGGTTGGTTGGCGAGGTTGACACCAACGAAGCGATCAAACAGCGTTGTCGCCACTTGCGCCTTGCCGCCTGCGCTAATCTCGCAAGCGCCAAAGAAGTCGTTGCAACGACCGCTATTGGTAACGATCTGGTCGCAATAGCCGTTGGCGAGGCGTTGGATCGCTACCTGCTGGGACTGCCCGTAGCTGAGCAGATCTGGGGTTGCTGGCAGCGAGCCGCGCAGCTCCCCGTACAGGTTGACGATGGCATTGCTGTTGGAGTCGATGCCGGTGAGCGTTGCCATGGTGTCGTTGATCTGGGAGAACGAGCGCACAGCGAACTCGGGGTCTGGCGTGTCTGCCAGGGGCTGGGGTGGCGTTGCTGGAGCGATCGCTTCCGGTGCGCCCTGAGCATTGCCCAACACCTCGAATACCAAGTGCAGCTCATCCATCTCTGGACCCATGCTGGTGGGAATCACCGCACCCAGGGGTGACAGCTCGGTGCCGTTGGCGGTGACCTGCATGTCGACTCGTCGAAATGCTTGGGCGGCAACCGGGACTACATCGTTCACTGCTATGCGGATGTTTTTGATCTGCACATCGGTGACATCGCTGATGTAGCGCGGCTTGGCGAACAGATAGGCTTTGCTGTCGAGCTCCGCGGCGATCATCTCTACCTCCGCCGGTGCCCCAATGGCTTCGCTAATGTCGAAGCGCAAGCTGGTTAGATTGCCAAGTCCGGCATCGAAGTTCTGCTGAACCTCTGCTGCAGACAGCGCCTGTTGGTGGATAGCCACCATCTTCAGCTCTCCTGCCCAGGGTCGGTCATCGGTGACTTCGTTGCCCAGTACCAGGATCTGATTGTCCTGCCAGTCCAAGGTATCTGCGGCGTTTTCTTCCAGGCTCAGCTGACCGTTGATGAAGATCTTGCGACCTTCGGCTTCGGTGAAGGTCATTACGACGTGCTGCAACACGGTGTCTACTTGGGGATCAAGCGCTTCCAGCGCCGGGGTGCCGTTGGCACCGGTGCCAGCGCTGCGATTGCGTAGCTGGTAGTAGATGGCATTCTGGCCCATCGTGAAGTTGCGGGTTGCGGTGTCTATCGACAGGCTAACGATTCGAGCCGGACCGTCTTGGGCAGTGTTTTCCGGAATTACCCAGGCTTCCACCGAGTAGGCCTTGGTGGCATCGATCGCCTCGAACAGCTTGCGGCTGTCGTCGACGCTGGCTTGAGCCTTGCCGTTAACGTTGCGCAAGCCCCCACCAGAAACCCATTCCATGTTCGCGATCTGCAGGGTAATGGCGTTACCGGTCGAATCGCCTGCGGTGTTGCCACTACCCTCGTCGAACAGGTACTTAGCCACTGCATTGACATCCACCCGCGCTGCGGTGATTTCCTGAGCGTTGGCAAAGGTGGTTTTCATGCTGACTGCGGTCTGGGCAGCTGGCGACGTTGGCGGTGCGGCCTGATCTGCCCAGCTTTGAATCGCCGCGAGAAACGCCATGGCGATCTGATCGCAGGCGGCAATACCACCACAGTTGTGGCGATCCTCCGCAGCGCGCAGGTAGACCCGAGAGTTTGCCGGGTTCTGCAGATCGACTTTCTGCTGTGTAGTGATCGCCGTATAGGCGTCCATCAGATCGGCAACCGCGAACAGCGGTATCTGCGCAGCACCGTGGCAACCAGCGCAAAAGTTCGCCGGGTCGCGCAGCAGTGGGAACAACGTTTGTTCAAACAGCTGCACGTCGGTGACCTCGGGCGGGTCTATTGGCGGATCTGGGTCGACGGGCGGTGGCACCTCATCGTCTGGGGGCGGAGTATCCCCGGGTGGCGTACCGCCAGGATCAGTTGGCGGTGTGCCGCCTGGATCGGTAGGGGTCGTACCCTGGTTGATGGGCGCGTTGGCGTCGTCCTCACCTTGTACGGCATCTTCGCTCCGTACACAGGCGGAGACGGCGAACAGCATTAACAGGATGCAGATCCATCGCATCGGCTTAGAGGCACGTTGGTCCGGAACGGCCGTATCTCTATGGATCACTTTCATCTCCCGTTACTCCCCCATGCAGTAAACAGCGGACTCTGCGAAGACCCGTTGCATGCTGCGATTGTTGGCTTCAAAACTATTGGCGATGTCTTGCACCGCCTGCAGATCGGCAGGACCATTAGGGGTCCGGTGACAAACTTTTTCGATGGCTTTGGTCGCCTGACACTCGGCAAATCGACGAGTTTGGCTCAGCTCCATGCCGAGACTCTTGGCACCCATACCTGAGCCGGGGCCATTCCAACCCACGTGAGCGTTGGGTCCGGTGCGCCAGTAGTTGACCCAGGAGTCACCAAGCGTTTCAAAGCCATAAGGGAAAGTAGCGGCGTCTTGGAGGAATTTGGCTTGCACAACGCCTGGGGTGTAAGAGAGTTGCTGCAGGTCCTCGTCAAAGTCGTAGAAGGCAAAGGCTCCAGCCAACCCGTCTAAACCTGCATGGCAGGGTAGACAATCGGTCAAGTAGATGGAGCTGTCGCCGCCCGGCGAGCGCGTTACATCCTTTCGGACTCGATCGGGCCAGGCGGTGATGTCGCGCATATCTTCCATGTCGAGACAGAGGAAGTTCAGCGTCGCGAAGCGCACCGCTGCACGGTTTGTTCCGGCAATCAGATAGGCTTCTGCGTAGCCGCGAGTGGTCATAATGCCGGCGGTCTGGTTGGCCCCGATCGGTGCGTTTGGTAGCCCGGATTGAGTGGTCTGTACCAGATTCGCGGTGTCGCTCAGGTCGATCGCATCGTTCTGCAGTTGCAGATAGTGGTCGTTGTTGTCCTGGGCGTAGGCAGTGTTGCTGACTCCGGCACCACCGGTGTAGACGATGTCGTCGTACAACAGCCGGTCGAAGGCGAGGTTATCGCGGACGAAGCCGATCACCGTAGCGGTGGTGTCGTTTAGGTCGGTATACACTGATTGGTCGCGATTCGACCAAGGCGTCGCGTATTCGCGTACCGTCGTATTGTAGAACGCCGGGTGCTCCATGGCCTCGGCCGCAGCGCCTAAGGCGTCGCCGTTTTGAATCTTCGTTGCCATCGAGTCCAGCGTGGCGGCACTGGGTGGCACGCCGGTGAGCCGGTCGTGCAGTCGTTTAGCTTGCTCGCGGGGTCCCGCTTGGGCCAATCCCGTTGCTGATGTCAGCACCAGCAACAAGGTTAGGCGCAATGCGCGTTCCGTAAGACGGTGGGTAAGACGCATCCTGATACCTCTGCATATGTCGAGTGAATCTGGGGATGGCTTTCACTAGCGAGATTTGCACAGGGCAGGCGTGAGCAGAGCGCATGTACACCACGTTGGTGTTTGCGACGCAGAAAGCGATGCTTTCAGTCTGTCTTCGATTGGGCGTGGCGATTGCTGCCTTACTCACGTCCAGTTTCCCTCTACAACTCGTTGGAAAACCACTGGCAGCATCATGTCGCCTTCAATGGCCGCCGAAGCGGCTGGCTGATCTCTCATTCAGCCTATGCGCTGGGACTCTAACAATCTCGATACAAAATTTTGTTCGCTGGTTCTCGTTTTCGATCATCACCCCAACGAATCACGACCAGGTTCGCTTGATTTGTCTGACACACCCCTAGATTCAAGGCTGCGCTCAATCACAAATTCGGCGTTTCGACGGTGCCCTGCGCGTTGAATGTGATGCAGTTCGGCTAACTCATGGGGGGTGATTGTTGATAGTGCACGGCAGAAGAGATCTAGGTTTTGATCAAGCGCGCGATGGAGGGAGCCGCACGCTGTCTTGACTGAGACCAGGTTAAACACAGACCTGGGACGCAGTATCACGATGTCGATGGCAACTGCCATTCGGAGAGAAACCGTTGCAAAGGCCGCTGCGCCGGCCATTGTCGTGCGCGAGCGCAAGGTCGATTTTCCCTTGCGTAGACCGCGACCGACCTCGCGCCCGCAACCGGCACCCAAGTCACGTGCTAAGCCAAACCCGCGTCCGCCTGCACGCGCAAAGCCAGCAAAAACGCTACCAGTACGCAAACCACCTGCGCGCCGACGTCAACCGCGCATCGAGCCAGCAGTTGCTGAACCATCGCTGGCGACGCGCTTAGCGGCCCCTTTCGGCTTTGGCTTAGCTGCCGCTGCGCTAACCTACGGCTGGCTCTATCGTGATGAACGAGCGCTGCGCGCAGACATGGGTCTTGGCTATGTGTTGGGCATCGTGGCTGTGGGTTGCATGCTGACGCTGTTGGTCTATCCGCTACGTAAGCGTTTGCACTTTTTGCGTTTTCTCGGATCTGTTAAGAACTGGTTTCGCACCCACATGCAGCTCGGTGTGCTTGGACCTCTAGCAGCGCTGTACCACTGCAACTTTCAAGTGGGTTCGCTCAACAGCCAAATCGCGCTGTACTGCGCTTTGCTTGTTGCGGGCAGCGGGCTAGTGGGTCGCTTTCTGTATCGAAAGATTCATCGCAGTTTGTACGGTCGCAAAACTGACATGAAGCAGGTACGCGCTGAGTTGTTGGCCGATCGCTTTCCGCGCAATCAGGCCCTGCCATTCCTGCCGCTGCTGAAGCAGCGAGTGCATCGCTTCGATCACAGCGTGTTGTTAGCCGGAGAGGGGTTGTGGTCCAGCATTGGCACGACTGTGGTTCTGGGTCGGCGTGCGCGCCGGGAGCGTCGCATATTGAGTCATTTCTGCAAACAGCAGATCGGTCGAGAAGCCGAACGCAACAAGCTCATCGCGGCTCATGGCAAGCGCTTGCACTGGGCGGTGGATCGTTACCTCTTCGCACACATGGCGCGACTCCGGCTGCTGGCGAAAATGCAGGCCTACGAACGACTGTTTTCGCTTTGGCACGTAGTGCACCTGCCGTTTTTCGTGTTGCTGGTAATCAGCGTCGTGATTCATGTGCTCGCGGTGCATCTGTACTGATGGTTGCTGTGCGCCAACTGTTGCTTGTCTCGGTGCTGTTGCTGACCAGTGCCACAGCATGGGCCAGCCCACTGGAAAAATTGGTAATGCCGGGTCCCCTGTCTGCGGTTCACGCTGACATTGAGGATGATTGCTCGGCCTGCCATGCCCCGGCAACAGAAGAAACTCAGCAGCAACTATGCGCCGCTTGTCATGAGGAGGTGGTTACCGATTTGGTTTCCGGCACGGGCTTTCATGGCAAGCACCCTGCCGTAGCCCAACAGGAATGTCAGGTTTGCCACATCGAACATGAGGGACGAGATGCCCAGACGCTGAACTTTGACATGGACAACTTCAATCACGCACAAACTGACTTTCCGCTGTTGTGGTCACATTCCGAACTGCAATGCCAGTCGTGCCACTTACCGAATCAGGCACACACCGCCGTTTCTAACGAGTGCAGTGGCTGTCATGCGGACGATGATCCTCATGCCGGGCAATTAGGTTTGGATTGTGGGAGTTGTCACAACGAACGGGAATGGTTGCAAACCACCTTTGCTCATGAAGATACAGGGTTCGTGCTCACCGGTGCTCATCGTCCGCTGAGCTGTGATAGCTGCCATGCTGGCAATGAGTTTGAGAACACCGCCAGCGAGTGTGTTTCCTGCCATAAGCAAGACGATCCCCACAACGGCACATTGGGTTCGGACTGCCAACAGTGCCATAACACCAGCACCTGGACCGGCGAACAGTTTGACCACCGCGGCCAGACCGGGTTTCCGCTACTGGGCGGGCACGCTGGCTTGGCCTGCGTTAGCTGTCATGCTGAAGGCGTTGCTGCCAGTGCCGCTAGCTCAGAGTGTGTCAGCTGCCACGCGGCGGATGACGCTCATGAAGGTCGGAATGGTAGCGACTGCGCCAGCTGTCATACGGTGGCTGATTGGATCACCAGCACCTTTGACCACACCAAAGCTGCGGGCTTCACCCTCTTGGGCGCTCATGCGAGTCTAGCTTGCACTAGCTGTCACACCGAATCGCTTAGTGATCCGCTACCGAGCACTTGCCACGAGTGCCACAACGAAGACCCCCATGAGGGCCAGTTGGGACAGCGCTGTGCCAGCTGCCACAACAACCTATCTTGGGTCGTGGGCGTACGCTTTGACCATGGGTTGTCAGCCTTTCCGTTGCTCGGCGAGCACAGTCTGCTCAGCTGTAACGATTGCCACGTCGATCTACGCTTTCATGACGTTGAGTCACAATGCAGTAGTTGCCATGCGGACGACGACGCCCATGCCGGAGTGTTTGGTGCTGAGTGTGAGTCTTGTCACCAACCCTCGGACTGGCAGCAAACGCGCTTTGATCATGCCGAGGCTGCCGGCTTCGCGCTAGTCGGTGCTCATGCACAACTGCGCTGCGAGTCCTGTCACGCCAGCGATGCCTTGCTACAAGCTAGCTCTGCAGACGCTTGCGTGGAGTGCCACCGGGCCGATGACCCCCATGAAATGCGCTTTGGCGCCGATTGCGGGCAGTGCCATAGCAACGCTGGATTCGCGCCGGTAAAGGGGTTTTGATATGCCAAGAGTGCTAATGTTGTTGTTGCTCGTTGCGCTGTTTCCGCATACCCCAGCTGTGGCTGCGCCGAGCGTCACTTCGAGTTTTGATCACTTTGCCACGGGCTTTCGACTTGAAGGCGCCCATGCTCGGGCTTCCTGTGATAGCTGTCATAGCGGGGGCATGTTCACTGGTACGCCGAGCCAGTGCGCGAGTTGCCATTCGCAATCGGGTCTAGTTCAAGCCACACCGCAACCACCGCACCACATCACCAGTACCGATCAGTGCGGCTCCTGCCATCGGCCTTACAGCTGGTCGGCGGTGGTGCGTGTGGATCATCTTGAAGTGTTCGGGAGCTGCGCAAGTTGTCACGATGGCCGCCGCGCCAACGGTAAGCCGCTGGATCACCTGCCCACTTCGGATGACTGCGAAAGTTGTCATCGAACAACGGCATGGGCGAGCGCGAGATTCGATCATATTGGCATTACTTCGGGTTGCCTCAGCTGCCACAACGGCACTGCTGCAGTGGGCCAGTCCCCCAGCCACCTACCTACGAGCTTGCTGTGCGAAAGTTGCCACAACACCAGTAGCTTTAGCACGGTCGTGCGGGTGGATCACGCCCAGGTCTTGGGTAGCTGTTCGGGCTGCCACAACAATGTTCAGGTATCAGGTCAGCCGCCGGATCATATTCCAACGACTGCTGAGTGTGATGCCTGCCACAACACCAACAGCTGGTAATGACCATGAAGCACTTGCTCAGTCTCATTGTGTTGTTGGTGGCTCAAGGAGTAGCGGCAAATGTTCACGAAGCTGCGCTGGACGAGGCGAAATCACTGCTGTTGGATGCCGAATATCAACAGGGCGTTGAATCTTATCAAGCGCTGTTAGCACAACCGGACGTTGGGCAACATGAGCAGGCGCTAGAGTATCTCGGCGTTGCTTATGAACGCCTCGGTCAAACACAGGCGGCGCTGAGTAGTTACCAAGCATACCTGGCACGTTTTTCGGACGCGCAGGGTGCTGCGCGAGTGCGTCAGCGCCTGGATGTGCTGTTGGCCAGCGGCGCGAACGAGTCAACGGCTGAGCGCATCATGCGCGCGCCCGAATCAAGGTGGCAGGTGTTTGGCGGTATTAGCCAAGACCTGTGGTTAGACGCCTACGAAATCGACGGCGTCGAGGATGAGGTCTCGCAAAGCAATCTAATCACCTTCGTCAATCTTGGGTTGGATGGGCGCGGCGATCGCTACGAAGTTCGTGCCAGAGTTGACGCGGGTTATCAGAACGCCCTCAGTGGTACTGCGGACTCTCAGGAAGATGAGGCGCTGGTCTCTGGTGCCTTTGTTTCGGTAGCTGACCTAAGTCGCGGTATGGGGTTGAGCGTAGGGCGACAATCGCTCTACGGCGATGGCGTTCTGGGTCGCTACGATGGCGCTCGTGCCAGTTATCAGTGGCGCGAAGGTGTTAGCGTGCACGCCACCGCAGGGCTGGTGGTGGATTCACCGCGCTACGTTGCCGATAGTCGACGGCAGTTTGCTGGTCTATCGGTGCACCTGGATGACATAGTAGGTCAATTCGACATCCGCCCCTTCGTCATTGCCCGCAGGAATGATGGCTTCTCCGATCGCGAGGCAGTCGGTACCGAGGTGCGCTGGCGCAGGGATCGCTGGCAGCTGGTGGGCAACGTGGACTACGACCTGTCGTATCAAACGCTGAACTCCGTCTATGTTCACGGCAACTATCAGTTGAGTGATCGTTTAACGCTGTATGCTCGCGGTAGTAGCTACTCACTACCGTTTCTAACGTCTACCAACGCACTCATTGGTCAGCCTTATAACAGTCTTGATACCCTCGCCGATAGCAGCGGATACAGCGATTCCCAAGTACGTACCCTGGCCCGTAGCCGAACCGCACAAGCCTGGAATGCTGCTGCAGGCCTAACGATGATACTCAGTCAACGCTGGTACATAACCGGTAGCACAACCTACATCGATACCGAGAGTTCATTGGACACTGGAGCTGTGGCTGCGCGCCCCGGTATGCAACAGTTCTACAGCAGCGCCAACCTTATTGGTTCGAGCATTTTTCGCGAAGGCGATACTACCGTGCTGGGCTACAACTTAGACAGCAATAGTTCTGCGACTACCAATAGCCTGCGTTTTGAGTTGCGCTTGCCGTTCGGCTCCCACTTGCGGCTCGGCCCGTTGTTGAACCTGTCTTATCGAGACGCTGCCGCCGAGGGGGAGAAGCAGTACGTGATCGAGCCAGGACTGCGTATGACGTATCGATGGCGCCAGCGCTATCGGCTGGAACTGCAAGCCAGAGGACGCTGGTCGAACCGCGAGTTACCCGAAAGCTTGCAGCAGTCACCGCTCTACCCCGATGACGAAGAGCGGGCTTCCTCCTATTTCTTTCAACTGGGCTGGAGGGTCGACCTTTGAAAATCCTATTGCGATTGTTCCACGTTGCCCTCGCCACATTTACCTGCACTGCGTTGATGGCATGCGCGGCGAATGGTCCGCGACTGGAGCCGAGCCTTGATCCGAATAGCGGCGAGATGGTTGTCGCCCTGCGTTCGGCGGCCGTGTTTACTCGTGCTGAACCAGGGTTGTCACCGGCGGCGCGGGATTACGTATATCTGGGTCCAGTGGAGACCAACGTCAGTGGGCAGCAGAACCTCTACCTGTGGGTTGGGCTCGCGGGTACGATCGATCGGCCCGGTCTACTCGCCGAACCTGTTGCCGCCCAAGCGCTGCTGCTGCAGCTTAACGACAACTCGATCATCGTGGCGTTGCAGGACTGGCACAGCGACTCCCAGCATAGCCCGTTCGATATTCCGGTACCGCTACAGCGCTCCATGCGAGCTTTGGTCACTGCCGAGCAACTACAGCAGATCGCCCGAGCGGAGCAACTTTCCTTGGCCTTGATCGATGCTAACGGTGAGCAGCGGCCCTATGGTCACTGGTCCGGTGCAACGGCTGATTGGTACGACGCGCCGGACGATGCGGAAGTGGCGTTTCAAGTGCGCGTGCATACCCCGCGGCAACCGTAGCGGGGTGAACTAGATCCCGAGGTCCAGCAGATTGTAGTCAAAGAGTTCGCCACGCCGGCCATCCGTCCACTCGTAGTCGACCTCTTCACCGGCAAAAGGTTGGTAGCGGTAAGGTTCTTCTTCGGGAAAGCGCTGCAGGCGTGCTGAGCGGGCGAGCATTAACACCTTGGAGCGCTCCCGTATGCGTGCAGCGTCGTAAGTCGCGACGGCGTTGTGTACGCCGCCGCTGGCAACGCCGAGCACGCTCTTGCGCCGGTGAAAACCGAAGTTGATCGTCACTCGGGGTTGATCGCTGGTGTTAGCAAAGGAGCCGTGAATGGCTTGGCGATTGCAAATCGCTACATCACCAGGGGCGCAGATCATTGGCACCGCATCGGCGATGCGATCTGAACCTGCGTGCTCTACCAGTGCTTTGATGTCCGCTTTGCCATGTTTGTGGGATCCAGGTACTACCCACAGGCCATTGTCGGCGTTGCAGCCGTATAGCTGTGCCATAAAATTGAAACCGTGCGTGCCAGCATCGAATGCCGGGCTGTCCCAATGTGTCCAGCCATCTTGGTGCCAGGCAACAGAACCGCCAAGCCGAGGGTGCTTAATCCAGACCGCTTCGTTGAACGGCGTGAAGTCGGGGCCGTTTATGGCTTCTGCAACGCGCAACAGTTGTGGATGTGCGTACAGCCGCAGACAGGCGTCAGAAAACTGCAAGGAACCCAGCACGATTTGCAGCACTCGGGCAGGGGCCGCTGCAGGGGCTTCGGGTTCGCCCATTTTTGCCGGGTGTCTACCGTTCGCCAAACTGGTGCCGCCAAAAGCGTCGGACAGCGGCTTCACCCAGCCTAAATTGCTCGCCGTGCATTGTGACCCGAGAGCCGGGCGCCCACGATGATCGACGCGACTGTCTTTGTCGATTGGAGCACGATCGAGCAGGGTAGCGACGTCTTGTTCTATGTCCTGCAGTTCATCGGGTTGCAGTAGGCCTTCGAAAATGTAGAAGCCATGCTCCCAGTAGCTTTCGAGAATGTGCTGCTTGAGATTCCCTTCGCTATCGAACTGCAGCGGGCCGCGGTTGTCTAGCAGCAGCGCCCGTCGTACGCCTTGTTCTCGATAGCGTGCCATCGCTGGCTCGTCTGCGCCGTAATTGGTAGCGGGGACATCGTAATTGGGTAATACAGAGGTAGCGCTGTTCATGGGCGGCTCCGAAGCGACGCCTTATATATGACATGGGCCTGGTGCTTTGTGCAAGTACAAGGAGATTGTTGAAGCCTCAGCAGTCCTCGTTCTCTTCTTCGTCTTCCTCCTCTTCCTCAGGGAGTTCGAGGCTAACGATAACGCCGCTGGGATACCGCAAGCGAACGCGAGTCATCCCCGAAAAGTCGGTGTAAATCAAATAGTTGATCTGAATGCCAGTGGTCAGCGTTAGAATTCCCACGCGGCTACCCGATGACGCAACTGTAGAAGCGGGTACAGGTGGTACCGGCGTACCTTCACTGAGCGCCGATCGAACCGCGGATTTGTGACCCCAGGTGGCAAAACGGTCGACCACAGCCCAGCGGCCGCCGGGCAAGAACGGTTGGATGGTTTGAATGTCGGCGATCTGCGGAGGCGAAATTGGCGGTTGGTAGGCCGGAGGCATCGAGGCGCAGCCATACAGCGCACCGGCGAATAGAGCAATGGTGAACCAGGTAGGCGTGTTTCTATGCATGCATCATGCAACCCCGTTGCCGCATTCTGCCAAGCTAGCAAAGCTGGCTGAATTGATTCTGAATCGCAGTGTTACTGGTTGTGGGTAATAGACATGCTGGGATTGCACATGGCTAAGGATGGCTCGGTGAGGCGTCAACGAGGGATGATCAGTACGCTGCTAATGGGGCTGTACTTGGGAGGGGCTATGAGTTGTACAACAGATTCACAGCGTTCGGATTTGTTGGTCCGTACGCAACAGGGCCTGCTGCAGGGCTCGATGGCTGCAGAGCAGAGCTCCGTGCGTCGCTTTGTTGGCATTCGCTATGCGAAGCCTCCGATAGGGGGTTTGCGCTTTGCACCGCCAGCTGCTCTTGAAGCCTGGTCGGGAACGCAAGATGCCACCGAGTTTGGCGCAGCCTGTTACCAGGACGATAGCGAATCAAGATTCGTTTGGCGCCGAGGGCCATTTCGGAAGAGCGAAGACTGTCTTTTCCTAAACCTGTGGACGACGGCAACTACCGCTGCCGATCGATTGCCTGTGATGGTTTGGTTCCATGGAGGTTCGCACACCAGTGGCGCTGCCCACGACAAAATATTCGATGGCCAAGCGTTGGCTAGCCAAGGTGTGGTGTTGGTCAGCGTGAACTATCGCTTGGGGGCGTTCGGGTTTCTTGCACACCCAGCGTTTGCTGCGGAGTCGGCGCATGAAGCGTCCGGCAACTATGGTCTGCTCGATAAACTGGCAGCGCTACGTTGGGTGCAGGAGAACATCGCCGCATTTGGTGGTAACCCCGACAACGTGACGATCTTCGGTCAGTCTGCGGGTGCCATGAGCGTCTGTGCGCTCATGGCTTCAGCCCAGAGCCGCGGCTTGTTTCACAAGGCCATTGGCCAATCCGCCGCCTGCTTGAGTCCCCCGCAAAATCCGGACGCAGACGTCAGCGGGCAAAGTCAGGCGCTATCCTTGGCGCGAACCCTTGGCATTGAAGGCGTTGGCGCCCGGGCGGCACGTGCTCTGCGAGATCTGTCGACCGAAGAATTGCAGCAGGCAGCCACGGCATCGGGTTGGGCAGCGGGTGAGAAAATCGTCGTCGATGGTCGCGTGTTGCAAAAGCCGCCCTGGCAAACCTATGCGGCGGGAGAGCAGCTAGCGATGCCACTTTTGGTGGGTTCCATGGCGAATGAAGGTCATGAGCTCATTCCCTTGCAGCAAGGCTTGACGGAGACAGCGCTCAAGGCTCGCTTGCAACGCCACTTTGGCGCGCGCGCAGAACTTTTGCTTACGCTTTATGCCGCGGAACTTGCGCAATCGCCGGCCTTGGCGCAGCGAGAAATTCTCATGGACCAATTTCTAACGGGGGCTATGCGCAGTTGGGCGCGCGGCAATCACGATGCTGGCGCGCCCAGCTATCTTTATTTCATGCAACGTGCAGCGCCGGTGTTTGCGCTCTATGACCCGGGCGATCCTAGTATCGAGTTGGCTGCCGGGCCACGCAGTGCTGGCGCCTATCACAGTGGTGATCTGGCTTACGTATTCGGCAACACTCGATTGGTTGGTGAGCATTGGGAAGCGGCAGATCATGCGCTGTCGGAGACCATGGTTCGCTATTGGACCAATTTCGCCCGTTCTGGCGATCCGAACGGTGATGGATTGCCACGCTGGCCGCGCTACGATGGCGCACATGCAACGCTGGTGCTAGATGAAGACATTCAAGCGATCAACGGTGTGCGAACCCAGAAGCTGAACCTGTTTGACCCAATGCATTCGCCCTAGCACAGCACAGGTATGACTACGGACTCAGATCTAAACGAGGGTTTGCGTGTGGAGTTGCGGGGCGCGCCATTGCCGTGGATCGGTTGGTTTGCCCATCACTACTGGGTAGTAGTGCAAGATTCACAAGGCAGTGAGCGCTGGGAGGTATGGCAGCGTCCGAACTGTGCCAAGGTGTGTAGCGGTCACCTGCACCGTGATTTACTGCCACCAACGGCAGGTGTGGGTGGTGGCGACAGCTGGGTGCTCGCTCATTGGCAAGGGGAGCTGGCCAATGATTTGGCCAATCGCGCCAGAGAATCACTCTTCACCTACCCATGGTGCCAGCGCTACCGCTATGTTCCTGGTCCCAACAGCAATACCTACGTGCAATGGTTGCTGCAGGACCTCTACCGACTACCTTGGCAGGCGTTTGGCCGGCATTACGTCGTCAGTGCATAGCGATCATGAGATAGTGCTGTTGCCCCATTCGCCATCGTCGGGTCTTTCAGTCACACTCATCCTGAACGAAACACTGGCGCTGAATGATGACCGGCATCTGTAGCCTTCCGGTACATAAGCTCAAGCAAAAACCCAGGCCGGAGTCGATCCTGGATGACCAAGCGCAAGCCTGCCCTTGTGGTCAGGGGCTCGAGTTAGGGCATTGTTGCGGCCCAATCATCGACGGCGATGTGCTGGCGGCCACTGCCGAGGCGCTGATGCGCAGTCGCTACACCGCCTATGTGCGAGAGCATCGCGAACACCTGCTGCGCAGCTGGTGGCCTGATACTCGACCCGAACGGCTTGACTTCGACTCCCGGCAGCGCTGGTTGGGGTTAACGATTCGCCAGGTCAGCGCTGGCAGCGCGACAGACGATGAGGGAAGCGTTGAGTTTCTAGCCCGATTTAAGATCGACGGCAAAGCCCATCGATTGCATGAACGCAGCCACTTTCGGCGCGTTGCTGGGCAGTGGCTGTATGTGGACGGTGAACGACTGGAAAAAACAACATAACTGGGGGGCTCCATGAGCGGACCGGCGGAAAATCAAACACCAGCAGAGCTATTCGATTTACATGGCAAAGTTGCCATCGTGACTGGATCCGGACGAGGTATTGGCGAGGGTATTGCCAAAACTCTGGCCAGTGCAGGCGCTGCAGTCGTTTGCGCAGCCAGACGCACGGAAGAAATTGAGCAGGTCGCTGCGGACATCACTAAAGCCGGAGGTCAGGCGCTAGCCGTAACCACCGACGTCACAGATCCCGCGGCGCTCGAAGCGTTAGCACAGGCCGCCATCAAGCGCTTCGGCGCGATCAACATCTGGGTGAACAATGCCGGTGGTTCACCATTGCAGGCGCCGTTGTCGGAACTGTCTCGGGAGGATTGGGATAACACCATTGCGCTGAACTTGACGGCCGTTTTCGTGGCATCGCAAGTGGCGGTGAGGCACATGGTTGAGGGTGGCTGCATCGTTAATACGTCATCGGTCGCCGCAGAAGAAGTAGTCGTGGGCAGCGGTCACTACAGCGCAGCAAAGGCTGGGGTGAATATGCTCACCAAAGCGCTGTCTCACGAGGTTGGGCCTGATATTCGGGTGAACGCGGTATTACCGGGTTTCGTGCCAACAGAAGTGGTGCGCAAAGCGCTGAATATTTCGGAGAACGAGTTTGGCGAGCTGGAGCGGTCGTTGAGGCTGCCCATGGTACGTTTGGGTACGCCTTTTGATCTAGGCGCTGCAGTGCTGTACCTGTGTTCCCCGGCATCGGCCTGGGTCACTGGCCAGTGCATACGAATTTCTGGCGGCCCTTAGCGCGAGAAACTGCGCAGCGCGGGTGAGAAAGCAAAAGGGCGGCCTGAGCCGCCCTTACTGCATTTGCTACTTGCTAAGGACCAGGCAGCGACTAAACGCTAGCTTCCTTGGTGGTCTTCACGATTGCTGCAGCGACCTTATACGGATCGGCGTTGGACGCTGGACGACGATCTTCCAATCGGCCCTTCCAGCCGTCGTCTACTGTTCCTACCGGGATGCGGATTGATGCGCCGCGGTCAGAAACGCCGTAGCTGAACTGCTCGATCGATTGAGTTTCGTGCTGCCCGGTAAGCCGTTGATCGTTTTCGGCACCGTAAACGGTGATGTGACGGGTGACGTTCTTACCGAACTGCTCACAGATCTTAGTGAACACACCTTCGTCGCCCTGTTCGCGCATAGCTTGGTTGGAAAAGTTTGCGTGCATGCCAGAACCGTTCCAGTCGGTATCGCCCAAAGGCTTGGGGTGCCAGTCTATCGACAGGCCGTGCTTTTCTGCAGTGCGCTCTAGCAGGTAGCGGGATACCCAGATTTCGTCGCCGGCGCGCTTAGCGCCCTTAGCAAAAATTTGATACTCCCATTGGCCTGCGGCGACCTCGGCGTTGATCCCTTCGACGTTCAAGCCTGCTTCGAGGCAGATGTCCAGGTGCTCTTCGATGCATTCGCGACCATAGGCGTTGTTGGCGCCAACGGAGCAGTAGTAGGGACCCTGAGGCCGCGGATAACCGGCGCGAGGAAAGCCCGGTGGCAAATCCGTCGCTGGATCCCACAGGAAGTATTCTTGCTCGAAGCCAAACCAGAACGAGTCATCGTCGTCGGCTTCGTCGATGGTGGCACGACCGTTGGATTCGTGAGGCGTGCCATCGGCGTTGAGGACTTCGGTCATGACCAGGTAGCCGTTGTGTCGATCCGGATCGGGCACAATGAACACGGGCTTAAGCAGACAGTCCGAGGCGTTGCCTTCAGCCTGTAGCGTGGAGCTACCGTCGAAATTCCACATTGGGCACTCTTCCAAGGTCCCCCCGAAATCCGATTCAACGCGGGTTTTGCTGCGCAAGCTCTGCGTGGGCTTATAGCCGTCGAGCCAAATGTATTCCAACTTAGATTTCATGGTTAGCCGTGCTCCTCCAGAAAGTGTCTTCTTTTATTAGGCAACAGGTCGATCCTGCTGACGCGGCGTGATCCCAGGCAGAGCCCGCGACGCCTGATGCGACAACTGCAGTGCAAATTTCGTTCCTGTTTACCCAGATTGGTGCCGGATTTGCCCTATTGCGGTGCTTGATCCGGTCTGTGTCTGCTACGTCTGGCTGCCACGCGTGTGCGGCAGCCGTTTGCTGAGCTGAGCTGGGGTTCACCAGATCGGCTTCGAATCAGCAAGGCCGGTAGTATGCACAAAGGCAGTGCGAAAAATCACTAAATCTGAGCAGGATTTTGC
>JBPCXR010000225.1:0-23443 GCA_051027215.1 Pseudomonadales bacterium | reverse complement strand
GTGCACAACAATGTACTCCGCCAAGGCCTCGGCGTCGCCAAGCCGCCCAAGATTCAGGGCAAGTATTGACGCTTGCTGCACTACAAAAACATTCGTTGGCTCCAAGGCAAAGCCCTGCTTAAGATGTTCAGCCGCGCGACCCAGATCCCGATCAACAATCATCGCCCAGCTGGCCAAACTAGCGTAGATACGAGCGTTCTCTGGATCGAGTTCACGTGCACGCTCAATAGCCTCAGTGATGAGTGGCTGCGCCTCCGCTCTCGAAGTAATGCTGGTTTGTATTTTATTTATGTACACCCAGGCAAGCTCGATCCACGCATCCGCATAGTCCGGATCCAGAGCCAGGGCTTCTTTCAACATAGCCTCCGCCGCCTCAAGGCTGCTCAGCGTGCCAGCCTGACTGAGGTGACGTCCTTGCAGATACAGCGTATAGGCGTCAAGGTTAACCGCCCGTTTGGCCGCAGGTGCACCGAACAACGTCAGATTCAGCGCTTCCACCACCTCATTGGTTATCTCATCCTGAATGGCGAAGATGTCGTCCACCTCCCGGTCGTATGTCTCAGACCAAATATGGGTATCTGTTTCTGCATCGATAAGCTGGGCAGTAACACGCACCATGTTGTCTGCTTTACGCACCGATCCTTCCAGCACGTGAACAACACCCAAGCGCTCAGCTACAGTGGGAATGTCCACGTCCTTACCCTTAAAGGTGAAGGCCGATGACCGAGAAATAACCTTTAGCTTCCGGTTTTTGGCTAAAAGATTGAGGAGGTCTTCTGAGATTCCATCCGAGAAGAACTCTTGTTCGGGGTCCGAACTCATGTTGACAAAAGGCAGCACGGCAATGGAATTTCGCAACACCTGCTGCGCAGGAAATTCGTCACCGGCTGCAACGACATCTGTCTCGCTATCTGCAGGCACAACTTCCCGCCCGATAGACCACCATATGCCGACTGCGATCAACACTAAAACGATCGCGGCCGATGCCATGCCAACCCACCGTCTCTGTGGATTCTCCGTCGATGCCGGAACCCGGTCTGAAGACGATGCCTCTCCGCCATGCACAGCCCGCATGAGTCGCTTGTGGAACTCTTCCTCTGGCAGCTCGTACTTCAGAATCGCTTGTCGGTTGTTCAGGCCAAGTCGCAGGCCAGCCGGCATGTCCGTAGCCTCGAGGTTAATGGCAACAATCTCGCGGTTTTCTTCTTGAGCAAAATTCAGCTCTCTGCGGCAGTGCTCGGAGACAACCGAACGTGGCGTTACGAAGAAAAGTACCCTCGTGCAGCCCTGAATCGCTGCTGCCAACTCTTCTCGCCATTCAGTGCCAGGACTGATGCCTTCGTCGTACCAGACGTTGACACCGTAGTCATTGAGCCAGGCAATCTCACGGTAAACCGATTCAGAGTCCTCGTGCGCATAGCACACGAAGAAGTAAGGGCCATCGCCCTGGTAGGCTGAAATCGGTTTCTCCACCCAATACCCCTGTACAGGCCATCGATGCTCCAATCTCTGAGTATACGTCCTAAATCAAGAGTGTCTGAAGCAGATCGATTAGAGAATTTTAGGCTCGACCACAAGTTTCTGCTAACCACCCAAATTTATAGCAGAGTCCCAGCGGTATTGCTGTTGGACGTGATCCACGAATCCTATGGCAATACTCCCGCCCGGATCATTAGGCCCAACTCATAATTGGCACTCTACGCTTCTTCGCTGTCATCTTTCATCCTGACCTGCATCTGTCCTCGCAATATCCATCCCCCATCAAACTTCAACCAGGAAGAGGGTGATGCCGAGTATTCGTAGGTATAAACGCCCGGAGGCAAGCGCGGTGTGCCGACAAAGTCCACCGGCTGCAGAACGAATTTTTGTATGCCTGAGTAGGCCTCTGTGTACGCATAAGGATACGCGCTGTATGCCCTGCGATAGCCGCTGGTCGCTCCCGGTTCGACCTTTCCATACGCCTCTGTGTGACCGGGAAATGAGACCGAAAAAGTGCGAAAGTCAATTTCAGAGGCATTCTTCACTCGAACACAGACGTAGCCAGATTGTAGGCATTCTTCCGCGAGCAAATCTGGTTGAGATACTGATCCAGACCTTTCGCAGCCGAGAAAGGTGAGAACAGTTGGTAGCAGTAGCCATCTATGCGTCAACTGGGGTTGGTTCTTCTAACTGGCTTTCAACAGAGCCTAAGCTGGGCGTATAGCAAGTACATCGCAGCCAACCCCATGCA
Source organism: Pseudomonadales bacterium (assembly GCA_051027215.1). Lineage (GTDB taxonomy): Bacteria > Pseudomonadota > Gammaproteobacteria > Pseudomonadales > Azotimanducaceae > CALHVX01. The sequence continues at coordinate 21,213 of JBPCXR010000225.1, read as the reverse complement.
TGACGTTATTGGTGGTGGAACCGATGTGCCAGCCAATCCCAATATGCGCTCCGGTGCCCATGATCAGCAGATCAGCAGACAGCGCCTGAACTTCTTCTTTAATTTTGCTCGACGGTTGCCCATGCAGCACTTCAACACTGCTAGCAACAAGGGATTCATCCGCTACCAAAGCACCCAAGCCGTCTTCCGTTGCACGGATCAGCTCCGAATTAAGTTCCTGCCAGCCAGTACTTGAAGCGTAGTCCTCTAGGCTGCCCGCCCAATTAACAGCGAGCGGTCGCATGACGTGCCTAATGTGTACATCGGCGTTCGGATACGGCGCTAGAAACTGCTTGGTTTTGGCCAACATGGAACGCGACAGTGCGTCGTCGCCGGAGTCGAGAGCGACAATCACATTCCGATAGTAGCCAGTGGCAAGTCCGGTACGGCAGCCATACACATCAGCATTCACGTGCCTTAGCACCGCAGTCGCCGTAGTGCCTAGGAAATACTCTTCGAGGTCTCGCTCGTGTAGGCCGACACAGACTAAGTCGACGTCGTTTTCTTTCGCATAGTCCTCAACGGCTTCATGCACTCGACCGCGACTGACATTCGCGCAAGCCTCTGCAAGCCCGAGATCCGTGCACGTTGCTTTCAGCCCAGCGACTACGGCGCTGGACAGATCCTGCTCAAAGTCCACTTCCAGCGTTGCGGTGCCTCGCTGGATATACATCGGTGGCGGCAATATCGCCAGCGCAGAAGTTTGGGCGTTGTGATCCCGAGCGATTGACGCAGCGGTATTCAGCGCAAGCTCATCCGTCGCGGCCGGGTCTACGGTAGCGAGAACGTGCGAAGGGAACTGTGCCATAACTAAGATCCGTTTTTAGGAGAATTAGGTCCTCGGACCACATTATAGCCGCAGATATAGCTACGTATTAGAAACACCATAGCCCACCAGCCGCCTAGCGCATTGCAGCCAACTCAGCAAAGGCTTCCGCAGAGCCAGCGTCCAGGCTTTTCTGCCCGTTAGCAGAAACTGAATGTGTCAGCGCCCGATTGATATAGAGGGATCTGCGTAGAAACGCATCGATCAGCTGTTTTTCTGCAGAAGAACGCCCTTCATAGCCACTGCTTTGTCTGATTCGGTTAGCAATCAAGTCTTCTGGAGCGGTCAGCCAGACCGCACCAACCCCATCGAACGCAGCCGCCCGCACCTCATCGGGTAGAATCGCCGAGCCCTCAAAGACTAAGCAAGGATCGTATGGGTTGTGCAGATGGGAGCGAATGAGGGCATCGGCAATCGGCCAAACGTTTTGGCGATAGTGCTGCAATACGGAGTCGGCCAGCGCATCTGTACTCAGCTCGGTGTAGTGCGCCACCACATCTACCGGCAGCGGGGAGCCATCTTCTCGCCAGGGCCTTCCGGGATGCCGCGCGAGCTGGTCGGTAGACAGGTACTTCCAACCCAGTTGGCTCGCAAGTCGCTTGGCGAACGTCGACTTGCCCAGGTGTGATGTACCGCCAATTAGTAGCACCTTCCTATGTTCGATCAACTCACGAGCCTCATGGTTCGAGTACGCCTACGCCGATACTTAGCTAATCCACTTTTTGCGTTGGGCATGCTTTGCATACCAAATTAGGAACACCGTTACCAATAACTGCACGAGATTACCGATGACGAATTCCAAGGGTGCGGTACCCAGCGTGTGCATCATGGTCACCACCGCACCGAGTAGCGACGCAATGAACACATACAACGCAGCCGATTTTCTGAGCAGCAATAAGAGGCAACCCAGCGCAGCGCCAAACACGGCCAGCGCAAAAGCACCGGTTGCCCAAGAGGGTCGACTTTCAATAATTTCGCGATACGCGTCCGGCAGCGCAGCAAGGTTGTTGGCATCCATCTGCATCATATAGTTGCCAACCCCTGCAAGGTTGTAGAGCAACGTCACCCCGGCGATTGCCCAGAAGCTCCAATGTACGCCAACAGCTCCTTCAGTTTGCTCACTCACTCGCTTGGCCTATTCCCGCTGGTGGCTAGAGATTACCTTAGCAAGTCAGCATCCACGAGCATCACTCCCGTACCTCGATGCCCCTGTCTGCTGACCTGGCAACATCAGGGTGGGATAGCACAGAATGGTTATAATCGGTCAACCTCACGCCGAGAGAGCAAAATGTCGTCGAATACCGACGGGAATTATGACTACGTCCGTATAAGGGATACAACGAGCTAGATGCTCGCAGGTTTCACCGTTATCTATTCGGCCAAGGAGTACCCAATGAAAACCCGAAACATCGCAATGATCGCTGGCGCGTTAACCCTTACGGCAGTTGCATGGCAGGTGGTCGCCGAGCCAGGCGCCCGCCATCAAGGACCCCATGGAAAATTTCCGATCAACATCAGTGAAGCAGAGCAACGCTCTGAGGCACGCTTTGCGACACTCGACGCCGACAATGACGGGGTAGTTTCTGACGCCGAGTTTAAGTCTTCTGCTAACGACAGCGCTGGCCACCGAGCACACCACCGCGGCTGGAAAGGCAAAATGTTTCACGAAGGGCGCATGCGGCACCGCAATCTTTCTGATGAAGAAAAGCAAGAACGCCGAGCCGCGCACCAACAGCGCAAAGCTCAGTTCGAAGAAAAACTGTTCGATCTGATGGACGAAGACGGTAACGGACAGCTTTCTAGAGAAGAAGCCAGTGCAGAGAATCGGCGCACAGCCAAACACCAACTGTTCAAGTCCCATGCTTTCGACCGGCTCGACGCCGACGATAGCGGAGCCATCGATCGTACTGAGTTCGCCGTGCGGATTGAGCGACTCAAAGCTGCAGATGCCAACGCTGACGGCTTAGTTAGCCGGGACGAGCTGCGCAACATGCGCCATGCTCGTCCGGACATCGACGCTTGATGCGATTGCAGGTTGCCGGATCCAACGGATGAAGCGTTGATGCAAGCATGTCTCGGCGGCGACGAGCAGGCGTTCACCACTCTGCTCGATCGTCACCTAGATGCGATTCATCGATATCTGCTGCGGCATTCGCAAAGTCCCGCTGATGCCGACGAGTTAGCCCAGGAGACTTTCTTAAAACTTTGGACCAACGCTTCAAGCTTCACCCCGGGCAAGGCCCGCCTCAGCACCTGGCTGCATCGCATCGCCCACAACTTGATGATCGATCGCCATCGCAAAGCAGACTCGGATGGCACTGCAGACCAAGCAGAGTCCAGCGTGGTGGAGCCGGTTACCGCGGACCACAGTCAAGGCAGCGACACGGAAGAACAGTTGCTTTGGCTCAACAAACAGTTGGCGATGCTACCGAATAACCAGCGCTGGGCTATGGCATTAGTCTACCTGCAAGGGTTCAGCAACAAGGAAGCCGCGCAGATTATGAACCTTGGGTTGCGCGCACTGGAATCACTATTGGCCCGCGGAAGAGAAAAGTTGAAGACGGCATACCATGAACAATAACCCCGACAAAGATCCCATCGAGGAACTACTTGAGCCGTTAGCGCAAAAGGAACAACGCCACCGTGCGCCACAGCAGCTGCGCGCGCAGATTCTGCAGCGGGTGCACGAAGCTGCCGTCACTCAAACAGACGGCGCGAATGCGACTTCCTCCATGCAACATTTGATCGATTGGCTCACCGAACGCTGGTGGCGCGGTGTTTCGATAGGCGCCACAGCCGCCGCCATACCTTTACTAAGTGGAGTGTTGGTTGGTGCTCAGTTGAGCCCGACGGAAGAAGCGTTAGACGACCCTGCGGATGCGTGGCTCGCAAGCTACGCCGTCGCCACTGAAATCAATACCTCGCCGCTGCCGAACGGGGATTACCAATGAGCGTGAACCTCAGCAAGGCGCAACTATGGCTGATCGGGGCATTGGTGTTCTCTGTTGCTTTGAATTTATTCCTGGTGGGCTATGTTTTGGGGCAGGATCCTGCTTGGCGACGCTCACCACCAATGGGGCCTCCGCACTCTCAACTGCGCCGTTTTATGCATAGTCAAAGCGAAGCTCGGCGGCAAGCATTGGCGCCGCTGGTGCGCACATATTGGCATACCAGTCACGAATCGATGCTGCAATTGCGAGCAGCCCGACATTCTCTTAACGCAGCTTTGCAATCCGATCCGCTGGATGAAACAGCGGTGGAACAAGCGATGACTGGCGTCGATGAGGCCTTGCGTAATAGTTCGCGCCAGAGTCAACGCGCCATGCTGCCGCTGTTACGAGCACTAACTCCGGAAGAGCGCGCACAGCTTGCCGCGAGCGGTCGGCGCATGCGGCCCCATGAGCGCCGTGAACCGCATGGAGCAGGTCCTTCCTAGCTAAAGACGACGGCTGCGCAGGTACAGCGCCAATGCAGCGCTGCAAACTACAGTCCCAGCACCGCCTTCGCCATAATATTTCGTTGAATCTCATTCGAACCGGCGTAGATGGTTGCCGCCCGATCGTTCAAGTACTGCGGCATGGCTTTGGCCGCGGCAATGGACCCCAAGGGTTCTATCGCACTGTTGAAATCCCGAGCCTGGGTCTGTTGCGCAAGGCCATAGTAGGCGCTTGCTTCGATCACCAGTTCGGTGATCTGTTGGCGCAGCTCGGTGCTTCGCACTTTGAGCGCCGATGACATCGAGCCCACCGGTTCGCCGCTTAGCACGGCAGAAAACACTCGGTTTTCGAAACTCCCAAACGTAGTGAGCTCGATCTCGAATGCTCTCAATTTGCGTAGAAAGTCTGCATCTTGCAGCAGCGACGTCTTACCAGCGGAATGCTCTGCCGCCAGGAACTCCTGCAACTGCCGCAGGCGAGTACCTAGCGCAGTGGCGTGTTTGCCGCCACGCTCGTGTTGCAACAGGTACTTCGCCACAGTCCATCCCTTGTGCTCCTCTCCTAAGAGACCACTGACCGGCACTCGCACATCGGTGAAGAATACTTGGTTGAATTCATGATCACCGGAGATGGAGATCAACGGCTTGATCTCGATGCCCGGTAGATCAAGATCAAACAGCAGAAACGAGATGCCTTGTTGCGGCTTGCCGCTGGCATCAGTTCGCACTAGAGCGAAGATCTTATTGGACCAATGCGCATGAGTCGTCCAGATCTTGCTGCCGTTGATTACATAGTCATCGCCGTCGCGCACAGCCGCGCACTGTAAGGACGCCAAATCCGAGCCTGCGCCCGGTTCGGAGTAGCCTTGGGCCCACCAGTCTTCGCCAGTTCTGATTCGAGGCAGATAATGGCTTTTTTGTGCCGGACTGCCATATTCGATCACCACCGGACCGACCATGCGTGTGGAGTTTGGGCTAATGGGCGGTGCAGTGGCGAGCGTGAGTTCGCGCTGAAAAATCGCGTGCTGCTCGAGCGACCAGCCCGTACCTCCATACTCTTGAGGCCATGAAGGTACCGCCCAACCCTGCTCGTTGAGAATGCGATGCCATTGTAAGGCCACAGGTTGATCGGCATATATGCCTGCGCAAAGCGCACCAGCGCGACGCAATTCAGCGCTTAACTTCTCGTCTAGAAAGGTCCGAACCTCATCGACGAACCGAGCTAGCTCCACGACTGCGTACACTCGTTACTATCCAGCAGTAAGGCGCGATGCTGCAGCTGTTTCACTGTTCATCCAAAGTTACAATGACCAACTTGCCATTCGCCCAATCTGGCAACCATTCGGGCGCAGTGGGTCGCAGCCGGCTGAAGACATCGTCGACGTAGCTCTGATCATTCAGTTCGACTGTCGCCTGGCCTGCATAAGTCTCCCCTTTTATAACGAGCGTTACGGGAGTCGGTCCCGATCGAAATGCACGCCACCAGCGACCATCAGCACCAGCAAACACCTGGTTGCCTTCCCACAGATAGTTCACCGGAATTTCTCTGCCATCAGCGAATATCAGGAGCATCGCCCGCGCTGCGGCCGCGCTTTCCGGTTCAGTGCGAATCTGCTCACTAATCCGCGGATTGACCATCAGCCGCATATACATCACGTAGCCGCCGACGAGCAATCCGAATATGACGAACGTGACGAGTAGTCGTTTTCCCCACATCTGTTAGGCCTCCCGTTCTCTCACTTAATTCCCCGTAGGTTACTCTGCCGCCAAGCGAAAGACTCGCAAGAAGTTCCCGCCCCAGATTTTCTCAACATCTTGCGCACTGTAGCCACGCTTGAGCAAAGCGGCCGTTACATTCATGGCCTCACTGGCGTCGTTGTAGCCGGCAATGCCACTGCCATGATTGAAATCGTTACCGATGCCGACATGCTCAACGCCAATGCGGTCGACTACATAGTCGATGTGGTTGAGCATATCGTCAACGCTGCCTGGTCCAAGCAGATTGCTGACGGTGCTGATAAAGGTCCGTTGAATCAGCGAATCTGGAATCTCCCAATACAGTTCGAACGGGTAGTCATAGTCTTCGGCAATGCCAGCCACACGCCGAGCGGCTCGAATATCCGCATCGAGTCGCTTGTCGTTAGAATCAAACAGGTAGCCTTTGAACGCAGAGATATGAATGACGCCGCCATTGGCGCCAATACGATCGATCTCTTCATCAGACAGATTTCGGCGCACGTCAGACAATGCCTGAACGTTAGAATGGCTGGCAATGACCGGGGCCGTGGACAGATCAAGTACCTGTAGCGTGGCTTGCTTGGACAGCTGGGAGACGTCGATCACTGCGCCGAGCGCATTGAGGCGATTGATCGCCGCAATACCAAGCTCAGACAGACCACCATGCTCTGCCTCCACCTCGTAGGTACCCTTCTCGCCGATAAACAGGGGACGCGACGAGTCGGCAAAGTCGTTGTGGCCCATGTGGGTTAAGGCGAAGACCCGAACGCCGCGCGCGTAGTACTCATCTAGGGCGGCAACGTCTGTCCCCAACATACGGGCGTTCTGCAGACCTAGGATCAGTGCGCCCTGATCGTTGTTATGGGCGCGCACCAAGGCTTCCGCGCTCTTCACTAACACCACATTGTTTTGCGGATCTTCAGTGAGCGCGTTTACGGCCGCCAATTTCACCTGGGCGATGGCTCGTGCAGCCGCATAGCCTTCTGCGTTGCGTGGTCCGGGCCCCACCGCAACCGCCATCACCACAGCATCTACACCACCGGAATGCATTTTCGCCGGCTCGACTTTCGACAAGCCATCCGCGCCCGCGTACCTGGAGGGTTTTCCGGGAATCTCAATATCTGCGTGAGCATCCACCACTAGCGCTTTGTTATGGATGGCTTGGATTTGCTCCAACGTAGCATCGCCAGGCTGGGCTTCGTTCTGCCCAGGCTGCGCACTCGGATTGGCGCAACCAGCCAGCAATCCAAAAACTACGGCTATCACCGCCAGCCAGCCGCTTGCCTTGTGACCTGTAGAATCCACTCGTCCCTCCGCCATTGCTCAGTGCTGCACGCATCATACGCAACAACCAGGTCTGGTACCTGTTGAACCTACCTGAAGTATCGCCCTGCCAAGAGATTTCGACGACGTTGCTTGCTATTAGCTGGAGCCAGTCAGATAGAGATGCGGATCATTGGCGATGGTTATCCGGTGTAGCTCTCGTGCGTAACCGTCGTAGCCGCCGTTGGCTCGATGTAAAACACTGCGATTATCCCACATGACCAGCATGTGCTCTCGCCACTTGTGGATGTACTGAAACTCTTCCCGGATCTGCCACTGGTACAGCTCGAGCAACAAGGGTTTCGCCTCGTCGTCGCTCATGCCCTCAATGCCAATGATATAACCTAGCGTTCCGTACAGCGTTTCTTCGCCTGTTTCCGGGTGTTGTCGTATAAGCGGATGAGCGTTCACATCCCGCGCCTTTTCAGAAGTGACGATTTTCATGCTGCGATCGGCTTCCGAATCCCGATCGCCATACGTGCCGTCCGGCGCATAGGCCAAAGCCGCTGAGTGCAGAGCGATCCTGCCCTCTAATTTGCCGCGCAGCGCGTTTGGCATTTCTGCCAGGACTTTGTGCTGGTTAACGAAACTGGTGTCGCCACCGACTGGGGGCACGGTCAAGCTGTATAAACAAGTGCCAATAGGTGGGTCAGTCTTAAAGCTCCAATCTGTGTGCCAGGTTTCGGCGAACACCGGCGCCACTTCATCTGCCCGCCGGGTTAGCGCCACCACGGGCGAGCTGTTATCTATGGGGAGAAAAAACGGATCATCGCCAACAGGTCCAAAATAGCCAGTGACGCGAACAAGATCGGCGTCACTTAACCGTTGATCGGGAAACGCCAGAACGTGGTGAGTTAACCAAAGCTTGCGGATTTCCCGGATCGTCTCGTCCGGCAGCGGCGTCGATAAATCCACGCCGGTAATCGAAGCGCCACAGGCTTGCCCGGAGGCAGTAACGTCTAACATAACAATCGTCGCGTCCGCTATGTATGAGTCTCAGGATAGACCCGCAAGCTGGTCCTCTACAAACTCCATGCGATCCTTGCCCCAATAGAGCTCATTGCCAATGATAATCGAGGGCGCGCCGAACACACCGCGTGCCCGCGCTGAATCGGTAGAACTGATGAGCGCCTGTCGAACCTCGTCGCTCTCGCTCAAGCGCTCGAATTCGTCGGCATCAACACCTAAGCGCGCGGCAACCTTACGCAACTCGCTGTAGTCACCAATGGCGCCGTTATCTTGTTCCCAGTACTCAGCAAAAATCGCTTCAATATAGGGCAACTCTAAATCCCAGCTGCGCATCGCCAATGCCCCGCGCAGGGCGCGGGCGGTTTTCATCGGGAAGTTGGTCGGGCGCTTAAAGGGCAGCTGGTACTTCTTCGCCCAGCGATGTAAGTCGTCCAAGCGGTTATTGAGCTTCGCCTTTGGCTCCTGCATCAGCTCGTAGTTGTTGGAACGGAACACGTACCCCAGATTAAACGGGTGCCAGTGAACGGCGGCTTTATATTTAGCGGCGATCGGTTGAATGAGCTTCAGCGCGAAATAGGTGTTGGTGCTCCCAAGGTCCCAGTAAAAGTCAATGCGCTTAGGCAGATCAGAGGCTCCTTCACTCAACTTGCCAAGTCTCCCACCGCGTCCCAGTAGGTGGTCAGTACATCAATATGCTCCTGGGGGGTTGCCAGTCCACCGCCCTGACCCCGAAGGGCCTGAGCCCGCATGGCGACGTAGGCAGCGCCTTCAGCCTGCCAGTCCTGGATTTCGCCACGCCAACGGTCGGGCCCTGACTGGAAGTTAAGCAACGCTTCCAGGCCAAAGTCTGCGGCGCTGCGATGCTGCTTTTCCAGCTCGCCGCGCAACAACCCAAGCGCTTCCAGGTTCTGCTTATGACCACCACCGAATATAAAGCCGTCGCCTATCTTCGCCGCACGCCGGAACGCCACCGGCGCAAAGCCACCAAACCAGATGGGAATCTGGCGTTTCGGCAACGGTTTGAATCCTGCGCGATCGATTCGATGGTGCTCGCCGCTGTAGTCAAGCACCGGCTCAGTCCAAAGCTTGCGCATCAGTGCAATCTGCTCCTCCTGGCGCTGGCCACGATTTGCGAAGTTCTCGTTTAACGCATCGTATTCCACATAGTTCCAACCGGTACCTACACCCAGCCGTAGCCGCTGATTCGAAAGGATATCGATCTGCGCTGCTTGCTTTGCTGCCAGTACGGTCTGCCGTTGCGGCAGGATTAAGATACCGGTGACGAGTTCAACCCGCTTTGTACAAGCAGCAAAATATCCGAACAGCACCATTGGCTCATGAAAGGCATCCTGCTCGGAATACGGCCCCCATAGCGCTGGTTCACGATTTTCATGCACGGCGCCAATGACGTGGTCGTAGACCAAGAGGTGTGAGTACCCAATTTCTTCCGCCGCCTGGGCCCAATCACGAATGACCAGCGGATCATCACCGATTTCCTGATGCGGAAACACTGCCCCTATTTTCATCTTTCGTCTCCTGAGCGGCTAACCCAATGGACTGTTACATGTACTTTTTTAGGCCGCAAGCGTTTACAGTTCGGATAACACAGCTTGAGGGGCGGCCGTGGAGTTTTTTCCGAATTTCCCAGTAAACGTCGGTGCTCGGCCCGACGACTGGGCCCGTGAGAAAGAAGCAGAGGGCTGGCATGGAGTCTGTGCCTCTGATCACTTCTGGGTCAACGCCAGCCGTTATCCCCATGTGTTTGTCACCGCCACCCAAATGGCCTGCGCCACTGAGTCGATTAAGATCACCACCTCCTTCTGCAACAACTTGTTCCGCTCGCCGGTAGAGTTCGCCCAGGCCGCATTGGCGCTCCAACAAGCCTCTAACGGGCGCTTCGAAGCCGGCCTTGGCGCAGGCTGGGCTCAGGATGAGATCGAAGCCATCGGCTGGCGCTATCCTGAACCCGCAGAGCGGATCACGCGCTACGTAGAGGCGCTGCAAATCGCTCGAGCACTGCTTTCTACCGGCCAATGCACCTTTAACGGCGAGCATTACCAGATCGACATCGGCGGTGACAATCGTTTAACCACCTGTGACTCGCCACCGCCTCTTATTGGCTCAGCGGGTGGTCCGAGGGGGCTGAGAGAGGTCACACCCATCGTCGATCGCATAGAAATCAAAGCCAGCGCCCGAGCTACCCGGGTCGGGCATCTGGATTTTGCCATCATGGCCAGCGTCAGCGAGGACGAAGTGCTCGGCAATATCGAGCGCGTGCGCAAGGTACGAAAAGACGTGCCTATCGGCATCTTTATTCTCGTTGCCGCCGGCCAGGAAGCCATGGTGCAGGGGCTCAAAGAATCTTTAGGCAACGGCTATTTGAGTCGCTTCATGGGCGCGCCGGAAGATGTCGCACAAGCATTGCGAGAACTGGGGAGCGCAGGCGTGGACCGAGTACAACTCACCGAGCTAGTTCCCGGCACCTATGCAGAACTTGCACCGGTGCTGCTGAGTTAGCGGCGCAGCGCTCGACGCACTACCGAGAAGAAGATGACACAAACGAACTCCGATGATTTTAATGCGATCACCCGAAAAGTGTATGAGTACGCCTACGGCATCGACACTCGCGACTGGGCGCTATATCGAAGCATATTCGCAGACGAGATCCACGTGGACTTCTCTTCATACAGCGGTGCCGCTGCCAGCAGCATGCTGGCCGATGACTGGGTGACGAACGTAAAAGTGCTGTTTACCGGGCTGGATGCAACCCAGCACTCTATGAGCAATCCTCTGGTTGATGTCTCCGGCGCTAAAGCGCGTTGTCGCATGTATATGCAAGCAGAGCACTTTCTTATTACCGATCAAGGCAGCAACGATTACGCTCTTGGTGGATACTACGATGATCAGTTAGCTCGAACCGCCGATGGCTGGAAAATCACCGCAGTAACACTGAACGTACTCTGGCATCGTGGCAATCGGCACATCATGCAGCTCGCCACCGAAATCGGCGCCCAACGACTGGCAGCCGAATGAGCCCTGTTCAATTCATCTTCAGCTTATCTACCCACAGGAGCATCACCCATGGCACTCACAATCTACGGCCAGTCCGGCAGTCGCGCCATACGTGCCTTATGGATGGCAGAAGAGCTTAGTCTGGACTACACGCATGATCCCATCACCTTCGCTGAGGGGACGAAGCAGCCTGGATATGAAAAGATCAACCCAAATCGCCGAGTACCGAGCATTGTCGATGGTGAATTCCGCCTTTGGGAATCCATGGCGATCAATCTGTATCTGGCGAAGAAAGCGGGCGGTGCGTTAGCGCCCAAAGACCTCGAAGAAGATGCGCTGATGACCCAGTGGAGCTTCTGGGCTATGACCGAGCTCGAAAAGACGCTGCTGCAAGCGCTGTTCCATCACTTTGGCATGTTCGAGCTGGACAAGGACCCTGGGCTGGTCTCCGAAAACATACAAGCGCTCGCGCCTCAGTTCACGGTTCTGAATGACCACCTCGCAGATCGCGAATATCTTCTTGGCGATAGATTTACCGCTGCTGACCTGAACGTCGCCAGCGTGCTGACTTTCGCCGAGATGGTCGGCGAGGAATTCGAACCGTACCCACAACTAGCCAACTGGCAACAACGCTGCACCGCTCGAGAAGCCCTAGCTCGCGCACGAGCGAAGGCTTGATCGGCCTTACTGTCACCGAACCAACAAGGAGTTAGCAATGGATGTGATTGAAGCCATGGAAACCTGTACTGCCATGCGGTACTTCAAAGACGAACCGGTGCCAAAAGCTGTGCTAGAAAAGTTGATCTATGCGGCCACCAGGGCCTCTAACCCGGGTAACAGCCAGGGCTGGGAGTTTCTGGTCATTGATGATCCTGCCATTAAAGGGCCAGTGGGCGAAAAAGTATTAGCGGGAATGGCGCCCTTTTTTGCAAACAGGCCTGCCGGGCGTGATGGCGTAGAAGAACGCATGCTAAAGGGCGCTGAACATCTGGCGAAAAATTTCGCCCAAGTCCCCGCTTGGATCGTTGGCATGGCGCGCAAGGTATACCCGCCCCAAGACCCCCAAGAAAGTTTCATGCATTCGACCATCTATCCGGCGGCGCAAAACCTGATTGTTGCCGCGCGTTCACTTGGGGTTGGCACCTGCTTCACCACCTTCCCAGCCCAGGCAGAACCAGAAATTCGCGAGTTGTGTAATGTGCCCGAGGATCTGCACCTATTTGTTTACATTGCTGTCGGATACGCAGACCGTAAGTTCATGCCGGTGAAACGCAAGCCTGTGGAAGAAGTCATCACTTGGAATCGTTACTCCTAGGACGCCAAAGCAATAGCGCTAAGACAAATCCGGCGGCTCGACGGTAAACGCCGGCCGCTCTGCGCGAGTTTTTACTCGCACCTCGCCGTTTGCACCCCGTTGCAGTAGATCGACGATCTCGTTGGCCATTACCTCTCTGGGCATCATGCCGAACTCCGGCTTTTTGTAGTCGTCCGGTACGATTTGAGTATCGACAACGCCGGGGCAAATCACGTTGATGCGCACATTGGAATCAGCGTTGGCCGCCGCGACCGCACGCCCAAAACCGATCAGCGCATATTTGGTTGCCGTATACATCGGATCAACGGGCACAATGCTCAATCCCGCCGTTGACGCGGTAATCGTTACTGCTCCGCCCTTCTCACGTAGCTTAGGCAGCAAGATCTTCATGCCATGGAACACGCCGTCCAGATTCACACCAACAATCTTTCGATATTGAGCTTCGGAGACGTCTTCAATCGCCAAATAGGGATCACCGGTCGGTACCGTCATGATGCCCGCATTTAGATGCACGTAATCCGGAACGCCGAGCTTCTTGATACAGGTATCCACCGCGGCCTCAACGCTGCTTAGTGAAGTTACATCGCAATGAACAAACTCACCGCCAAGCTCGGCGGCCAAGGGTTCGCCATCGCGAGCGTTCACATCGCAGATAGCCACCTTGATTCCAAGCCCGGCAAGCTGAGTTGCCACCGCAGCGCCGATACCTGTAGCAGCGCCAGTTACTAAAGCAATCTGTTCAGACATGTCTCACCCCCATAAAGGACGCTAATTGGAGACGCGGTGCCGGTATTGCACCGAATCACCACGTACAAATTATTGCCGATGTGCAGCCCCAGAACCACCCGAAGCTTCCGCCACAGCTCGTGATAACACGTTGATGTCGCCATCGTAGTACCATCGAGCGGGACATCTCAGCCCCTTCATCTGGAGCCAAGGCAATGCAAACCACGAACAACGGCATTCGCATCTACGGAAATCTAAAGCCGGAGGACGACTACACTCATGAGCTTGGTCCGGAAACGAACTTCAACGAATCGGTCTACTTTAACTTTTTCGACCGAGCACAGAATCGCGGCGGCTTTGTTCGCATCGGTAACCGCGCCAACGAAGGCTACGCAGAGATGACGGTGATTGTCTGGAATCCCGACGGCTCCGCCGTGTTCAACTACGCCAAGCCCGGCATCGACCACAACGATGGCTGGAATGCTGGCGGGCTACAGATCGACGTGCTCAAGCCCGCAGAGCAGGTACGCACGCGCTTTGAAGGCGACGCGGTTTTTCTAACAGACCCAAGGGCTATGAGCAATCCCAGCGCAGCGTTCAAAGAAAATCCCAAACAATCACTGGTGATTGATCTGCTACATGACGCAGTCGGTCCCATGTACGGCCACGTGGGTGATCCAGACGATGATAACCAGTTCGCCCGCGCCCACACTGAGCAACACATGCGCGTTGCCGGTAGCATTGAGCTCAATGGTGAACCTTTGAACTTCAGCGGTTGGGGTCTGCGAGACCATTCGTGGGGGCCGCGGTACTGGCAAGCCACGCCTTCCTATCGCTGGATCACCGGCAACTTTAGCGACGATCTCGGCGTGATCGTGCGCACAAACGGCCAGGGTGAAGGTGGTGGCTTGTTCCACGAGGGGCAAGAACTAATTCGTATTGAAAAAACCCAACTCAGTACCGAGTACGAACCGGGGACCCGCTACCATCGATCCCTGCACGCTGAGCTGAGCTTGGCGGACGGTCGCCAGCGAGTGCTCGAGGGGCGCGTTATGGGATTCATTCCGCTGCGCAATCGGCGCAAAGGCACCCACACCCACGTGGGCGAAGGTATGACCGAGTACACCTTAGATGGCGAGCTGGTGGGCTATGGGCTTAGTGAGTATCTGGATCAGAACTAGGAGGATTGCTTGCGAAAACTGCTCATCGCCATAGTTTGCCTGAGCCTCATTGCCACTGTCGCAGTGTGGCAGCGGCATCGGCTACTTATCTACGCCCTCTCAGCAGGAGAGGCTCCTGCGCTGCTCGAGGCCACAGACGAGGGACCGAATGTTGTCTGGCACGACGACTACTTCACCGTTGAGCGCCTGGATGCTCATACTTTCGCTATCGGGGAGCCGCGCTACGCACAACAGAATTACAGCTATCTGATCATTGGCAGCGAACGAGCCCTACTGTTCGACGCCGGCCCCGGCTTGCGCGACATCAGAGCCGTAGCTGAATCCTTAACCGAGCAACCGATTACTTTTGTTCCCTCGCATTTTCACTACGACCACACCGGCAATCAGGTGACGTTCGAGCGCGTTGCAGTCGTCGATTTGCCGTACTTACGAGCTCGCGCAGAAGACGATCAGCTAACACTGACCTGGCAAGAACACCTGGGCGCTGCAGAGGACATCGTTGCGCCAACGCTAACCGTAACCGAATGGCTACCACCAGGCTCTACCTTATCCCTCGGCGATCGATCTTTACTCGTGCTCTACACGCCGGGCCATACGGAAGATTCCATCTCGCTGTTAGATCTCGACAACGGCATGCTATTCAGTGGTGACTTCATCTACCCGGGACCGCTGTTTGCCTTTTTGCCTAACAGCGGCATGGGTGATTACTTGCAGGGTGCGGAGACTGTACTTGCAGCAGCAGCAGACGGAACCGTGGTACTAGGCGCACACCGAGTAGCGCCGCCCGGTGTGCCAAAACTGGCCATGGCAGATGTGCTGGACCTACAAGCGGCGCTGCTTCGCATTAAATCGGGCGACCTGTCTGGCAGCGGCTGGTACCCGCGGGAATACAAGATCAACCCGCGGACAACTCTACTTGCTGAGCCTGCCTGGCTGCAGAATTGGACGCCGCGGCACCCAGAGCACCGCGACGCTTACTGAATCAGGCCTTTGAGCCTGCTCGCTGAGCATAGCGCGGTGGTCGGCTGCCATCCGCTTCATAGACGTCAAACTCTTCTGCCAGGTCTTCGACCCACTGAATCGTGCCCGTGCGGCTCATGAGGTCGTTCGCCTGCAACAACTTCACCGCGCAGCGCCCGACAAACTGGGGCGACTGTGCTTGGGACAGATCGATGTCTTGAGTCTTCGCAGCATCTTGTATGAACTCGGTTGCCACCGAGCCGGGATACAACACACAGGCCGCAATGCCCTTCGGCTCCAACTCAATCGCCATGTCTGCGGTCAGTCGATCGAGACCTGCCTTACCGGCGCCATAGGAACAGGAAAAGTGATAGCTCTGGCCACCCGGCGAGGAGACGTTCAGCACTGCACCACCTGAAGGTGCGGCGAACATGAGCTTAGCCGCATGCCAGCTGGCAACATAATGGGCACGCAGGCCAATGCCGACCTGGTCATCCCAAACCTGTATCGGATGGTCCCAGTAACCGCCGCCCCATGCCGGAGGACTCGGTATCTTGTAGACATTGTTCACCAGATAGTCGATGTGGTCTGTTTGCTCGGCGACCTTGGCAAACAACGTTTCGATTTGCGCGTCATCCCCATGATCGCACTGAATGGCAATGCCTTCGCCACCCGCTTCGGTGATTTCCCTAGCGGCCGTGTCGATGGTGCGCTCACCCGGCCCCGTGGTTCTGCCCGTGACGAAGACTTTGCAGCCTTGCTCACCTAGCGCCAGGGCAATGCCCTTACCGATGCCGCGGCTCGCGCCCGTCACCACTGCCACCTTACCCTTCAAGGTTTGCCCTTCGCTCACCAGCCGTCTCCTCAATCTTCAAGTGAATGCCCAGAAGCAGCAACATAGCAGACCCAGAGGTTGGGGAGTAGCGCGCTAGTACCGGGCGCTGGCCAGCGCTGCTTCACAGCGGTCCCGATTCATGTAATCGAAACCGTTGTCCCAGTGATGGGCGAGCGAGCTTTGCATGTACTTCGAAAAGCCGACCTGCTTCAGCTCAAAGCGGCGGATCAGCTCCAGCATCCACACCGGAATTGATCCGATCTCCGCTTTCAGTTCCAACACCACGTTCGCCGAATCAATGGCTTCATCCGCATAAATAGTTTGTGCATCATAGTTCTGACAATTGGCATCGGGACGCAAAGAAAAAGGTTCAGCACAATATAGATACTCCTGTGCACGAAAGCGCATATCAATATCGAAGGTGACTCGAGCATAGTCATCTAGACGGGAAAAAAACGCGCGGCGCCGGTAGCAGGTAAATATCTTCGGCTCAATGGCGTAGGCGGTTGCCAAACGCAAGAACAACTCCCGACTTATGGCTTCCTTGTCAGCAGAGACGAATTCCGTCAGTGCTCGATCCCGGGGACATCGAGCCGCCATTTCATCCGGCCAGACCGCCGAATTAAACGTTGAGCGAAACTTTTTAACGCTCGTCGGCGTCTTGTACTTGACCTCTGCAAAGTACGGCCCTTCGCTACCGTCAGCATAAGCACGCATCCGCATGTTGAAGCGTCGGTCAACGCCCCCCATGCGTTGCTTTAAGAAGCGCAATCCTGGCGTGTCGAAATACAGACTATTCACCGAATAGAAACCATCAGACTGAGCTTGGGAGTGCGAATCTAGCGCGCAATACGGTTCGAGAAATACACTGATTGGCTCAATCAGATGATGGGGCACCATGTACTTCAGCTCATGCCGTTCGATCACCGGCGGCAAAGTCTGGAGCAAACCGGCGGGATGTTCAGCAATCATCGGTCCGCTCCCAGCCAATTGCGCACTGGCAGATCATCCAACCTACCCCATTGCGCCAACAGATCGACCAATTCTCTGGCCATGCCCACATGCGCCGTGACCATGGACTCCACCAGCATCAGCTCGTGTCGTACCTGCAGCATCTGAGCCTGGGCATCAAGAGTTCCGGCTCCTCGGCGCTGGGTAGATTGGCCATACGCTCTTTGGCCTATTTCGAACTGCAAGTGCAAGCGCTGCACTGCTTGTTTATGCCTAAGCCACTGGGAACTCGCCAGTTGCTGGGCAAGGAATGCCTGTTGCTCCGCTCGAATGATTTCTCGCGCTCTACGCGACAGCTCTGCAGAGCCGCGCAGCGCGGGCAAGCGAAAACCCACGGTCATGTTGTAGCTATCGATCCCCTTGTTCTCGAAACTCAGCTCCAACAAGCTCAGACCAAAGCCTCTTTGCGCTTTGGTTATCGCAAGCTGTTCCTGGGCGCGATCCAGCTCCAATTGGCGATGCTGTACACGAATATCTCGAGCGTCCTTGATTTGCTGCACTCGTCGCTCGATCAGCGCCGGGGAAAGCAAGCGATCGCTCAGTCCACGTGGGTCCTCAGCTACCGCGAGCAGATTGCCAACGGTGGTCGCGCGCAATGACTTCAAGTGAGCCGTCTCCTGTGCCACAGTGCTCTCGCGCAGTTCCAGATCCAACACCGCGCGCTGCAGACGATTGCTGTTACCAGCCGCTCTAGCGCTCAACAAACGTTGTTGCGCGAGTTCAGTTTCGTCCAATCGCTTGGAGCGCTCAGACAATGCGCTGATTACCTCTAGCGCAGCCAGATCTAGGAGCTGGTGATAGCGATCCGCCAATAGCTCATTCTGAGACTGCTGCATCTCGATCATGATCATCTGGTTATCGAGCCTAGACAGTCGCCTGTTAGCGACGCGTTCTTTTCGGCCGATAGGTCGCGCGCGCACACTGTATGTTTGAGTCCAGAGACTGTCAGAGTCAACTTCCGGGGTGACCCGCAGCTCACTGTCATCCAACCAGCTGGTGACAGCAGCATCTGGCAGACGTTGCATGTACTCTGATTCAGATTGCAGGGTACCCGCTGCCAAATAGGCTGTAATCATATCGTCTTGCGCTGCCTGCGCCGTCGTGCAGAGCAAGGCACCGGCAAGCCCGGCCAGCCAGCTGCTTGTGCCAGAATGTTGTTTTAAGTTCATTGCAAGGTCTCCCGTAGCGCGACGACCTGGCGCCAATGAGTAAAGGGCTCGGCGAGTTGAATTTCTACTTTTTCACCCAGCAGTAGTTGGTGCTGGGCCTGCAGCTTAAGGATCACTTCTCGACCCCATGCCTGAGCCATGGGATTAACTTTTAGTCGCAGTGGAAATTCCACAATGCGTGATCCAAGGCTCTCAATAACGGCGGGGTACCAGTCCCCACTTTGCTGCGCGGCAGAACGCACCCACACGGTCTGAGCAATCTGCACATCGTTGAACACTTGTTCGTGAATGAAACCTTTGACAAAAGTAGGACGCATGCCATGCACTGTCATGATTGGCTCGAACGGCGGTATGCGATCGCCAAGCTGAAACAGTTGGCTACCCACCCGCCCATCGGCATTGGCTCGTACCGTTAGCGCTTCGCGCTTGCGCAGCAGTTCCTGCTGTTGCTTGCGCAGTTCATCGATCTGGGCGTCTAGCGGCCTTTTCGCCTGAGCCAGTTGTGAGTTCAGATCGTCAACCCTGGCTGCAGTACTGCGTCGCATTGCTCGCTCACGCATCTGTAAACTGCCGATCGCCAACGCAAAAGGGTCGTCAGTACTTGCATCAGCCAGAAAAGACCGGTTGGCACGCTGGCGCTGCAATAGTTCCTGTCGTTCTGCGCGCACCGTCGCCAATGCCGCTTGACCGTCGGCCTCTAACTCGATGATTTGCGCTTTGATCGAAGCTCTAGATTCGCGATTGCTTAGCTCCAGCGCCAACACCTGCTCATCTAGCATGCGTATTTGCGCTTCCAGCTCTGGTTGCGCGACCTCGACTATCACCTCTCCTTGCACCACCAACTGCCCGGCGACTTGACGATAGGCAATGAGGTCGACCGGTGCCGCAAAACGGATGGTCTGCTCCAGATCGTCAGCGATACCGTAAAAGTGATGCGCGTTTGTTCCGTTGTGCCATGACAACCCCGCCACCCCCGCAAATGCCGCAATCCAGGCGAGCGCAAGAATGGAGCGGGAAAAGCCGTAGACCATGATTAGAGATCCACCGTGGCTTCTTGCATCATCACGTTCACGCCTTGCACGCTAGATAAACGACTAAGCTCAGCCAGCAGCGCATCGTACGTTGCGCCGCGCCGCAGCTTGGTGTGATAGGCATAGTCGATGCGTTGCGTTTGGGCCATCTCACGCAGGGTAATTAAGGAAAACGCCTTGCAGTGCCTATGCATGACCCGTTCCATGGCCTCACGATCGCCACCCTCAGCCAACATGTTGAAGCGCAGCATGCCGTCGAAGTAGGCGTTCGGACCTAACGGTGAGTAGTGCAGCAACAATGCTGCGGTAGAAAAACCCAGGGTACCTACCAAGGCAACGCCAAAGGCGTAGGCGCCGCACGAGATACCCGTCGCAAGACCAGCAAACAGGAAGAGTGTGTCCCTCGGGTCTTTAAAATTTGTGCGGAACCGAATGATGGCCATTGCGGCCATGATCCCGATGCCTCGGGCCAGGCTATCGCCCACCGATTGAATGACCATGGCCGCGATGAGCGAGATCAGAATGACCGATTGCACGAAGTTTCTGGAATAGGACAAGCCACGGAAGGTCTTCTGATAGACGAAGGCGAGTGTTGTCGACAGCACAAAAGACATCAGCATCACATAGACGAGGGTCGCCAGGCTGGCGTTTTCGGTCGCAGACTGGGCAGTAAGCTGCTCGAACATGGGATTGCTACAGTTTTGTCACAGGTGTTCGATGCGGCCAAGGCCAGAAATCAATCGCGATTGATTCCCAGCGCCAACGACGTCCAATCACCGCCCAGCAACATACGTAAGAGGGCTGTAAGCTGACGATTGATTTCACCAGGCAATCGCGTCAAAGCAATTCAACCGGTCGAGGATTTGCCGTTGTCAGACCCAACGTTGTCAGACCCAACTCAGTTGCCACTTCACGCCGAAGACGCCGCCCTGGTACAGCGCATGCTGGCCCAGGATCGACGGGCCTTCGAGGCCTTCTTCAATGCCTACTTCCCACGCTTATATCGTTTTGCTATGTCGAGGTTGTCGGACGCGGCATTGTCTGAAGACATCGTGCAAGAAACTTTGACTAAAGGACTCAAAGCCCTGGCTCAGTATCGAGGTGAAGCAAGCCTGCATACCTGGCTCTGTCAAATTTGCCGCAACGAGATCAGCGGCTGGATGCGTAAAGACGGCGTCAAGCAAGCCCGCGTCGTCAGCTTCGACGATCATCCGGGGATCAAAGCTGTTCTGGAGTCCGCGAGCGCAGTGAGCGCTGACTATGGCGAAGATCTCGACACGGAACGCTTGGTACACCTGACCCTGGACTACCTCCCCGACAAATACGGAAGAGCACTGGAGTGGAAGTACATTGAGGGCCTGACCGTGCAGGAAATCGCCGATCGATTCGGCGTCACGGTAGTCATCGTACAGTCGCTGCTGGCGCGCGCACGAAGCGCTTTCCGCGATTGCTACATCAATATGCAACAGGAACTGAAGGTGAACTCATGAACTCCGAGTCAGGCGACAAAGACATCGCACAATTGCTGGCTCGTTCCGGCCCTAGACCGGAACCCTCACCCGCTGCGCGGCAGCGGGTGCACGATCAGCTACTCGACGTCTGGCAACAGCTGCCAGACGAGAGCGACGCGGTAACGCCACAGC